>NZ_JARXOV010000021.1:0-83594 GCF_030162955.1 Comamonas jiangduensis
CCGGTCGTTTCTGTATCCGCAATGTTGTTCAGGCCCGATTCGTAGACCTTGCCTGCATCGTCTCCGCTGCCTGCATTCGACGTCACTGTCGCTGTGTCTGCCTGACCAAGGATGCTGAAGTTCACATCGCTGCCACGCACGTCACCGTCTTTGTCGGTCAGCGTGTAGGCCATGCTGACTGTGATGGTCTCCCCTGCTTTCAGCGCCTGGGTCGCCGCTTTGCTGTTATCCAGCTCAAAGCGCCACGTACCGTTGGGGTTTTGTGTCAACGTGCCGTAGTCCTGCAGATTCACAGCGTTTTGACCCAGCTTGGCTGTCACAACGCCCCAGGCCGTCGCCCCCACTGCCGCCGCCCCATCCGCTCCATAGCTGTTGCTGTTGCCCACAGCGCCGGGCTCAACGCTGCCCGACAACTGCGTTTGCGCACCGTCTTCGCTCAACGAGCCTGCGTTGATGCTGCTAGCCACGGGCACGTCGTCCACGATGGTGATCGTGATGGCTCCGCTGCCCGTGCTGCCACCTGCACCGCCCACCGTCACTGCAATCGTATCTGTCAGGGTGTTGTTGTCCTGCCCGTTGGCATGGGTCTGGGCTGCATTGAGCGTGTATTCGTAGCTGAGGGTGCCGCTTTGGTTATTCGGCCCAGCCACGTAGCCCGTGATCTTGAGCGTCCCCTCGCCTGTGTTGATGCCCCCCAGCTGCGTCACGTCACCTTGCAGCTGTGCCAGCGTGAAGCTCGTGCCACCAATGTTGATGGCCGCAACGCCGTCTGTCGCAGTCACCGTCACAGAGCCTGTGGTCACTTCCCGCACGTCATCGACAGAAGTCAGCCCGGCTTCATTCACCGACTGCGCGTCAGATGCCACGCCTGCCTGACCTGGAGTAGCCGGCTGCTCCACAGCGATGACACCACCAGAAATGAAGTTGTCCGTCGTGGGAGTCGTCGGGCTCGGATATTGCAGGGCAAGTGGCGATGTGTTCTCGATCACACTGGACAGGCGCACAAACGTGCTGCCACCACCTTCACCACCAGCCAGCGTCGCAGCGGTTGGGTCCAGTTCAGCCAACGGATCCTGCCCTTGATTCAACGCAGTGATCAGTGCGTTGACATCTGCATTCGCTGGCGCTGCGATAGCTGCTGCTGCGGGGTCAGGTGTTACAAACAATTCGTCAGCCAGTTTCAGCTGCTGATCCTCGGCAACTTGCAGCACGCCTTCCTCATTGCCTTGCAGGGCAAGTTGCGTACCGGCAGCCGTAATGATTTCCGCATCCACCGGAATGCGCATTCCTACACGCAAGGGTTCCAGGTTGCCGTCAGCGTTACGAATCCAAGCTTGGCCTTCCAGCTTAGTGACCAATGCAGAAGTATTTGCCATGACATTTCTCCAAAATATAGATACCGCTGACGCGAATGCGCCACCTTTGGAGAAATACTAAGAAACAACAGCAATGAAAGCTATTGGCTGCACAGCCAATACGGAACGCACAATTGATTGAAGGTATCTATCAAAGGTGGATTTATCTAGGCCCGCTCTGGATCAGCGCCACAAAAAAGGCAACGGCTTGTGAACAAACCGTTGCCTTTGGGTGGACTACGCCGTGGTGTTACGCGTGAATGCCATGCACCTTGAGCGCCAACTTGAGGCGGTCATCCACATGCAGTTTTTCAAACACGGCGGACAGATGTGCTCGCACTGTTCGCTCGGTGATGGACAGCTTCTGAGCAATTTCTGCATTGCTGTCGCCGACGGCCGCAAGGCGTGCGACTTCCTGCTCCCGAGCAGATAAAGGTTGTGCCCAGTCGCTGGCCGTACTGGCGGGCAGACGCTGGTCGATATCCAGCAACATTTTCTGTAGCAGACTGCGCCCCATCCATATGGCTCCAGACTCAATGCTCTGCACAACCAGCGCCAGAGATTCCGCTGATAAATGGGTGTGGCTATAGCCACTGGCTCCGCAACCCAGCACCTGCTGGCCTTCCTGGTCACTCATGTGCGAACTCAGCACCAGCACAGACAGGCCATCGAAATACCGGGACCACTGGTCTGCAGCAGACTGCTGTTTCAGCAGAGCCATGTCAACAATTGCAAAGCGATGTCCTGCTAGCTTCCAGTCCTGCAGCGCCTGCAAACTGTCTGCATGCTGCAGCGCACGCCCTTGCTGGGTAAGAATTTGCCAGCTAGCACTCAGAAATTCATCCTTGGTTGCTATCAAAATTGGTTGTACTTGCATGATGTCCTCACTGCTTGGATAGCAAGCTCAACGTTCGGTAAAGGCATTCGCCTTGGCTCGCAAAATGGGCTTAAGCAGGTACTGCATCAGGGTGCGCTGCCCCGTCAGGATATGAACTTCCGCCTGCATGCCCGGAATGATCGGCCGCGAGTCGTCGCCCACATGGGCACGATCGGTTCGCACCTTCACGATATAAAAAGAGTTGCCTTTCTCGTCGGTGATCGTGTTGGCAGCAATTTGCTCCACCTTGCCTGCCAGCCCCCCGTAAATTGCGAAGTCATATGCGGTGAACTTGACTTCTGCCTTCTGACCAAAATGCAGAAAACCGATATCTTTCGGATTAATCTGCACTTCCAACAGCAAGGTGTCATCCATCGGAACAATATCCAGAATGTCCTTGCCAGGCTGCACCACCCCACCAACGGTGTTGGCCATCAAGTTGTTGACCGTGCCCCGCACCGGAGAGCGCACTTCCGCCAGCTTGACACGATCCTGCAGCGCCAACTGCCCTTGCTCCAAAGACGAAAGCTTGCCCCGGGTCTCCGAGAGTTCTACTCGGGCGAGGTTGCGTGCGTTTAGCTCTGACTCTTGCACCTTGCGCTCAGCCTCCTGGATCGCGGCCTGGATGCGGCCAATCTGCGCACCTGCCGCCTTGGCCTCACCACAAAAACGTGCGACATCACGCTGCAAGCGCAGCAAATCCACTTCCGACACGGCGCCGCTACTCAGCAAAGGCTTGGTCACCCGCAACTCTTCAGAAGTCAAGCTGCAGCTGGATGCGGCCTGATCACGGTTGGCCATGGTCTCGCGCAACTCCTGCTGACGCTGATTGAATTGGTCTCGTGCAATGCTGACAGCAGTCTGCAATTCTTGGTTTTTGTTTTCCCACACCCGCCGCTCCATCTCGACCACATTCGGGGCCTGCTTGAGCACATCGTCAGGGACCTTGAAAGGCTCTCCAGTTGCCAGCGCCTCCAGGCGTGCGGCCTTGGCTTTCAGCGCAAGAGTCTCCGCCTTGTTTTCCCCCAGAGAAGCTGTCGAGCGCGTAGGATCCAACCGCAGCAAGACCTGACCGGCGTCCACCTTTTGTCCGGGCCGCACCAGAATTTCCTCTACGACACCACCATCCAGGCTTTGCACCACCTGCACTTGCCGCGATGGCACCACCTTGCCCTGACCACGCACCACTTCGTCGATAGAGCCCAGGCTGGCCCAGATAAGCAGAACAAGCACGCAAAGCAGGGAGCTCCACAGCAAGATGCGCGACCCCTTGGCCTGCTGCTGGCTGGCGGCCCACTGCGCATCAGCCGCCAGATCAGACGCCGCCAATGTGTCTTTTTTGGCATCGCCTTCCACCAGCCAGTTCTCCCAGCGTTGCTTCCAGCTGTTGGACTTACTCTCAGGCTGCTTCATGTACGCCCCCCTGCACGTGCAATCCGACCCGATTTGAGCGCTTGGATCACCTGCTCCTTGGCACCATCAGCCACGATTTTTCCGCAATCAATCACGATCAGACGATCGACCAGTTCCAGCAATGCGGTTCTGTGCGTGACCAAAATGATCGTCTTATCTGCGCTAGCTCGCTGCAAACGTTGTTTCAGCAAGGCTTCGCTTTGGTTATCCAAATTGCTGCTGGGCTCATCCAGCAACAGGATCGGTGGATCCTGGATCAAGGCCCGAGCCACGGCGATTGACTGGCGCTGTCCGCCGGACAGGGATTCGCCACGTTCGCCAATCGCCATGTCGTAGCCTTTCGGATGCTCAGCCGCAAATTCGTCCACGCCGGCGATCTGTGCGGCATGCAGCATGTCGCCTTCAGAGGCATAAGGAGCACCCACCAACAGGTTGTGCTTGAGGCTGCCGTAAAAGAGCATCGGATCCTGAGGCACATGCCCGATGGCACGCCGCAAATCAATCGGATCCATTTGGCGCACATCCACGCCATCGACCAGAATCACGCCCTCTGTGGGCTGGTACAGCCCCAAAATGAGCTTTTCCAGAGTGGTTTTTCCAGAGCCTATGCGGCCAATCACCCCCACTTTTTCACCAGGGCGAACCTGAAAGCTCACGCCTGTCAGTGCAGGCTGCGCCTGCCCGGGGTAGGTAAAACTGACCTGTCGAAACTCCACCCCACCCTTGATGATAGGACGCGCCACAAACTCTTTATCGGCACCATGCTCCACAGGCATCTTCATGTAATTGTCGATAGAAGCCAGCGAAGTGCGCGCATTGTGGTACTGCATCATCAAGCCTGCGACCTGCCCCAGTGGAGAAATGCAGCGCCCGGCAATCATCGAGGCGGCAATGATCCCCCCCATCGACAACTGGGCCCCTTGCACCAGATATACGCCGATGACCACGACCGCCACCGTTACCAGTTGCTGCATCACCTGTACGAAATTCACATTCGCAGAGGAAATCAGCTTGATCTTGCCCCCGATCAGGGCGATGTACTGCGATGCACTCTCCCACAACCGCTGCACGCCGCCTTGGGCATTCAAGGTCTTGACGGCATCCAGATTGGTCAGTGCTTCCACCAGCAGCGCATTGCGTTGTGAAGTGGCCTGGAACGTCTTGACCGTCAAGCTTTCCAAGCTGGATTGCGCAAAGAATGACACCAGCAAAACCAACCCAATAGCTACAACTGGGGGCAGCACCATCCAGGGTGAAATCCAGGCCAATGCCACCAAGAACAGCAGCACAAACGGCAGGTCGACCAAGGTGGTGAGACTGGCTGAGGCGATGAAGTCACGCACGGATTCAAACGACCGCAAGTTGGCTGCAAAAGAGCCCACCGATGCGGGGCGACTTTCCATGCGCAAATCCAGAACACGCTCCATGATTTGCGCTGAAAGCTGCACGTCGATGCGCTTGCTCGCGGTATCAACCACATAGGCTCGGGCCGTTGCAAGCACAAAGTTGAAGAACAGGATCAGGCCCACACCGATGGCCAGCACCCACAGGGTCTCCACCGCATTGTTTGGAACCACGCGGTCATACACATTCATGCTGAACAAGGGAATTGCCAGCGCAAACAGATTGATGAGTACCGCCGCCAACAGCGCATCCCGATACAGGCGCTTGTTGTCCAGCACCGCGGACCAGAACCAGTGCCCTTGCTTTCCTTCCACCCCTTGCGATGCCCGCTTTTCAAAGCGGAACTGAGGCCGAACAAAGCAAAGATAGCCGGTGTAGATCGCCTGCAGTTCTTCAGCCGTCATCTCGACCGGGCTGCTGACCTCAGGGAACTGCAGCAGGAACGAGCCATCTTCGCGTTCTTCCAGCAGGATGGCGGCGCGGCGGTCGTGCAACAACACAATCGCTGGCAGCAATCCGGTCGGTATGCCCTGCAACGCTCGCCGCAGAATGCGAGAGCTGAACTTGGCGCGGGCGGCTGCACGCTCCAGCAGAGATGGCGTGAGGCGGTTGTTTTCCAATGGCAAGCCATTGCTCAATGCCTGTGCGGTGTAGGGCGTGCCATGAATGCGGGTGACTTCCACCAGGCAATCCAGCAAAGGATCGTCTTGGGTGCTGTGCGGAGGGAGCCTGTCTGCGGCATGTACCGCAGCAGGTGCCGACAGGGTCTCTTGGGAGGTATCCATAGGAGGGTATCTGTCGTGTTAAATCAAACCGTCGTCATCGGGCAGCAAATCCAGCGAATTGCGTAAACGCTCACGCACCTGCTTGCGTCGATTGAGTTTTTCCAGCGCCTGAGGCGGCAGATCGGTCAATCGCAGCGTGCCATTGCTCAGCAACGCATCAATCAAATCCTCCAGCACCCGGATGAAATCATCATCCAGTGCTGAGAAGTCTTGCTGGCCTTTACGCGGCCCATCGTTTGCATTTTTTGTTGCCATAGTGCCCTCCCTCGCTTGGGCGCTGTATGCCCCCTGCAGTGGGGGGACGTCATCAGTTGGCTGGGCGCGGCGCGGTCGAACCGGTCTGCTGCAGTGCCACAGGGGTCAAATTGCTGGTGTCAGGCAGCACATCGGAGCAAGCCATCACAGGATCGTCCGGCAAGACCAAGTTTTGCTGCTCATCTGGCTGCTTGTCGTTGTAGGGCTGTGCCAAGCCCAAGGTCTGCAGCACCTGGCTGGACAGCGTCAACCAGTAGTACTCGGCCTTCTTCAGGTCGTACTCCGCGTTCAGCAGCGCACGGCGGGCATCGAACAGCTCATTCTCGGTGTCCAGCAAGTCCAGCAGCGAACGCTGACCAATGCTGAATTGCTGCTGGTAAGCCACGCGCACTTTGGAGGTCGACAACTCATGCTCGCGCAGGAAAGGCAACTGCTGGCGCAAACGCTGGATGTTGTTCCAGGCAATCGACAGCTCTTGCTGCACATTGCGGCAGGTGTAGTCACGCACATCCCGGGCGGCATAGTTTTGCGCAGCAGTCTGGCGCAGGCGTGCGGAGTCGGCGCCACCGCGGTACAGGGGATATGTCAGCATCAGCTGCACGCGGGAGCTTTGCACGTCGCGGTACAGGGCACCGGGCTGCTCGCGATCACGGCCGGTGGAAGCCCGCAGATCTACGGTAGGGGCGAACGCAGCTTTGGCGACCTTTTCACCAGCCTCAGCCGCCTGAACCAAGGCCTGCTTGGACAGGATGGTCGGATTGGCGCGCAAGGCATCCTCAAAGCTCTTGGTCTGGCCGACCACCGGCAACCCGGTTACCGCAGCGGGTACGGGCTCCATCTGTGCTGGTGGGTAATCGCCGACCAGACGGCGGTAGCGCTGGGTGACGTCATTGAGGTTGTTGCTCTCGGTCATGAGATTGGTTTGTGCCAGCGACAGGCGTCCGCTGGCCTGTTCCATATCTACACCACGCCCAACGCCCGACTGCTGTCGCTCACGCAATTGGTTGAGTGTCGTCTGGTGCATGGAAAAGTTCTCCTGCGCCAGGGTCTGCATGTTGCGATAACGCTGCACATCGAGGTAAGCCGCCACAGCCTCATTGGCCAAGGCATTGGTGGTGGAGCGCAGGTCGTAATACTTTGACAGCTTCTCGAAGCCGAACTGGCGAATGCGGTTGGTGGTAGCTCCTGCATCAAAAATCAGCTGGCGCAACTCAAGGTTCCAGCCGGGACGATTCCAGTCGTAGGAAGACACATTTTCAATGTTGCTGCGCCATTCCTTGCCCACCCAGCCCGAAGCGGTTACCTGCGGACGCCAGCCAGCACGTGCAATGTTCTGATCTTCCAGCGAAGACACAAAGTCGTGGTACCGGGCCATGATCTCGGGGTGGGATGTGATGGCACGATCCACGATCTGGTTGAGTTGTGGCTGCGCCACAGGTGAAGCTTGTGCCACCGTTGCAGGAGCAGCCTGCTGGGCCCAGGCACCCACGGCCAGGGAGGTTAAGCCCAAGGAGGCTATCAGGCGAGGAAGTTGACGCATTTTCATAAGAGTGCTCTCTAGTGAGTTGCAACGGCCCCGCCTGATTGAAAAAACCAATCAGAAAAAGGCTTAGATTTAAATTTACATAAACTGTAATTTACTTACGAAAAAAAATACATCCATCTCCAAGCCGCTTATCTAGGTTACATCCTTTCTCTTGGGCTGATGTAGGAAAAACCCTGCGCAAACAAAAAAACTATCACTACATCGGATTGATAGCAAAAACCCCAGGAAAAACATTGACTTTGTGGTTGAGAAATTTTTATCGATTTCATTTTTGATAGCAAAAAGCGCTTTAATTTAAAGAGATTCAACAATCTTTCATGTTGAAAACCTTTAAATTAAAGCGCTTCTTGCTATTTTTTTAGGAATTAAATAAATTCCTAATACGCTAGGCGACTGTATGTAAAAAACTACACTTCGACCGGCGCTGCGTTTCTGGGCAACTCCACTTTGAAGCGCTGCTGCGCCAGGGATTCCAGCCCGAACTCAGTCAGGAGCTGTTGCAGGCGCTCGGCTGCGCTGCGCTTCTTGTGGCCGGTGTAGCGCGCCACGATCAGCTCGTTCTTCATGCTGTGTTCCCAGCCCACCAGTTCGGTCACGGTCACCTGGTAGCCGCTGGCCTCCAGGTACAGGCAGCGCAGCACGTTGGTGATCTGGCTGCCCATTTCCCGCGTGTGGATGGGGTGGCGCCACAGCTCGGCCAAAGGGGTGCGCGACAGGCTCATGGCCTTGGTCTGGCGCAGGCAGGCGGCAACTTCTGCCTGGCAGCAGGGCACCAGCACCATGGCCTTGGCCTTCTTTTCCAGCCCAAACGCAATCGCGTCGTCGGTGGCGGTGTCGCAGGCATGCAGCGCTGTGATCACGTCAAAGCGCTCGGGCATGGCGTCGGCACGCGTGGATTCGGCCACCGACATGTTCAGGAAATGCATGCGCTCGAAGCCCAGCTCGGCCGCCAGCTTCTGCGAGGCCTCAACCAAGGGCGCGCGGGTTTCAATACCGTAGATATGGCCCTGCGCCTGGGCCTTGAAGTACAGGTCATACAGGATGAAGCCCAGGTAGGACTTGCCAGCGCCATGGTCGGCCAGTGTGAGGGGCTGGCCGCCCTGCCCCAGCTCCTGCAGGATGGGTTCGATGAATTGGTACAGGTGGTAGACCTGCTTGAGCTTGCGGCGCGAGTCCTGATTGAGCTTGCCGTCGCGCGTCAGGATGTGCAGCGCCTTGAGCAGTTCAATACTTTGTCCGGGCTTCAAATCCAGCTGCGCTGCAATATCTTGCGCCGCTGGTTTGGCTGCTTTGCCCACGCCTGCAGATCCCGTTCCTTGGGCCATTTTGTGGTTCTTCGCCATTACTTCTTCTCTTGCGCTGCAGCGCCAACATCCCGTGCAGCTATGGGGCAGCGTGCGCCCACATCCAGATCCAGCCAGCCTTCGATACCCATCTCTTGCAGCACCTGCATATTGCGCTCGTAGATCATCTCGGCTTCAGGGAAGGCTTCTACAGCCTTGTCGATGCTGTCTTCCCGGATCAGGTGCAATGTGGGGTAAGGCGCGCGATTGGTGCAGTTGGTCACATCGTCCACATCAGTGCCTTCAAACTGGAACATGGGGTGAAACGATGCCACCTGCAAAATACCGCCCAAATCCAGCTCTTCGACCAAATCATCCGCCAGCTCGGTGAAGTCATTAAAGTCCAGAAAATCTTGTAACGCATGGGGCAAGATGAGCAAGGTGGTGTCTCGCTTCTCGGGCGAAATTTCAGCCAGCGCCTCCAGCTCGCGGTGCAGATCTATGGCCACGCCTTCAGCGTCGGTTGCCTGGCTCACCACGTAGTGGATTTGGCCTTTGACATGCACGCTTTTGGCAAAGGGGCACAGGTTCAAGCCAATCACGGCCTTTTCCAGCCAACGCACCGTATCAGCGATCACGATGTCTTCAGGGTAGGAAAGTTCGGTGGTGGTATCGGTCATGTGTCGCCCTTAAAAACAAATGGGGGCACCATGCCCCCTCTTGTGTTATGGCCCGAATTCTAGCCATCCCATGGCTTGGCTGCAGGCCACGGTGTGATTGGCGCTTGCGCCAGCGCAAGTTCTCTAATTCATCGCTGCAGGCAACAGTTGCTGCCCGGTGATTCGCGCATGCTCTTTGGCTGCGTAGCGGTCTGTCATGCCAGCCACAAAATCTGCGACCGCACGTGCTCGTGCAGCGAGGCTTGCGGCCTGTTGTGCGCGCCAGGCGAACCGGGGTTTCATCATGGAAGGCTGCGCCATGTATGCATCAAACAGCTCGCGCACCATTTGGCGCGCGGCATCCATGGTGTGCATCACCTGCTCATGGCGGTACAGATGATGAAATAGAAAATGCTTGAGCGCTTGGGACTGCGTCTGCATCGCATCGCTAAAACGCACCAGCCGCTGCCCGCATGCACGCACATCATCCTCATGCTGCACACCAGCCTGGGCAATGTGCAGACGCGTGGTGTGAATCACGTCATACACCTGTGCGCTCAGCATGCGGCGAATGGTTTCGTAGAGCAGGCGGCGCTGGGCATGGGGCTGTGCCAGTTGGGGGTATTCAGCCAGCGTCTGCGTATAAAAGTGGGCAAACAAGGGCACCGATTGCAGTTGCTCCAAGCTGATGAGGCCTGAGCGCACACCATCGTCCACATCGTGGGCGTTGTAGGCGATGGCATCGGCCAAATTCGCCAGTTGCCCTTCCAGAGAAGTTTGCTGTCCTGTCAAAAAGCGTGCAGCTACGCCGTGGGGCTCTTGCGCCTCCAGCTTGAGGGCATTGGCACGCGAGCAGTGCTTCAAGATGCCTTCGCGCGTTTCAAAGGTCAGGTTCAGGCCGTCGTATTGCGGGTAGCGCTCTTCCAAGTAATCCACCACCCGCAGACTTTGCAGGTTGTGCTCAAACCCACCAAAGTCTTGCATGCAGGCATTGAGTTCGTCTTGGCCAGCGTGTCCGAAAGGGGTGTGCCCCAGGTCGTGGGCCAGGCAAATGGCTTCCACCAAGTCTTCGTTCAAACCCAAGGGCCGCGCGATGGAACGACCCAGCTGCGCAACCTCCAGCGAGTGGGTCAGGCGCGTGCGGAACAAGTCACCCTCATGGTTCACAAACACCTGGGTTTTGTACACCAAGCGCCGAAAGGCGCTGGAGTGCACGATGCGATCGCGATCACGTTGGTGCTCTGTGCGCGTGGGGGCAGCGCTGTCTGCATACCTGCGCCCCCGTGTGGCTTGCGGCAGACTGGCCCAAGGAGACAACAACGATGCAACCATCCACCCTCCGAATTTCAAGCCAAATCATGCGCTAACGCTTACTGGACGAGCGCTAGCAGCTATCAACTATGCAGTCTGAATACCCACCCCTTGGGCACAGCAGGTATCAATCACTTGCCGCACCAGATGGTCTGGAACGGAACGCATGATGGCCTTGCCAGGGCCATCAATCAACACAAAGCGAATCTCACCAGCTTCTGCCTTTTTGTCCACACGCATGTGCTGCAGGTACGCGCCTGCGTTGTCTTTGGCATCCAACACGGCGCCGCGGGTAGGCAAGCCGGCGCGTTCAATCAAGCGGGTCAAGCGCACCACAAAATGCGCGTCCACCAAGCCCAGTTGGAGCGATAAATGGGCAGCCATCACCATGCCTGCCCCCACACCCTCGCCATGCAGCCAGTTGCCATATCCCATGCCTGCTTCTATGGCATGACCAAAGGTGTGACCAAAATTCAAAATAGCCCGCAACCCCGCTTCTTTTTCATCCTGCCCCACCACCCAGGCTTTGATTTCTACGCTGCGTTGAACGGCATGCAGCAGTGCTTGGCGATCGCGTTGGCGCAGCGCATCCATATGCGTCTCCAGCCACTCAAAGAACGCCATGTCCGCAATCGGTCCATATTTGATGATTTCTGCCAGCCCTGCAGACACCTCCCGATCGGGCAAAGTATCCAGCGAGGCCAAGTCACACACCACCAACTGCGGCTGGTAGAACGCACCAATCATGTTCTTGCCCAGCGGGTGGTTGATGGCAGTTTTACCGCCGACGCTGGAATCCACCTGCGAGAGCAGCGTCGTAGGTACTTGCACAAACGGCACACCGCGCATATAGCTCGCAGCCGCAAAGCCCGTCATATCACCGATCACACCGCCACCCAGTGCGAACAACACCGTCTTACGATCGCAACCATTGGCCAGCAAGCCATCAAAAATCACATTCAAGGTTTGCCAGTCTTTGTGTGCCTCTCCATCAGGCAGCACCACCGTATGCACCTTGGCATATTTCGGCGCCAAAGCAGCCTGCAGTCGCTCTGCATACAAAGGCTGTACGGTGTCATTGGTCACAATCACTGCTTGCGCAGCAGGTGGACAGTGCGCAAAAGTGGCTGGCGCCTCGATCAGATCGCTGGCAATCACGATGGGGTAGGAGCGGTCTCCCAAATCAATACGAACGGTCTGGCTCTGAGGGATCACGGCAAGCTTCTTTGTCAACAAACCAGGCACTATGCGGCCTGGTGAATGGGGGGGTTCACTGCTTAAAACACTAAGCGCTGCGTCTGTTTATACCTTCAATCCACCACTTCTTCGCTGCAGCCGGGGCTGCTCAGCAATCCTGCCAACTCTGCTTGCATACAAATTTTGCGGCTCACTTGCGCGGTATTTTGCCGCGCTGCATCCACCACATAATGCGCGGTTTCCAAGTACAGCGGGCCACGCACCTGCAATAAATCACGCAAGCGCTTGAGTGGATCTTCCCCCTGCATCAAAGGCCGCGAGGTATCCGTGCGCAGCCGCCGCGCAATATCTTCGGGTAGCGACTGCAAATAAAACACCGTGCTCAATGCACGCAGCGCCACGCGGTTTTCTGGCCGCAAGACAGCCCCGCCCCCGGTCGAAATCACCGATGCTGTCTTTTCTTGCAAAAGCTCAACCAAAACCTTCGCTTCGACCTCTCGAAACGCGGCCTCGCCTTGGGCAGCAAAAAAATCTTTGATGCTGCAGCCTAGGCGTTGCTCAATCACATGGTCGGTATCAACAAACCGCAGTTTCCACAACCGCGCAAGCTGGCGACCTATGGTGGATTTGCCTGAGCCTGGCAAACCGATGAGAGAGATATGCACGAAATTTTCCTGATTCACAGATGCACAAAGACCGCCAGCGGCGGTCTTTGATTGTTACCGATAGCCACAGGCTTCAGTTACGAGCAATCGCATCGGTCACCATACGGGGGGTAATAAATACCAGCATTTCGCGCTTGGTCGACTCGCGCGTGCGGCTCTTGAACAGATTACCTACTCCTGGGATATCCCCCAACACCGGCACCTTGTTGACTTGGTTGGTTTCTTCCATTTCAAAGATACCGCCAATTACCACCGTGCCGCCGTTCTCTACCAGCACCTGGGTCTTGATGTGCTTGGTATCAATCGCAACACCCTGCAAGGTGGTTTCACCACGGGAGTCCTTGTTCAAGTCCAAGTCCATGATGATGTTGCCTTCGGGGGTGATCTGCGGCACCACTTCAAGTTTCAGTACCGCCTTCTTGAAAGCCACGGTGGTTGCGCCATTGGGGGCTGTCTGGGTGTAAGGGTACTCCGTACCTTGCTCAATCACGGCTTGTGTCTGATCCGCCGTCAGCAAGCGCGGGCTGGAGATCACCTTACCAACGCCTTCTGCTTCCATGGCTGACAGTTCCAAGGATAAGAAGCGGGTGAGCCCCGAGTTAAAAATACTCAAGGCCAACGTTCCCGCAGTGCCACCGGTCGACAACCCGGCAGGCAAGTTCACAAACGGCGAGTTGGTCGTAGTTCCAAAACTGTCGTAACCACTCCCTATGCTGCCACGACCTGCCCTGTCATAACCACCGCCAAACTTCACCCCCAGCGATCGACCAAACGTATCTCGCGCCTCGACAATCCGCGCTTCAATCAGCACTTGCCGCACTGGCACATCCAGCTTCTTCAACAAATTGGCGATTTCTTCCAGCTTGCTGGACGTATCGGTCACAAACAACTGGTTGGTACGTGGCTCGGCAATCGCTGAACCACGCGTTGACAAGAATCTCGTGCTGGCCTCGCTGTTGCCACTGTTGTCCGCAATTTGCTTTTTCAACTCTTCCGCCTTGGCGTAATTGATCTGGAAACCTTGGGTACGTAAAGGTTCCAGCTGCTCAATATTGCGTGCGGCTTCAAAGTCTCGTTTGGTACGCTCATCGATCTCATCTTTGGGGGCGATCCACAGCACGTTGCCGTTTTTCTTCATCCCCAAGCCTTTGGCCTCCATGATGATGTTCAACGCTTGGTCCCAAGGCACATCTTTCAAGCGCAAGGTCAAAGAGCCACCTACCGTATCGGAAGTGACGATATTGAAATTCGTGAAATCCGCAATCACTTGCAGCAGCGAGCGCACTTCAATATTTTGAAAATTCAACGACAGCCGCTCCCCAGTAAAACCAGGGCCTTTCGTCAGCTTCGTAGGGTCCGTCTTTTTAGGGCGCACTTCCAGCACAAACTGGCTATCACTCTGGTAAGCGCTATGCTCCCACTCACCGGTAGCTTCTACCTGCAGACGCACCCGGTCAGCCTGCTGGCTTGCCGTGATACTTTGTACTGGCGTTGCAAAGTCCACGACATCCAACCTGCGGCGCAAGCCTTCCGGCAAACTCGTCTTCAAGAGATCAATCGTGAGGCCTTTGCCCTCGGTACGGACATCGGCACTCACCATGGACGACCCCAGGTTGACGATCAATCGCCCCGCCCCATCTGCTCCTCGTCGAAAATCCACGTCTTTCAGCGCAGCCCCCCCCTCCTGAGGTGCTGATGGTGCCAATGCCCGCCGACTGGTCGAGCTAGCTGGCTGTATCGCAGACGCTTGCTGCACCGGATCCAGAAACACCAAAACTGTGTTTCCACTGACTTTCGTGCGGTAGGTGGTGGCAGCTTTCAGGTTCAACACAAGACGTGTTCGTCCAGAGGCCTCAACGACATTGGCGGTATTCAAATTTCCCTGTTGAATATCCACCAATGAATGTCCCATCGCATTGCTTGTGTCAGGAAAATCTAGTGCGATCCGTGCTGGAGACTGAATAGAAAAACCAGTTACGGGCTGTGCCAACGGCTCGGAAAGCTCAATGCGCACCACCTCCCCACCGCCTTGCATGGAGCCAGTTACAGACTGCACACTGGCAGCCCAAGCATGCGCCGTCGCTAAAGCAGTCATAGAGACAACGAACCAGCGGAAAGGTACCAAACTTTTCTTGTGTTGCATTATTTGCTTCCCTCTTGCAGATCAAGCGTTGTCATTCTCTCCACCCAATCACCCGTGGCATCTTGAACGATTTCTCTCAGCTTGATACTGTGCTCCCCGATTTGCAAAATACGACCGTAGTTTTGCCCGAGATAATTACCCGTCTTCACCTGATAAATCAGCTGATTCACGCGCAATAAAGCAGTGTCTTGCCCATCTTTACGCATACTACCAACCATCGACATGCTATCTAACGGATAGCTTTCCAACTCTTCTTTGCGACGATTTTTCTCTGCCAGCAAAAGCGCCATATTAGACGTATTTTGGGCAGATTCTCTGCTTAAAACTTGCGTGAGTTTGAGCATATTAAAGGGATCCATCCCCTGAGATGCCGTATAAGCCTGTGGCGTAAAAACAGAGGGTTCTTTCAGTGGTTGAACCCTTGGCTTGGTCACGGCCTTTTGCGATGCGATCCACTCTCGTAAATCACCATGTTCCTCACCCCAGCACCCCGTTAAAAAAAACAATGCTGCACACTGAGAGATCATGAGTTTTATATACATCATTTCCCTCCAGATCCTTTACCGTTGTTCTTCTGAGCCTGCGTTTTACGCTGCGCGCTCACCTCCTCTGCATCTAGATACCTGTAGGTTCTAGCTGTTGCATCCAGCATCAATACGCCATCCGCTCCTTTAGGAGCTATAGAAATATTGTTTAGTGTCACAATACGCGGCAAGTGTGCAATATCCGAGGCAAACAATCCCATATCATGAAAGCCTCCTGAAATTTTTACCGAAATCGGCAATTCTGCATAATAGTCATTAATTGCTTCTGAACCAGGCTTGAATAATTCAAACTGCAAGCTACGCCCTAAGCCTGCTTGGTTGATATCAGATAGCAGCGCAGCCATTTCTGATTTGCTTGGTAATTGTTTCTCTAACTGAAGCACATACTGCTGCACTTGCTCTCTCTGTCTTTTCAAACCATCTAAGCTGACTGCCTTCAACAGTTTTTTTTCATAATCTGCTCGCAGACTCACTTCAGAAGAACGTGCCGCTTCCAGATCTTGCTCATAGCTGCTCAAATAAAGATACCAAGCTATTCCAATAGTAAAAACTGCAATACCAACACAGAGAAAAAATTTTGGCAGGAATGGCCATAGCGAAGGATCTTTAGGATCCAAATTCTGAAACTGCGTTTTTAGCTCTTGAAAATGCAATTTAATATCAACAGAGCTTTTCCGAGATGATTTAATCATGGATTACCACCTCCATTGGCATCTGCTGGAAGAATCAAAGAAAATGTCAAATTAAAATTTACCACCTTGCGTTGATCCTTCGGTGACAATGCCACGCTCCCTGCGACAATTTCCTTAAGATTGGGCTTGGCAAACCAAGGCGTTCCTCCCGACAGGTTACGCAACACCTCTGAAACGCGCTCATTGGACTGCGCAACCCCTTTCATTTCGACCATTAATCCTGTTTGCTTTAAAGAGGTGATATAAACCCCTTCTGGGAGCTGGCGCACCAACTCCATCAATAAATGCACAGGTAAATTTCGATTTGCTTGCAAATCCTCCACGGCCTTTTGTCGCTCTCTTAAGGCAGTGATTTCCCCTTCAAGACCTTCAATTTCTTTGATCTGCTGATTGAGGACTGCAATTTCTGACTGTAGAAATGCATTTCGGTCTTGCTGCTCTTGAATGCGGATCTGGAACCACCAATAGATCAGCCCAACCACCAAAAGCCCTGCAATCACCGACATAAACATCGTGATCTGAAACGCTTCTTTGCGCCGTTTGCGCGCAGCTTCACGATGAGGCAGGAGGTTAATCAAAATCATGACAAGAACCTCCGCATGGCCAAACCACATGCTGTGAGGTACATCGGTGCATCATTTTTCAATTTGCTTTGATGCACAGTGGCTGCAAACGACATCTTTTCAAAAGGATTCAGCAAATGAACGGGCAGTTTTATCTGCTCTTGCACCGCTTGCACCAACCCTTGCACCCCTGCACTTCCTCCAAACATCGCAATGTGCTGAACACTGTGGTAAGGAGTGCTCGTGAAGAAAAACTGCAGCGCACGCATGATGTCTTGCGCCATCCCAGATACAAACGGATGCAGCACCGCCTCTGCATAATCAGTTGGTAGCTCTCCCGACCTCTTTTTGAGTTCTGCCTCCTCAAGACTTATCCCATATTGACGTGCAATCAGCTGTGTCAGTTGCGCGCCTCCCAAGCCTTGCTCGCTGTCATGCAAGACCTCGTCGTTGCGCACAATCTGCAAACTGAAGTTTCGCGCACCCACTTTGATGAGGGCAATCAAATCCCCCTCGCCTGCATTCGGCAGTTGCGCAATCCAGCGACCAGCAGCTAGACGTGATGCGTATGACTCCACGTCCACCACAACAGGCTTTAATCCAACCAAGACAGCCAAATTGTTAACTTCTTCGACCTTCTCTTTGCGCGTGGCGGCCAAGATGACATCAACGTCCGAAGGATTTTTGAGGTTGGGGCCAATGACGCAGAAATCCAAGCTCACTTCATCCAAAGGAAAGGGAATGTATTGACTGGCCTCTGACTCCACCTGCACTTCGAGCTCTTGCTCACTCAAAGCACCAGGAAGAATGATTTTTTTTGTAATAACTGATGAATGCGACAAGGCTAGCGCAACGTGTTTTGCACGTGTCCCACTTTTTCTCAACAGTCGCTTCAGTGCATCCGCAACCTCATCAAATTTTTCGATATTGCCGTCGACCACCCAATCACTATCCAAAGCCTCTGAAGCACAGCGCTCCAAGATCCAAGCGCCTTGACCATCTTGATTGAGTTCGACCAGCTTGATTGCTGATGAGCTGATATCCAGACCAATAAGCGGATCAGGTTTCCGCTTAAAAAGGGATCCCATAGAGATCACAGGCCCCTCCCTTCCCGTTTCATTTTGATGAATAGAAAATCACAATTCGAATGCATGCTATCAGCAAGGGTATAAATCGACCAAGTGCCCATCATCGCCCTCCGATGCAGCACCGTTGCCAAAAGCACACGCTTTGATCCTTATCAGCCTAGCTTCGCTGCCAAAGGTTGGTTCTGCACGACACATCCCTTGAGATCACCCGCCTAGAGTGTTTTTCTATAATGCTTTTCCTCATTTGAGTGGAGCGACATGCCTACCTCTCCCGAATCCGGCAAACAGCCATCTTCAACACAAAACAACGCCCCAAAACCTCGCACGCACTGGCTGGTGCGTGCATTGATTTGGCTCTTTGGCCTCGCTGTTGCAGGCGCACTGGCACTTGGCATGGTGATTGCTGTTGCACTGGCAATGGCATACCCCAACCTGCCGGATGTTTCTGAGCTCGCAGACTACCGCCCTAAGCTACCGCTGCGGGTCTACTCTGCAGAAGGCGCCTTGATTGGTGAATTTGGCGAAGAGCGACGAACGCTCACACCTATTGACGAAATTCCCAAAGTCATGGTGGATGCAGTCCTTGCGATCGAAGACACCCGCTTTTTTGAACACGGTGGCGTTGACTACAAGGGCATGCTGCGCGCGGCTTTGGCCAACTTGGGCAAAGTGAAAAGCCAAGGTGCATCAACCATCACCATGCAGGTCGCACGGAATGTGTACCTGTCCACGGAAAAGACCTACACCCGCAAGATCTATGAAGTGCTTCTCACGTTCAAACTGGAGCACCTCCTGACCAAGGAGAAAATTCTTGAGATCTATATGAACCAGATCTTTTTGGGTCATCGCGCCTATGGCTTCGCAGCAGCCAGTGAGGTGTATTTTGGCAAGCCACTGAAAGACGTGACCGTAGCAGAAGCAGCCATGCTGGCCGGCCTGCCTAAAGCACCCTCTGCCTACAACCCCATCAGCAACCCTAAGCGCGCCCGCATCCGCCAGCTGTACATCATTGAACGCATGGAGGAAAACGGATTCATTACTGCTGAGCAAGCCCGCATCGCGCGCGAAGAACCTCTGCAACTGCGCAACGCCGGCCGCAGTGGCGGAGTCAATGCAGACTATGTTGCAGAAATGGCGCGCCAGCTGGTCTATGCCCAATATGGCGATGAAGCCTATACCCGCGGCTTGAATGTCTACACGACGCTCAATGCAGGCGAGCAAGAAGTCGCTTATACCGCTTTGCGCAAAGGCATCATGGACTACGAGCGCCGCCAGCGCTATCGCGGCCCCGAGAAATTCATTGCCCTACCCAGTGACAAAGCCGCGCTTGAAGATGTGATTGATGACACCCTGGCACAGCACCCTGACAACGGGGATGTTCTTGCTGCCGTAGTTTTGCAAGTCGCAAACCGCTCTTTAACCGTGCAACGCCCTGATGGCCAAACATTAGTCATTAGCGGGGATGGGGTGAAGCCTGTCGAGTCTGGTCTGAGCGATAAAGCTGCGCCCAACATCAAAATTCGCCCTGGCGCTGTGATCCGCATTATCGAAACGAGCAAAGGCAAGTGGTCTGCCACGCAGCTCCCTGAAGTAGAAGGTGCATTTGTTGCGATAGACCCTCGCACAGGTGCCATCCGCGCCTTGGTGGGCGGCTTCGACTTCCAGAAGAACAAGTTCAACCACGTCACACAGGCGTGGCGCCAGCCCGGCTCCACCTTCAAGCCGTTCATCTTCTCTTCTGCGCTTGAAAAAGGCCTGAGCCCAGCAACGCTCATCAACGACTCGCCCTTAGTCTATGGCGCCAGCGTCACCGGTGGTCAGCCTTGGGAGCCTCGCAATTACGACGGCAAGTTTGAAGGCCCCATGACCGCGCGCACCGCATTAGCCAAGTCACGCAACATTCCTTCGATTCGTGTACTGGACTTCACCACACCGAAGTTCACGCAAGAGTGGATTACCCGGTTCGGGTTTGATGCCAGCCGACACCCCGCCTATCTGACCATGGCACTGGGTGCTGGGTCGGTCACTCCCATGCAGATGGCAACCGCTTTCTCGGTCTTTGCCAATGGCGGCTACCGCATCAACCCCTGGCTGATTGCCAAAATCACCGACCACAAAGGACGCGTGCTTTCCGAATTCACGCCCAAACCTCTGGAGCAGCAAGAGCGAGCGATTGACGCACGCAACGCATTCGTGATGAACAGCATGCTGCAAACCGTCGCTAAATCAGGCACCGCAGCGAGGGCACAAGCCACACTCAAACGACCTGATTTGTACGGAAAAACAGGCACTACCAATGATGCTGTGGATGCCTGGTTTGCGGGCTACCAGCCTACGTTGGCTGCCATCACATGGATTGGCTACGACAACCCACGCAATTTGGGCTCGCGCGAAACCGGTGGTGGCCTGAGCCTGCCTATCTGGATCAGCTTTATGCAACATGCACTCAAAGACGTGCCCGTTGCCAGCTATCCAGTGCCTGAGGGATTGACCAACATGGGAGGTGAATGGTTCTTCGATGAATTCATTGGCTCTGCAAGTGTCACCAGCCTCGGCATGGATACGGGCTACCGCAGCCCCGATGAGCCTACGGAAGCACCACCACCCGAAGAGCGCAATCGCATCCTTGATTTATTCCGCAATTAGAGCTTGTCAACAAAAAAGCCCAGTGTGTTCACACTGGGCTTTTTTTATGGGAACGCTGCGCTTTTAGCTAGGCCAGCGTGGCAGAAAAGGTAAGCGACAGGCCCGATTGCTCACTGGCAAAGCGACTCAGATTGGCAAAAAATTCGCCACTGCCTTTGGTATCTTGCCACTGCGCACCGTCGAACTTATAGTGGAAACCACCCGCTTTGGCTGCCAGCCAAATTTCATGAAGTGGCTTTTGCTGGTTGATCACAATTTGCGTACGGTTAGCAAACACCAAAGTCACCATACCGCCTACACGCTGTGCATCGATGTCTGCATCCACATCGTCATTAAGGCGGTCACAAGACTGTTCAACTGCCATCAACAGTTGTTCCGCTTTATCTAAATATTCAAGGTCGGTCATTACAATTCACTCATGTTGAATGCTTACCAAATTTTAGTCAGGTGCATTGTCCTTGCCGTTTGTACGGCAGCACTAGGAGCTTGCGGGCAGCGTGGAGATCTGTATCTACCGACAGAGCCTGCCGCCCAAGGGCGTGCCTCTTTGCCGGATGCCGTGGTTCCCACTATGCCCGCACGGGGAACCACTTCCCAACCCTAAGCCTTGCCCCGCTACCGCAGCCAGGCCAGCTGCTTGCGCTGCATCAAGCGTTAAAACGACTGGATCTCCTAGAGTAAACACCTTTCACTCTTTGCCCCAGTTCCATGGCCATTGAACTCTACCGCGACAAAACCCACGCTTGCCTGATGTTCACGGACCTGATGGAAGAAGATGGTCAGGCCGTTCAGTGCAACCAGTTTTTGATTGTCGACCACGGTACTGGAGCCATCATCGATCCGGGCGGCAATTTGGCTTTCAATGAGCTGTTCATGGGCATGACGCGGCACTTCCCACCGCAAAAGCTTTCCTATGTGATTGCATCCCATGCTGACCCAGACATCATCGCGTCTTTGGATCGCTGGATGACCAGTACCAAGGCATCGCTGGTCATCTCGCGCGTCTGGGAGCGATTTGCCCCGCACTTCACCAAAGTTGGAAAAACCGAAGACCGTGTAATTGGCGTGCCAGACAGTGGTGCCCGCCTGCCTCTGGGCCAAAGCGAACTCATTTTGCTGCCTGCGCACTTTATGCATTCGGAAGGCAACTTCCACTTCTACGACCCCATCAGCCGTATCTTGTTCACAGGCGACTTGGCGGTATCGATGACATCTGGCGCTGAAGCGCGCAAGCCCGTGGTGAATGTCCAAGCACACATTCCCCGCATGGATGCGTTCCACCGGCGTTACATGGTTTCCAACAAAATTTTGCGTCTCTGGACCAAGATGGCACGGCAGCTGGATGTGCAAATGCTGGTGCCGCAGCATGGTGCCCCCATCATGGGCAAACGTGCGGTTGAAGACTTTTATTGCTGGATTGAGAACTTGGAATGCGGCATTGATGTGTTCAATGAAAGCAACTACCAAATCCCTGGCGCCTATATCGACCCCGTGACACGCCAAATCCGCGCAGCGCCACTCGCAGCGATGACCGAAGCATCCTGAGGAGATAATGCCGCCCATGGCATTGTTGGCAGAAGGCATCCTCAAGCTGCACTGGGATCAATCCATTCCCGTGAACGTAGCGCACATCGCCAGGCAAATGGGGGTGCGCTTACAGCTGCAACCCGATCTGCCTGCCAGTGCTGTGTTGTCGATTGCTACCGACAATCAGGCGCACATCGCCCTGCAGTCCAGCCTGCCCAGCGTGCACCAGCGTTATGTCGTGGCCCACGCGCTGGCACACGTCGCGCTGCACCATTTGCGCCCCGGCATGACCCAGGCCATCCATATCAGCACAGACTTTCGCCTGGACTTTGGCCTGCGCCACATGGCTGAAGCCAATGACTTTGCGCTGCGCTTGCTCTTGCCCGAAGTGGCCTTGCGCTACGCCGTGCAAACCATGCAAGCCCGCAATTGGGAAGAGCTGGCCCATGCCTTCGCGGTGCCCACCCTATTTATCAAGCAGCGCATGGCGGATGTACAGCTGGATCTGCCACGCGCCACCCCGCGCCACTTGCGCGGCTTCACCATCGACCTGGAGCCCTGAGCCACGCTGCCTCATAGCGATTGGCCGTGCCATGTGCGGTGAGCCGTGGGGCCAACAGCACGGCACACAGCCACCTGAGTGGCTGCGCACCGGATCAGGCCAGCGCCCGCTGAATCAGAATTTTCTGCACATCGCTGGTGCCCTCGTAGATCTGGCACACCCGCACATCGCGGTAAATGCGCTCCACGGGGAAGTCGCTCACCACGCCATAGCCGCCCAGTGTCTGGATCGCAGCGCTGCACACACGCTCGGCCATCTCGCTGGCAAACAGCTTGGCCATGGCTGCCTCCTTCAGGCAGGGCTGCCCGGCATCGCGCAGGCTGGCGGCGTGCCAGATCAGCTGGCGGGCCGCTTCAATCTGCGTGGCGCAATCGGCCAGCCTGAAACCCACCGCCTGGTGGTTGAAGATGGGCTGGCCAAAGCTCTCGCGCTCTTTGCTGTACTGCAGCGCGCATTCAAACGCCGCGCGTGCCATGCCCACGCTTTGGGCAGCAATGCCAATGCGCCCCCCTTCCAGCGCGCTCAACGCAATCTTGTAGCCGTCGCCTTCGGCTCCAATGAGGTTCTCGGCCGGAATGCGGCAGTGGTCCAAGTTGATTTGCGCCGTGTCGCTGCTGTGTTGACCCAGCTTGTCTTCCAGACGAGCCACCACATAGCCGGGGTTGGAGGTGGGCACCAGGAAGGCACTCATGCCTTTCTTGCCTGCCGCTTTGTCCGTCACCGCAATCACAATCGCTACGTCACCGTTTTGGCCGCTGGTGATGAACTGCTTGACGCCGTGAATGACGTAGTCCCCACCCTCTTTGGTGGCGGTGGTGCGCAATGCCGAGGCATCGGAGCCCACATGCGGCTCCGTCAGGCAAAACGCGCCCAGCATTTCGCCCCGAGCCAAAGGGGTCAGCCACTGCTGCTTTTGCGCTTCGCTGCCATAGCGCATGAGGATGGCGTTGACCGGGCAATTGGTCACGCTGATCACGGTGCTGGTGCCACCATCACCAGCGGCAATTTCTTCCAGCACCACGGCCAGGGTGACGTAATCCAAGCCTGCCCCCCCGTATTGCTCCGGCACGCACAGACCATAGCAACCCAGCGCGGCCAAGCCTTGGTGCACATCTTTCGGGAAATGATGCTCTTTGTCCCAGCGGGCGGCGTGCGGCGTGATTTCTGCCTGCACAAAGCTGCGCACGGCATCGCGGATCATTTGTTGGTCTTCGCTCAACAGCATCTTGTCTCCTTGTCTTTTTAAAAAGAGAGCTGCTTGCGCGCTGTGTGTTTAGCTTTTAATGCAAAAACACTTTGAAATCTTTATAAATCAAGCGCAAGCAGCTATGGTTTTAATTACCAATCTTCCCAGCGGTGGCCGTCATAGCGCACCAAGGCACCTTTGTCGGCCTCATCCAGTTGCGCCACCGTGGCCAGCATGCCGTGCACGCATTCCTCCACGGTGATGAGCGCGCCTGGGCCGCCCATGTCGGTCTGCACCCAGCCCGGGTCCATCGCCACCACCCATGTGCTTTTCCATGCGTCTTGGGCGCAGGCCACCACCATGTTGAGCGCTGCTTTGCTGGTGCGGTACAGCCAGGCGCCGCTTTCGGCCTGTGACAGGCGCGACATCATGCTGCTGATGCACACCATGGTGCCGCCAGCGGCTTCCACACACGGCATCACTTGTGGCAGCACCTGCATCAACCCCAGCACATTGGTGTGCATAACGCGGTCAAAATCTTGCTGCGTGGGCGGGGTGTGGGCGCTGGCGCCATCCCAGGCACCGGCCACGTACCACGCCTGATCCAGCTCCACCCCATCCAGCTGCCAGGCCAGCCCGCTGACACTGGCAGGCTGCGCCACATCCACCACCAGCACCTCAGCCCCGGCAGCACGCAGGGCCTGCGCATCGTCGGCTTTGCGCACGGTGGCGATCACGCGATCGCCGCGCTCCAAACAGGCTTGCACTACGCCACGCCCAATGCCGCGCGATGCCCCGATGACCAAGACCGTTGCCATGCCGACTCCCTTTGGTACGAAATAGGCTTCTAGCGCTGGATGAATAAGCGCCAGAAGCTCTCTTTTTTACAGCAGCTCAATCGCCATGGCCGTGCCTTCGCCCCCGCCAATGCACAGCGTGGCCAGGCCTTTTTTCTTGCCATGACGCTGCAGGGCATGAATCAGCGTGACCAGAATGCGCGCACCGCTGGCCCCGATGGGGTGGCCCAGCGCGCAGGCGCCGCCGTGCACGTTGACCTTGTCGTGCGGCACCTTCAGCTCGGCCATCAGCGCCATGGGCACCACGGCAAAGGCTTCGTTCACTTCCCACAGGTCGACGTCTTCCACGGTCCATCCTGCCTTCTTCAACGCCTTTTCGGTCGCGCCCACGGGGGCGGTGGTGAACCACTCGGGGGCCTGGGCGTGCGTGCCATGGCCGACGATCTTGGCCAGCGGCTTGCAGCCCAGCGCCTGGGCGGTGGAGGCACGCATCAGCACCATGGCGGCCGCGCCGTCGTTGATGCTGGAGCTTGACGCTGCAGTGATGGTGCCGTCCTTCTTGAACGCAGGCTTCAGGCTGGTGATCTTGTCCAGCTTGGCCTTGGCAGGGCCTTCGTCGACGCTGATGGTGACTTCGCCCTTGCGGGTTTTGACGGTGACAGGCGTGATTTCGGCATCAAACGCACCGCTTTGTGCGGCTGCCTGTGCACGCTGCACGCTGGCAATCGCGTAGGCATCTTGCTGCTCGCGCGTGAACTGGTATTTGGCGGCGCAGTCTTCGCCAAAGGTGCCCATGCTGCGGCCGGCTTCGTACGCATCTTCCAAGCCGTCGAGCATCATGTGGTCGTACACCTTGTCGTGGCCCATGCGGTAGCCCGCACGGCCCTTCTTCAGCAGGTAGGGCGCGTTGGTCATGCTTTCCATGCCGCCGGCAATCATCACATCGCGGCTGCCTGCAATCAGCTGGTCGTGGGCGAGGATGGTGGCTTCCATGCCTGCGCCGCACATCTTGGACAGCGTCACGGCGCCCGTACTCTGGGGCAGGCCGCCCTTGAAGCCGGCCTGGCGCGCTGGGGCCTGGCCCTGGCCTGCCATCAGGCAGTTGCCAAACAGCACTTCTTCGACTTGCTCGGGGGCAATGCCGGCGCGCGCTACCGCGGCCTGGATGGCTGCACCGCCCAAGTCATGGGCGGCCAGATCGGAAAAATCGCCCTGGAAAGCGCCCATGGGCGTGCGCGCGGCGCTGACGATAACAACGGGGTCTTGGTGTTGGGGCATATCAAAGTCTCCTTGTGGTGTAAATCTGTGCCAATCCATCAAACAACGTACCGCGGGTGATGCGCTAATGCACCACGTCGGGCAGCAGCCGCCGGCTGCGCTCATAGGGGAAAACATCGTGCACATGGCCTTGCGCAATGCGCGCCTGGTGTGCCTTCCAGAAATCGGGGGTGAGCAAATCGGCGTGGTAGCGCATGAACACATCGCGCACCGCCGGGTGGGCCAGCAAAAATGGCTCCATCGTCTCGGGAAAGACATCCTTGGGACCCACGCGCCACCAGATTTCGCTGCTCATTTCTTCTTGCTCGTTGCGCGGCGGGGGCACCGCACGGAAGTTGCAGTCGCTCAGGTATTCAATCTCGTCGTAGTCGTAGAACACCACCTTGCCGCCGCGGGTCACGCCGAAGTTTTTCCACAGCATATCGCCCGGAAAGATGTTGGCGGCCACCAAGTCTTTGATGGCATTGCCGTACTCCAGCACCGCACGCTCCAGCGCTGCACGTGGTGCCGCATGCTCCAGGCCCGCATCCATGCACTCTTTGAGGAACATGTTCAGCGGCAGCAAGCGGCGCTCGATATAGAGGTGGTCGATGATGACTTCCAGCTGCCCATCGCCATCGCGGTCACTGATTTCCACGTGCTTGCCCGCCTGGGTTTGCAGCGCCTGCAACAGCTCGGGCGCAAAGCGCTCCAGCGGCAGGGCTACCAGGCTGTATTCCATGGTGTCGGCCATGCGGCCGACGCGGTCGTGCAGCTTGACCAGGCGGTACTTGGCCTGCACCTCCTGGCGCGTGGTTTCCTTGGGCGCGGGAAATTGGTCCTTGATGAGCTTGAACACGTAGGGAAAGCTGGGCAGGTCAAACACCAGCATGACCAGGCCCTGAATACCCGGGGCAATGCGAAACTTGTCCGTGCTGTGCCGCAGGTGGTGCAGCAAATCACGGTAAAACATGGTTTTGCCCTGCTTGGCCAAGCCCAGGGCGCTATAGATTTCGCCGCGCGGCTTGCGTGGCATCAGGTGGTGCAAAAACTCGACATAGGCACTGGGCACGGCCATGTCCACCATGAAATACGCCCGCGCAAAGCTGAACAGGCCGTGCAAGTCTTCCTCGTCGAACAACACCGCGTGCAGCACCAGACCTCGGCCATCGCTGGTGTGCAAGATGGGAATAGCCAGCGCAATCTCGGTGTAGCCGGTGATGATCTTGCCCACCACATAGGCGCCCTTGTTGCGAAAAAACAAGCTGCTGAGCACCTGAATCTGCAAATTGGCGCGCAGCGTCAGGCCTTGCAGCCGCTGGCGAATGCGTGCGGCCAGCAAGGTCACATCGCGCCCCAAATTTTCAAACTTGGCATGCAGCGCAAAGTGCCCCATCACGCTGTGCAGCGTAGGCACTAACGCATCCAGACTGCCTGGGTAAAACGCCCGAAAGGCAGGGGCACCGGGCACATCCAGATACTCGGTACTGACCACGGGCCGCACAAAAATAAAGTCGTTGTGAAAGTGTGTGCGGTGCAGAATTTTGGTGGTGACCGAGTTGAAGAAGGTCTCTGCCAGCTCGGGCTGCAAGTGCCCCACCATCAGGCCGATGTAATGCAGCTTGACCTGCTGCCACACGGCCATGGGCTGGGTGTCCGCCGCAAAGGTCTGGGTCAGGTGCTGCACACACTCCTGCACCCGCTGGTCGTAAAAGGCCATGCGCTCGCGCTGGGCGCGCTGCTGCGCCGCCCAGTCGGCCTGCTCAAAGTAGCCTTTGGCCGCCTGGGTGGCCGCCCGAAACCGCTGATAGTGGCGGTTGACGCCATCCATCATCGCCTGGGCGATGTCATAGGCCTGTGGAGCATCCAGTCGCTGGGGAAACATGGTGAAATTTCTTGCTGCTACAGGCTATGGCATGCGCTGCGACCTCAGCCGCGCTGACGCTCTGCGACTTTTTTCACCGCTTCTTGGTGAATTTCATGCAAGCCACCGACGCCGGGGACTGTCATTTCCAAGTTGGTGATCAAGCCGTTTTTCAGGCTGTAGCACCAGCCATGCAGCGACACCTGCTGGCCACGCGCCCAAGCGTCACGCATCACCGTGCTTTGTGCAACGTTCACCACCTGTTCAATGGCGTTGAGCTCGCACAGCACATCGTGGCGGTGCTGCACCGGCGTGGCCATGATCAGTTCATAGTGCTTGTCACGCACATCGCGCACATGGCGGGTCCAGTTGTCCACCAGACCCAGACGCATGCCTTCCAACGCCGCCAGCACGCCGCCACAGCCATAGTGGCCCACCACCATCAGGTGCTCCACCTTCAGGTGATCCACCGCGTACTGGATGGTGGACAAACAGTTCAGGTCACTGGGCACCACCACGTTGGCCACATTGCGGTGCACAAACACTTCACCGGGCTCCAAGCCCGTGATCTGGTTGGCAGGCACGCGGCTGTCAGAGCAACCAATCCACATGTACCGGGGTTTTTGCTGTGCCATCAATCCCGTGAAAAACCCGGGTCGTTCGCACTCCATCTGGGCTGCCCATTCTTTGTTGTGGACAAACAGTTCATCGATGGAAGTGGTAGTCATGTGGCATTCCTTTCTCGTTGAAAAACAGCGCTGGACTGCCAGCCCGTCTTAGCAAGTTTCCGCAAACAACTCACGGCCAATCAGCATGCGACGGATCTCACTGGTGCCAGCGCCAATCTCGTAGAGTTTCGCATCTCGCCACAAACGGCCCAATGGATATTCGTTGATATACCCATTGCCACCATAGATTTGGATGCCCTCACCGGCCATCCAGGTGGCCTTTTCCGCACACCACAAAATCACGCTGGCGCAGTCTTTGCGCACCTGACGCACGTGGTCGGTGCCCAGCATGTCGAGATTTTTGGCCACGGTATAGGCAAACGAGCGGCCCGCCTGCAGCACGGTGTACATATCGGCCACCTTGCCTTGGATGAGCTGGAACTCCCCAATGCTTTGGCCAAACTGCTTGCGGTCGTGGATATAGGGCACCACGTTGTCCATCACGCTTTGCATGATGCCCAGCGGCCCGCCCGTGAGCACGGCGCGCTCGTAGTCCAGCCCGCTCATCAGCACCTTGGCACCGTTGTTCAAGCCACCCAAAATGTTTTCCGCAGGCACTTCGACGTTGTGGAACACCAGCTCGCCCGTGTGGCTGCCGCGCATGCCCAGCTTGTCGAGCTTTTGCGCAATGCTGAAGCCCGGCATGCCCTTTTCGATCAGGAAGGCTGTCACGCCGCGTGCGCCCATTTCAGGCTCACTCTTGGCGTACACAACCAAGGTGTCGGCATCGGGGCCGTTGGTGATCCACATCTTGCTGCCGTTGAGCAGGTAGTAGCCGCCTTTGTCCTCGGCCTTGAGCTTCATGCTGATCACGTCCGAGCCCGCGCCCGGCTCGCTCATGGCCAGCGCGCCCACGTGCTCGCCAGAAATCAGTTTGGGCAGGTATTTTTGCTTTTGCGCTTCGGTGCCGTTGCGGTTGATCTGGTTCACACACAGGTTGGAGTGCGCGCCGTAGCTCAGGCCCACCGAGGCGCTGGCGCGCGAGATTTCCTCCATGGCCACCATGTGCGCCAGATAGCCCATGTTGGCGCCGCCATACTGCTCCGGCACGGTGATACCCAGCACGCCCAGTTCACCAAATTTTTTCCAGACATCCATGGGGAATTGGTCGCTGCGGTCAATCTCCCCCGCGCGCGGCGCAATCTCGGTTTGTGCAAATTCCCGCACGGCATCGCGCAGCGCGTCAATGTCTTCACCCAGCTGAAAGTTCAGGCCCGGCAGATTGTTCATGGTCTTGTCTCCTTGTGTGCTAGTGGGTGGGCGGCGGCTGTCTGTGCAGCGCTTTATTTGCCCGCGATACCTTCGCGCCCGTGCACCGCCATCAGCGTGCACTGCATGGTGGCGCAGAGTTTTTCTTGGCCGTTGTCGATGGCGTAGGCGCGCCCTTCTGTCACCACGATGGTGCGACCGGGTTTGAGCACCCGGCCTTCGCAGCGAAAGCGCTGGCCCTGCGTCGGCGCCAGCAGGTTGATCTTGAATTCGATGGTCAACACCCCGGCGCCCTCGGGCATCAGACTGAATCCGGCGTAGCCGCAGGCCGAGTCCAGCGCCGCTGACAGCATGCCTGCGTGGATAAAGCCATGCTGCTGCGTCAGCCCCGGCGCCCAGTCAAAGCCAATGTCCACCGCACCTGCCGCCAAATGCGTGATCTGGGCGCCCAGCGTCTGCATGGCACCCTGCAAAGCAAAGCTCTCTTGCACGCGCTGCAAAGCGTCAAAACCGGCCATGTTGTCTCCTGAGCGTTATGGAATTTTGGCATTACGCCTTTTACGTTAACGTCAATTATGCAGCTTTTGGCTTGGTAAGTTTGCGCAGCAGTGCTTTGGCTTCTTTTTCTTGCGCACGCACCTCTTCCAGCGTTGCTTGCAGGTCTTCCATGCGCTCTTCCATTTGCTGGCGGTGTTTGCCCAGCACTTGCAAAAATCGCTCCAGCTGCACGCTGGTGTCGCGCGGGCTGTCATACATGTCGATGATTTCTTTGGCTTCCACCAGCGACAGCCCCAGCCGCTTGCCCCGCAAAACCAGGCGCAAGCGCGTGCGATCACGCGGGCTGTACACGCGGGTGCGCCCGCCTGCGCCTTGGCGCGTGGGCTGCAGCAGGCCCATGTCTTCATAAAAGCGGATGGCGCGGGTCGTCAGGTCAAACTCTTGCGCCAAATCGCTGATGGAATAGGTCTGGGGGGCGGGTGTCGTCTTGCTCATGGCCGCGATTATTGACGTAAACGTCAACCTCGCCCAGCCCCTGCCGCCGCAGGAGGTCATTTTTTGGCACAGAATCGGGCTCGCCCTGCTTTTCATACACTCCCCCATGCTTTTGCTGCCCAGCGCCGCTTGCCCTTGCGGGCGCACCCACCCCAAAGGCCACGTCTTGGCCTACGCAGATTGCTGCGCACGCTTTGTGGAGCACTTTGACACCACGCTTGCCCCCGATGCCGAGCACCTGATGCGCTCGCGCTACAGCGCTTTTGTGCTGGAGCATGCGCCCTATCTGCTGGCCACATGGCATGCCAGCCAGCGCCCTGCAGCGCTGGACTTTGAAGCCGGAGCCAAGTGGCTGGGCCTGCAAGTCAAAAACTTTCAGGTTACGGGGGCCGACACCGCCGAAGTGGAGTTTGTGGCGCGTTTTCGCATTGCTGGCCGCGCGGTGCGCCTGCATGAGCGCAGCCGCTTTGTGCGCGAAGACGGCCGCTGGTTCTATGTAGACGGCGATCAGTTTTAAGAATTTTCAATCTCTAGCGCTTGCCCAGCTTGCGCTGATAGCTATGCAATTTGAAGCCATATTGTTCGACTGCGACGGCGTGCTGGTGGACAGCGAACTCATTACCAACCGCGTGCTGCACGGCATGCTCAACGAATCGGGCTGGGTACTGTCGGAAGACGACTGCATGCGCATCTTCATCGGTAAAACCGTGCGCAGCGAAACCGCACGCATCGAAACCGAAACCGGCCAACCTTTGACCGATGCCTGGATGGCCGAGTTTTACGAACGCCGCAATGCCCGCCTGCGCGCGGAGCTGGTGGCCATTGAGGGCGCGCTGGATGCTGTCCAAACCGTGCACCACCAATTGAATGGAAAGATTGCCGTGGCCAGCGGCGCGGACAAGCCCAAAGTCATCATGCAGCTCGAAAAAGTGGGCATGCTGCCTTTCTTCGGCGCGCATGTGTTCAGCGGCCACGATCTACCCCGCACCAAGCCCTGGCCCGATGTGTACCTGGCTGCTGCAGCGTCGCTGGACATCGCGCCGCAGCGCTGTCTGGTGATTGAAGACTCCGTGCCCGGCCTGACCGCAGGCGTGCGCGCGGGCGCCACCGTCTGGGGCTACTGCCCCCCGATCAACGCCCATTCCACCCCCGAGCAGTTGCTGCAAGCCGGTGCCACCCACGTTTTTGACGACATGGCCGACCTACCACGCTTGCTGGCACAAGCCAACCAATAGCCTTTTTCTAGAAACAGGAGCTGGCAGCGCATTGATTGCAAGCATTTCAGATACTTTTGATATGCAAGTGCTTGTTTTACTTGCGCTAGCTGCTCCTGTTTTCTAGCTAAGACCGCACCCGCAGATGGCGGCTTTGCAGCCCATGCCTGCAGAGCACAGAGTGCAAATATAAAATCTGCGCCAGATCAAGGTTTTGCCCAATAGCCACTCCCAAGGTGCCGTGCAAATCTGTGGCCTGTACCGGCTGAACGATCACCCCAGCCACCCTTGCGCCAGACAAGGAGGCTCGCCCGCTTTGCGGGCCATTCGGAGACTTCTGCTCTGACACCCCTTGTGCATACGGGGTTGCCAGATCTTCGTCGGACATGTTTCAGCCATTGCTTGAGGAGTGCTGATGGGCGAACAGCCTCTTTACGATTTAGCGCCACTGCTGGAGTTGATGGCCTTGGGCGCCCTCATCGCCCTGGCCCCCCTGCTGTGGGTGTGGCGGCGCAACCGCGGTGCAGGCAGCGCACGCCGCTTGCAGGCGCTGGGCCTGCTCACCCTGTTTCTGACGTTTGACCTGGTCATGTTTGGTGCCTTCACCCGCCTGACCGACTCCGGCCTGGGCTGCCCCGACTGGCCCGGCTGCTACGGCAACGCCAGCCCCTTGGGCGCCAGCCACGAAATCGCGATGGCCGAAGCCGCCATGCCTACCGGCCCTGTCACGCTGAGCAAAGCCTGGGTGGAGATGATTCACCGCTACCTGGCCACCATGGTGGGGGTACTCATCATCGCGCTGACCGTGCTGGCCTGGCGCGAGCACCGCCAAGCCCCGCTGCGCGGCGCGCGCCACCCTGCATGGGCCACGTTCACGCTGTTCTGGGTTTTGGTGCAAGGCGCGTTTGGCGCACTCACCGTCACCATGAAACTGTTTCCGGCGATTGTGACCCTGCACCTCTTGGGCGGCCTGTTCCTGCTGGTGCTGCTGTGCGTGCAGGCCGTAGGCCACCAGCAGGCGGTGCTGCAGCAGCCACCCGCCCCCATCTCCAGACCGCTGCGTAATGCGCTGTGGGCCGTATTTTCCTTGCTGTTTATCCAGGTCGCACTGGGCGGCTGGGTCAGCACCAACTACGCCGTGCTGGCCTGCAGCACTTTCCCCGACTGCAATGGCAGCTGGTGGCCTGAGATGAACTTTGCCCAAGCTGCAGACATCTGGCGCCCGCTGGGCCTGCTCTCTGATGGCACCACCATCAGCTTTGCGGCGCTGACTGCCATCCATTACATCCACCGCCTGGCCGCCTATGCGGTGATTGCCGCGGTGCTGCTGCTGGTCTATGCGCTGCGCAAACAGCCCGCACTGACCAGCCAGCGCAAGTGGCTGCTGGGCCTGATTGCACTGCAATTTGCCACCGGCCTGTCTAACGTGGTGTTGGACTGGCCTTTGCTGGCCGCGGTATTGCACACCGGCGGTGCAGCCGCCCTGGTCACCGTGATGACCTGGGCCTTGGCTGCCACACGTACCCGCAGCGCCCTAGCGCTGCAAGAAGATCACAATGCGCCCCACGGCGCGCGGAGCATTGCTGCATGAACGCACAAACTTTGACCGATACCCAAGGCTCGCGCTGGAGCCAGTTCTACGCCCTGACCAAACCCCGCGTGGTACAGCTGATTGTGTTTTGCGCCTTGATTGGCATGGTGCTGGCCGTGCCCGGCGTGCCCACCCTGGCGCAATTGGGCGATATGGCCGTGGCCTGCCTGGGCATCTGGTTCGTCTCGGCCGCCGCGGCAGCGTTTAACTGCCTGGTAGAGCGCCACATTGACGCCAAGATGAAGCGCACCAGCTGGCGCCCCACGGCCAAGGGCGAGCTGTCGCCCCAGCAGGCGCTGGCGTTCTCCGCCATTTTGTGCATCACCGGCGCCGCCATTTTGCTGGCCTTTACCAACCCGCTGACCATGTGGCTGACGCTGGCCACCTTCATTGGCTATGCCGTGATCTACACCGTGGTACTCAAGCCAGCCACACCGCAAAACATTGTGATTGGCGGCGCATCGGGCGCCATGCCGCCCGTGCTGGGCTGGGCGGCCATGACCGGCAATGTCGGCCCCGAAGCACTGATTCTGTTCTTGATCATTTTCCTGTGGACGCCACCCCACTTCTGGGCCCTGGCGCTGTACCGCGTGGAAGATTACAAAAAATCGGGCCTGCCCATGCTGCCCGTGACCCACGGTCCCAAGTACACGCAGTTGCAAATCCTGCTGTACACCCTGGTGCTGTTTGCGGGCTGCCTGCTGCCCGTGATCTTTGGCATGAGCGGCTGGTTCTATCTGGCCGTGGCATCGGCCCTGTGCCTGGGCTTTAGCTGGTATGCCCTGCGCCTGTGGCTGAACTACTCGGACGCCCTGGCCCGCACCACCTTCCGCTTCTCGCTGATTCACCTGAGCGGCGTATTCGCAGCCCTGCTGATTGACCACTACATCGCTTTTTAAAGCGATTCGGCGCCAGCGGGGCGCCCGCAGTTTTCAGCATCAAATCAGGCTCTAGCGCTTATCTATCAAGCGCTAGCAGCTATGAAAAAACTATAAAACTATCGAAACTTATCAAAGCCATCAGCTGCTGTCAACTGCTATTCGCATCCCTCACCCAAAAAAAGGCCGCATATGCGGCCTTTTTGATGTGTGCGAGCAAGCAGCCCTGCGAACCCCTTGCGCGACGCTGACTGCGCGCTTATGGCATGCGTTTGCGCCGCTCGTGGCGCACCACCAGCCACGCAGCGACCAGCACCATCAGCGCCAAGCCGTACCACGTCAGCGCATAGACCGCATGGGTGTTGGTGAACTGGATCACCGTCAACCCCGCGCGCGGCCACGTCTGTTCCGTGGTTTGCCCGGGTATCCCTTGGTCCACAAAAAACGGTGCAACCTGCTTGAGCCCCTTGGCCTTGGCAATGGCAGACACATCGCGCGAATGCCAGCGGTCTTCCTCCGGGGCGTTGTCGCGCATGAAACCGCCTTGGGGCTCGCTAAAGCGCAGCAAGCCCACCACCTGTACCTCATCGCCCGCCGCAGACTTGGGGGCCACTGCAATGCGCTGTTGCCATGCTTTGCGCTGCTCGGCAGGGATAAAGCCCCGGTTGACCAGCAGTTGTGTGCCATCGGCTTGCAGCAGTGGCGTCACCAGCCAAAAGCCCGCGCCCAGTTCTGTCACTGCCTGCGTCAGCACGCTGCGCCCTTCCATCCACTGGCCTTGCGCTTGCACGGCCAGGTATTCGTGGGTTTCGGGTGTAACCTGGGGCCACACAGGCTGTGCAGGTACGGCGACGGGCTGGCTGTGTACCCGCTCGTTCACCCGTTCAATCAAGTCCAGCTTCCAGGCGCGGCGCTGTACCTGCCAGGTGCCCAGACTGATGAACGCAAAAAAAAGGGCGATGCCCGCTACTGCGAGGATCGCCTTCGTGAAGGTGGAGCGGGAGGGCTGGCGCCCTCCCGGGGTTTGCACCGTCATTCTTTGCTGCTGTGACCGGGGTGAGCGGCCTCAGCCGGTTGCTGCTGTGCCGCAGGGGCTGCTGCATCCACCGCAGGCGTTGCTTCGGTGGCTTCAACGGCGGCAGGGGCTGCAGGCTGTGCCAGCACAGGCAACTCCGTGTGCTTGGGCATCATGTTGGTGTTCATGTGGAACATCACCCAGAGCGTGCCCGCCAAGGTAATGGCCACGAAGACCACCGCAAAGATGGTGGACATCATGGTCCAGCCACCTTGGATCTTGCCGTTCATGTGCAAGAAGAAGTACATGTGTACCACCACTTGAACCACGGCAAACAAGCCCAGCACCATCACGGCAGTGGAACGGTCTTGGATCACATCGCCCATCACCAACCAGAAAGGAATCACGGTCAGGATGACAGCCAGGATGAAGCCCGTCACATAGCCACCGGTGGTGACGTGCACTTCCTCTTCACCATGGTGATCGTGGTGATCCGCATGCATATTGTGTGCACTCATTTACAGCACCCCCATCAGATACACAAAGGTGAACACGCCGATCCACACCACGTCCAAGAAGTGCCAGAACATGGACAGGCACATCAGACGGCGGGTGTTTTCACGGGTGATACCGTGCTTGTTCAACTGGATCATCAGCACGATCAGCCAGATCAGACCAAAGGTCACGTGCAGACCGTGCGTACCCACCAGCGTGAAGAACGATGAAAGGAAGGCGCTGGTCTGGATGGTCGCACCCAGGTGGTACAGGTGATAGAACTCATAGATTTCTACCGCCAGGAACGACAGGCCGAACAAGAAGGTGATGCCCAGCCACAGCTGGGTACCGCCCAAATTGCCCTTTTGGCGCTGAATCAACGCGAAGCCAAACGTGATGGACGACAGCAGCAGGAAGGCCGTGTTGATGGCCACCAGCTTCAGGTCAAACAGCTCAGCACCGGTGGGGCCACCGGCGTAGCTGCGACCCAGCACGCCATACGTGGCAAACAGTGCCGCGAAGATGAGACAGTCGCTCATCAGGTACAGCCAGAAGCCCAGCGAGGTGCCGTTTTCTGGATGGGGTTCGTGCGCGGGATGGTACTCGCGCTGACCCACAGAGATAGTGTGATTAGACATGGCGTGCAAGCTGCTCAGTACGTGCGTCTTCTGTCGCCTGCACTTCAGCTGCAGGGATGTAGTAGTCGCGGTTGTAGTTGAAGGTGTGAATGATCGTGGACAGGATCACGCCAGCGAACGACACAATGGCCAGCCACCAGATGTGCCAGATCAAGGCAAAACCCAGCACCATGGCAATCATGGAGATCACAAAGCCAGCGCCGGTGTTCTTGGGCATGTGCAAGTCTTCAAAGCCCGATGTGGGGCGCTGATAACCATGCTTCTTCATGTCCCACCATGCGTCCACCTCATGCACCACCGGTGTCTTGGCGAAGTTGTACACAGGAGGTGGCGAAGAAGTTGCCCACTCCAGCGTACGGCCAGAACCCCATGCATCGCCCGTAACGTCACGGTTGGCATTGCGTTGGAAGTACGACACCACCAATTGCAGCAAGAACGCACCGATACCGCAGGCAATGATGGCCACACCGACGGCAGCGATCACAAACCAGATTTGCAGCGATTGGTCATCAAAGTGGTTGGCACGGCGTGTAACGCCCATCAGACCCAGGATGTACAGCGGCGTGAAGGCAACCCAGAAGCCCACCAACCAGCACCAGAAGGACACCTTGCCCCAGAACTCGTTGAGCTTGTAGCCAAATGCCTTGGGGAACCAGTAGTTGATACCAGCCAGCAAACCAAACACCACGCCACCAATGATCACGTTGTGGAAGTGCGCAATCAGGAACAGCGAGTTGTGCAACACAAAGTCAGCAGGAGGCACGGCCAGCAACACACCCGTCATACCGCCGATGGCGAAGGTGCACATGAAACCAATGGTCCACAGCATCGGAGGCTTGAACTCGATGCGGCCCTTGTACATGGTGAACAGCCAGTTGAAAATCTTCGCGCCCGTAGGGATCGAGATGATCATCGTGGTGATACCAAAGAAGGTATTGACCGCCGCACCCGATCCCATCGTGAAGAAGTGGTGCAACCACACCAGCCACGACAGCACCGTGATACACACGGTCGCGTACACCATGGAGGTGTAGCCGAACAGGCGCTTCTTGGAGTAGGTGGCCACAATTTCGGAGAAGATGCCGAACACAGGCAAGATCAGGATGTAGACCTCAGGGTGGCCCCAGATCCAGATCAAGTTCACGTACAGCATGGGGTTGCCGCCCAGCTCATTCGTGAAGAAGTTGGTGCCGAAGTAGCGGTCCATCGACATCAGCACCAGGGCTGCGGTCAAGATCGGGAACGAAGCCACGATCAGCGCGTTGGTACAGAGCGAAGTCCACACGAACACAGGCATCTTCATCAAATTCATGCCAGGGGCACGCATCTTGATGATGGTGACGATCAGGTTGATACCCGAGAGCGTCGTACCCACACCCGACAACTGCAGCGCCCAGATGTAGTAATCCAGACCCACTCCCGGATTTTGGTTGCCCAAGTTAGACAGCGCCAACCAGCCGGAGGTCGAGAATTCACCCAGGAACAGCGACACCATCACCAAGATGGCGCCGGTGGCGGTCATCCAGAAGGAGAAGTTGTTCAGGAAGGGGAAGGACACGTCACGTGCGCCGATCTGCAGCGGGATCAGGTAGTTCATGAAACCCGTGACCAAAGGCATGGCCACAAAGAAAATCATGATCACGCCGTGGGCCGTGAAGATCTGGTCGTAGTGGTGCGGAGGCAGGTAGCCCAGGTTGTCACCAAAGGCCATGGCCTGCTGGATACGCATCATCACCGCGTCGGCAAAGCCGCGCAGCAACATGACGATACCCAGAATGATGTACATGATGCCGATCTTCTTGTGGTCGATCGAGCAGATCCAGTCATGCCACAGGGGGCCCCACAGCTTGAACTTGGTCAGTGCGGCCATCACTACGAGGCCGCCGAGCACCACGGCAATAAAGGTCCACAGCACGATGGGCTCATGCGCCATCGGTATGGAGTCCCAGCTGATCCGCCCAATCAGCGGATCGTGGGGCAGCGTTGTTTGTCCAGACATAGTTGTGTCTCTTTCAGTGGCCGCCTGACGCGCCGAAGCGCCTCAAGGCCGCCGTCCTTGCTTATTGCTGTGCCACAGCACCCTGGGAATCGCGCTGGTCCAGGAGGGCCACCACGCGGTCTGCGTTTTCCACCGAGCACACATCGTCAGGCAGGTTCAGGCCCACCTTCTTCATGTAAGCCGCGCCGCCTGCAGCGTCGATGGCCATCATGTGGTGCATGCACATCTTTCCTTCTTCCACGCACATGTTCAGCACGCGGTCGTACAGACCTTCTTGCACGGAAGAGAAACGGGTGACGGGGTGGCGCTCGCTGGGCTTGACCAGATCCAGGTAAGACACACGGTTGAGCTCCTGGCCTTCATCCTTGGCCTTTTGCACCCAAGCGTCAAAGCCTTCGTTGCTCAGGCCATGGAACTTGAAAGTCATGCCCGAGAAGCCTGCACCGCTGTAGTGCGAGTTCAAACCCTTGAAGACGCCTTCTTGGTTGATCACGGCATTCAGCTCGGTCTGCATGCCGGGCATGGCATAGATCATGCCGGCCAGATCGGGCACGTAGAACGCACTCATGGTGTGCGAGGCGGTCAGCTTGAAGCGGATCGGACGATCCACAGGCGCAGCCAGTTCATTGACCGTAGCAATTCCTTGCTCGGGGTAAATGAACATCCACTTCCAGTCCAGTGCCACGACTTGCACTTCCAGCGGCTTGACGTTGGGGTCCAACGGCTTGCTCGCAGAAATACGGTCCAGCGGACGATAAGGATCCAGCTTGTGCGTGCTGATCCACGTCAGTGCGCCCAGCGCAATGATGATGATCAGGGGCACACTCCAAATGACCAGCTCCAAGGCGGTCGAGTGGTGCCACTCAGGGTCGTACTCGGCCTCGGCATTCGTCTGGCGATACTTCCAGGCGAACAGCAAAGTCAGCAGGATCACAGGGACGATGATGATCAGCATCAGCAAGGTGGCAGTCACCACCAAGTCGCCGGACTGAGCAGCAACATCCCCAGCGGGATTAAGCACGACGGCCTTGCTGCAACCGGTAAGGGTGGCAAGCAGTGCCGCGGCAGCGAGCCAGACTGGCCCGCGAGTTTCCGTGGATTTAGGCATGCTTTGAACGCGAAAAACGCGCGTTGTTAGGTGTAAACGCGGATTACAAAACCTGCTGAATTTACTCCGGTCCACCATCTTCTTGCTTCTTGACGCTGGTCAACGCAGTGCCGTGTGATGTCTTTACGTAGGAAACCAGCACCCCGAGCTGTCAATAGACCTCCGTCAAAGAATGTCTAAATCCTTGATTTTTCAGGACATACTGAAATAAGAAAAAGCTCTTGATAAATGTCAAGACCACCCCCAACTTGGGGCAATCCAGCCACACCCAACACCCCGCTTTGGCCGGGGTCTTTGCGCCTTTAGGGTCGCTTTGCCGTAGCAACAAACCCTTCTCCTACAGAGGCGCCGGATAAAACTCGCTTGTTGACCTGCATCAAGCGGCGTACAAGTGGTGCATTGTTTCCCCAGGAGCGATGCATCTATGACTAGCTTTGCACACACCCCCCATCCTATGGATGCGGCATCCATGGACCGGCAGCTTGCTGCGGCGAACCACAGCGAAGACATCACCCCAGGAGAAATTGCCGCCGGCGTCATCATCGGACGAGCCTCTGAGTACTTTGACTTTTTCGTCTTCGGGATTGCCTGCGTGCTGGTGTTTCCTTATGTGTACTTCCCGTTCTTGTCCCCGCTGGAAGGAATGCTGGCAGCCTTTTCAGTTTTCGCACTGGCTTTCATCGCCCGCCCGGTGGGCACCTTCATTGGCATGGAAATACAGCGCCGCTGGAGCATGGCCGCCAAACTCACGATTGCGCTTTTTCTGCTTGGCAGCGCGACGGTAGGCATTGCTCTGCTGCCCAGCTATGACAGCATTGGCGTGCAGGCCATCTGGTGGCTGATGGGCCTGCGTATCGCCCAAGGCCTGGCGGTGGGTGGCTCCTGGGAAGGTTTGCCCTCACTCCTGGCGCTGCACGCTCCCACAGAAAAACGCGGCTGGTGGGCCATGATTGGTCAACTCGGCGCTCCGATTGGTTTTATCGTCGCCGCAGGGGTTTTTGGCTTTATCTACAGCCAACTCTCGCACGAAGAATTCATCAGTTGGGGCTGGCGCTACCCGTTCTGCGTCGCTTTTGCCATCAACGTTGTGGCCTTATTTGCCCGCCTGCGGTTGGTGGCCGATGACGCCTATACCCAGCAGTTCCACTCCATGGAACTAACGCCTTCCGCACCGTTTGAAATGGTTCGCAGCGGCGAAGGTCGCAATGTCTTTCTGGGCGCCTTGGCGGCACTGGCCAGTTTTGCGCTCTTTCACCTGGTGACGGTCTTTCCCCTGTCCTGGATGATGCTGTACGGCGAGGCCTCGGTCACGCAGATTTTGGGGGTACAGGTGCTCGGTGCGTTGATTGCCTGCGCTGCCGTCGTGCTCTCAGGCTGGATGGCTGACCGTTTTGGCCGCCGCAATACCTTGGGCGCCATGGCGGTGCTCATCGGCCTCTTCAGCTTTGCCACCCCCATGCTGCTACATGGTGGCACCGCAGGGCAAAACGTGTTCATCCTGGTCGGCTTCACGCTGCTAGGCTTGTCGTACGGGCAATCTTCGGGGACGGTCACTGCCAACTTTTCACGCAAATACCGCTTTGTTGGCGCGGCCTATTCCGCCGATGTCGCTTGGTTGCTCGGCGCGGCTTTCGCTCCTTTGGTTGCGTTGTATCTGTCTTCGCGCTTTGGACCCATGGCAGTTGGCGGGTACTTGCTCTCAGGGGCTATATGCACCTTGCTGGCACTCGGCCTGAACCGGGCGCTGGAAACCAAGCGCAAATAATTTGCACCGCTGCGGAGCAGCTCCCACGCAAGGGCTTGCCTGCCACGGCAAGCCCTTTTTGTTTACCAGCAGAAACTGCATGCGCATTCGCCATGCCGACCGCCTTGCGACGACCGCCTGCCTAGAATGATTGGCCGCTTTGTTTTTGCTTCCCCTACGCACACCATGACCCAAGGCCTGATTCGCATCCGTGGCGCCCGCCAGCACAACCTGCAAAACGTGGACCTCGACATCAACACGGGCGAATTGACCGTCGTCACCGGCCCCAGCGGCTCGGGCAAGTCCAGCCTGGTGTTCGACACCCTGTTTGCCGAAGGCCAGCGCCGCTACGTGGAAACTTTCAGTGCCTATGCGCGCCAGTTCCTGGACCGCATGGACAAACCGGCCGTGGACAAGGTCGAAGGCGTGCCCCCGGCGATTGCGATTGACCAAACCAACCCGGTGCGCAACTCCCGCTCCACCGTGGGCACGATGACGGAGTTGAACGACCACCTCAAACTGCTGTTTGCGCGCGCCGCCCATCTGTTCGACCGTCAGACCGCGCTGCCTGTGCAGCACGACACCCACGAAACGATTCTGGCCGCCCTGCAGCAGCGTTGCGAAGCTGCGGGCGACCCGCGCATTGCGCTGACCTTCCCGGTCGAGTTGCCCGCTAACACCTCGCCGGAAGAAGTGGCGCAATGGCTGTCGGCCAGCGGCTTCACCAAGGTGCAGGCCGAGCGGGAAGTCGAACGTGCCGCCCCCGCAGAAGAACCCGCCAAAGGCAAGAAAGCCAAGGCCACGCCCCCCGAAAAAATCAAAGTACTGGACGTGGTGGCCGACCGCTTCCGCTTCAGCCGCGTGGAGCGCGCCCGGGCCATGGAGGCCATCGAGGTCGCCCTCAAGCGCGGCAACGGCCACCTGACCGTGTACGTCATGCCCGAGGAGGGCGAGGCTTACGAATGGAAGTTCTCGCAGGGCCTGCATTGCCCCGAGAGCAACCTCAGCTACACCGCGCCCATGCCGTCGCTGTTCTCCTTCAACTCCGCCGTGGGCGCCTGCGACGCCTGTCGGGGTTTTGGCCGCGTGATTGGCGTGGACTGGGGCCTGGTGATTCCCAACGACAAGCTCACGCTGCGCACCGGGGCCATCAAGCCCATCCAGACGCCCGGCTGGAAGGAGATCCAGGACGACCTGATGCGCCATGCCGAGGCCGAAGGCATCCCGCGCGACATCGCTTGGAGCAAGCTTACCCCGGAACAGAAGGACTGGGTGATTGAAGGCTCGCCACTGTGGAAGGGCCAGTGGAACAAGCAGTGGTACGGCATCCGCCGCTTCTTCGAGTACCTGGAAACCAAGACCTACAAGATGCACATCCGCGTGCTGCTGTCCAAGTACCGCAGCTACACGGAATGCCCCACCTGCGCCGGCGCACGCCTGAAGACCGAAAGCCTGCTGTGGCGCATCGGCAGCAAGGCGCAGGCCGATGCGGTGCTGCCCCCTGCACAGCGCTTTATGCCCACCGGCGTGGCCTGGAGCCGTGCCCAGCTCGAGGCCCTGCCCGGCCTGTGCCTGCACGACCTAATGCGCTTGCCCATCACGCGGCTGCGCAGCTTCTTCGACAGCCTGCACCTGGGCAACCAGACCGGGCTGGCCGAGGGCGAATTGCAGGCGCTGAAGCTGCTGAACGAAGAGATCGGCACGCGCCTGAAGTACCTGGTGGACGTGGGCATTGGCTACCTCACACTGGATCGGCAAAGCCGCACCTTGAGTGGCGGTGAGGTGCAGCGCATCAACCTGACCACCGCGCTGGGCACCAGCCTGGTCAACACGCTGTTTGTGCTGGACGAGCCCAGCATCGGCCTGCACCCACGCGACATGGAGCGCATCACCCAGGCCATGCACCGCCTGCGCGATGCCGGCAACACCCTGGTGGTGGTGGAACACGACCCGGCCGTGATGTTTGCCGCCGACCGCATGATCGACATGGGCCCCGGCCCCGGCGCGAAGGGCGGGAACATCGTCTTCGACGGCACGCCCGAGGAACTCAAGCGCGCCGACACCCTGACCGGCGCCTACCTGGGCGGGCGCAAGCAGGTGGGCTTTGGCGTCAAGCGCATGGTGACCGAAGCCACCCCGCGCCTGATTTTGGAAGGCGCGCGCCAGCACAACCTGCAAAACCTCAACGTGGACTTCCCGCTGCAACGCCTGGTCACCATCACCGGTGTCTCCGGCTCCGGCAAGTCCTCGCTGATCCAGGACATCCTGGCCCCCGCCCTGCTGCGCCACTTTGGCAAGCCCACCGACAGCCCTGGCCTGCACGACCGTCTGCTGGGCGCTGACCACCTGGCCGACGTGGTGTTCGTGGACCAGTCCCCCATCGGCAAGACCGCGCGCTCCAACCCCGTGTCCTACGTGGGCGCCTGGGACAGCCTGCGTGAGCTGTTTGCGCTGGCCCCGCTGTCGGCCCAGCGCGGCTACACGGCCAGCAAGTTCAGCTTCAACAGCGGCGATGGCCGCTGCCCCACCTGCGGCGGCTCGGGCTTCGAGCACGTGGAGATGCAGTTCCTGTCCGACGTCTACCTGCGCTGCCCGGATTGCAACGGCAGCCGCTACCGCGCCGAGATTCTGGAAATCACCCTGGAACGCGAGGGCCGCGCCCTGAACGTGGCCGATGTGCTGGAGCTGACCGTGGCCGAAGCGGCCCTGCTGTTCGCCCAGGACAAGGAGGTGATCCGCGCCCTGCAGCCCATCGTCGATGTGGGCCTGGAGTACGTGAAGCTGGGTCAGCCCGTGCCCACGCTGTCGGGCGGCGAAGCCCAGCGGCTGAAGCTGGCGGGCTTTCTGGCCGAAGCGGCCAAGACCGCCTCCAAGTCCAAGCAAAAGATTGCGCGCAAGGGCACGCTGTTCTTGTTCGACGAACCCACCACCGGCCTGCACTTTGAAGACATCGCCAAGCTGATGCGCGCGCTGCGCAAGCTGCTGGAGGCGGGCCACAGCCTGATCGTCATCGAGCACAACCTGGACGTGATCCGCGCCAGCGACTGGCTGATCGACCTGGGCCCCGAAGGCGGCGACGGCGGTGGCCAGATCGTGGCCCAGGGCACGCCCGAGGACGTGCGCCAGGTCAAGGGCTCGCACACCGCGCAGGCGCTGCGCGAGTACGACCTGGCCATGGGCGTGGGCGGCCAACTGGTGGCCGAAGTGGCACCCATGCTCTATAAAAAAGAGCTGTCAGCGCCCGCCCACAAAGCGCAAGAAGCCAAAAACGCTATTGAAATCGTCAACGCCCGCGAGCACAACCTCCAGGGCCTGAGCGTCGACATCCCGCGCGGCAAGTTCAATGTGGTGACCGGCGTGTCCGGCTCCGGCAAGTCCACGCTGGCGTTCGACATCCTGTTCAACGAAGGCCAGCGCCGCTACCTGGAATCGCTGAATGCCTATGCGCGCTCCATCGTCCAGCCCGCGGGCCGGCCCGAGGTCGATGCCGTCTGGGGCATTCCGCCCACCGTGGCCATCGAACAGCGCCTGTCGCGCGGTGGCCGCAAGTCCACCGTGGGCACGACCACCGAAGTCTGGCACTTCCTGCGCCTGCTGTACGTGAAGCTGGGCACCCAGCACTGCGTGCACGACGGCGCGGCGGTGGAGCCGCAAACGCCCGAACGCATTGCCGCCCAGCTGCTGACCCAGTTCAAGGGCCAGCACATCGGCCTGCTGGCCCCGCTGGTGGTGCACCGCAAGGGCGTGTACACCGAGCTGGCCGACTGGGCCCGCCCCAAGGGCTACACACACCTGCGCGTGGACGGCGCCTTCCTGCCAACCACGGGCTTCCCGCGCCTGGACCGTTTCAAGGAACACACCATCGAACTGCCCGTGGCCAGCGTCAAGGTCACGGCGGCGAATGAAAAGGAATTGCGCGCCCAACTGGCCAAGACGCTGGAGATCGGCAAGGGCGTGGTGCATGTGCTGGCCGGCATCGACAACCTCGAAGCCGCCATCGCGGCCCCCGGGCAAGGTCTGGGCGTGGGCACGCTGCAGGTGTTTTCGACCCAGCGCGCCTGCCCGGTCTGCGCCACCAGCTATGCCGAGCTGGAGCCCAGCCTGTTCAGCTACAACAGCAAGCACGGCTGGTGCCCCGACTGCGTGGGCACGGGCGTGAAGCTGACCAAGGACCAACGCAAGGTCTACGACGACAGCACCCTGGCCGAGGACAACCGCGGGCGTGAGCTGACGCTGACCGCCAACGAGGTCGAAGACCTGGAGGAATGCACCTGCCCAACCTGTGAAGGCACGCGCCTGAACGCCCGCGCCCGCGCCGTGCGCTTCCACGGCAAGAGCATCACCGAACTGGCCCGCCTTTCGGTCAGCGCGCTGCGCCAGTGGTTCCAGCAACTGACGACAAGCGGCCGCGAAACCGACATCGCGCGCGACCTGCTGCCGGAAATTCTGGGCCGCCTGGAATTCCTGGAGGAAGTCGGGCTGAACTACCTGACCCTGGACCGGGGTGCGCCCACGCTGTCCGGCGGCGAGGCGCAGCGCATCCGCCTGGCAGCGCAGCTGGGCAGCAACCTGCAGGGCGTGTGCTATGTGCTGGACGAACCCACGATTGGCCTGCATGCGCGCGACAACCACATCCTGCTCAACGCCCTGCACAAGCTGGGCGACAAGGGCAACACCCTGGTGGTGGTGGAGCACGATGAAGACACCATCCGCCGTGCCGACCATGTGATCGACATCGGCCCCAGCGCCGGCAAGCGCGGCGGCCAGCTCGTGGCCCAGGGCACGCCGGCCGACATCATGGCCGCCGCCGATTCGCAAACCGGCCGCTACCTGCTGCATGCCATGCGCCACCCCTTCCAAGCCCGCCGTGCAGTGCATGGCGTGGCGGATGCAGCCGCTATCCAAACAGAAGCTGCCAGCGCAGATGCAGCCAGCGGAAAACCCAAAAAACGTACTAAAAAGCAGATCGCAGCCGATGCGGCCGCCGCCTTGGCCGCCGACAGCGCCGCCCTGAATGCCGAGCTGGCCAACCCCAGCAAAGCCACCGGCCCGCTGCACTGGCTGGTGGTGAATGGCGCGAACCTGCACAACCTGCAGGACATCGAAGCCAGCGTGCCCCTCCAACGCCTGGTGGCCATCACCGGCGTGTCCGGCTCCGGCAAATCCACGCTGGCGCGCGATGTGCTGCTGACCAATGTGGCCGCGCTGGTCAGCCAGCGCAGCACCAAGGCAGGCCGCGAAGCGGCGCAAGCGGGCCAGACGCCAGCGCTGGTCGGCTGCGAAGCCGTCTGGGGCACGGAAGCCATCGACCGCGTGCTGGAGGTGGACCAGACGCCGATCGGCAAGACCCCGCGCAGCTGCCCTGCCACCTACATCGGCTTCTGGGACACCATCCGCAAGCTGTTTGCCGATACTTTGGAGGCCAAGGCGCGTGGTTACGGCGCGGGGCGCTTCAGTTTCAATACCGGCGAAGGCCGCTGCCCGGCCTGCGAAGGCCAGGGCATGCGCACCATCGAGATGAGCTTCCTGCCCGATGTGAAGGTGCCCTGCGAAACCTGCCACGGCGCGCGCTTCAACCCCGAGACGCTGGCCGTCACCTGGCGCGGCAAGAGCATTGGCGACGTGCTGCAGATGGAGGTGGACGAGGCCGTAGAGTTCTTCGCCTCCATGCCCAGCATCGCGCACCCGCTGCAGTTGCTGAAGGACGTGGGCCTGGGCTACCTGACCCTGGGCCAACCTTCGCCCACGCTGAGCGGCGGCGAGGCCCAGCGCATCAAGCTGGTGACCGAGCTGACCAAGGTGCGCGACGACATCACCAAGCGCGGCAACAAGGCGCCCCACACGCTGTATGTGCTGGATGAGCCCACCGTGGGCCTGCACATGGCCGACGTGGACAAGCTGATCCGCGTGCTGCACCGCCTGGTGGACGGCGGCCACAGCGTGATCGTCATCGAGCACGACCTGGACGTGATCGCCGAGGCCGACTGGATCATCGACCTGGGCCCCGAAGGCGGCAGCGGCGGTGGCCGCATCATGGCCGCCGGCACCCCCGAAGAGGTGGTGGCCCTGGGCACGCACACCGGGCAAGCAATACAGTCAGTGCTTGCACGCACTTAACCCCACCAGGAGCCAGCATGAGCGAGGCCAAGTCTTACTACGTTTACGCACTCAAAGACCCTCGCTCATCGCCCGCCCAGGCTTTTTATATTGGCAAAGGTACGGGCTACCCGCTCGTCTGACCACCTGCTCCAACCTGACAGCACCCGCAAGGGTCTGCGCATTCAGGCCATTGTGGAAAGCGGGGCAAAGGTTCTGGTCGAAGTGCTGGTGCAGCACTTGACCGAAGCAGAGTCACTCAAGATTGAAGCGGAGTTGATTGCCGCGTTCGGCACCGAAGACAGTGGAGGCCCGTTGACCAACAGCGTGATGCCATCAGGCTTATCGCGCACACAGCGTACGGCGATCACGGTACCGACGGGTGCCCAAGAACGCGCACAGATGGGGCTGAGTTTGCTCAAAGAAGCGGTGTTGAACTTTGTCCGCGCCAATCCCCAAGGGGTGAGCAATTCAGACGTTGCCAGCTTGCTGGGCCTGCGCAGTGATTACGGCGGTGGCTCCAAAGATTACTTGTCGTACAGCATCTTGGGGTTGCTGATGCGGGAAGACAAAGTCGAGCGTGTCGCGGGTAGCAAACGCCATATCTCGCGCGTCTAACCAAGACCGCAGACACCTGCACGACACGGTGCAAGGGATAACCCCCTGACCGTTGATTGCCCTTCATTTCTATAGTTCAAATGTCATCTTTTTATCAAGAAGATGACATTCAGGGAGAGGCGGCACCGCTGCCCATACAACAAAGAAATGGAGACACCAATGGCAAGCATTGCCCACTTCCAGCGCAGCGCATGGACCACCCTTTTGGCCTTGGGCAGCGTGGCGTTCACCACCCACAGCCAGGCCCAAGACAGCTCCGCCAACTGGCCCACCAAGGCGATCAAAGTAACGGTCCCTTACACCCCTGGTGGCTCCACCGACATCGTCAGCCGCACCGTGTTTGACGCAGTGAGCAAGCGCCTGGGCCAACCCGTCATCATTGAGAACAAGCCCGGCGCCAACAGCACCATCGGTGTCGCCCAAACCGCACGGGCACCGGCCGATGGCTACCACTTTGTCAGCATGCTGGCCGCGTACACGGTGAACATGTCGCTGTACAAAAAGCTCCCCTACAAAGCCAGCGATTTTGTGGCCGTGAGCCATGTGGCCGATCTGCCGATGTTCCTGTTCGCCGCCAACAAGCTGCCGGTGAAAAACGCCAAGGAACTGGCCGAATATGGCAAGAAGCACCCGCTCAACTACGCCTCCAGCGGCACAGGCGCCAGCGCCCACATGATCGGCGCGCGCTGGGCGCAGGAAAACGGGCTGAACGCCCAGCACGTGCCCTACAACGGCAGCGCGCCCATCCTGGCTGACCTGATGAGTGGCCAGGTCGACATGCTGTTTGACCCCGCCCTGGTGCCCATGCCCCACGCCAAGAGCGGCAAGATCAAGGTGCTGGCCGTGGCCTCCAAGCAGCGCTGGCCCGGCGAGCCCGACATCCCCACCATGGAAGAAGCTGGCTTTCCCGGCTTTGTGATGAACTCCTGGGTCGGCGTGCTGGCCCCCAAGGGCACACCCCAGCCGATTGTGGACAAGCTGTCCAGCGCGATTGCCGAAGCCGCGCAATCGCCCGAGGTCAAAACCAAGTTGACGCAGCTGGGCTTTGGCGCTGTCGGCAGCACGCCCGCACAGTTCCAGCAGTTGATCGACCAGGACACCGCCATGTACAAGGGCGTGATCGACAAAGCACAGGTCAGCATCGACTGATTGCTCCACAAAAAAAGGCCCGCAAGCGTCAGCATGCGGGCCTTTTTGTTGTTTGGTTTTAATAGCTGCTAACGCTTGCTATATCTGCGTTAGCAGCACTTTTTATGCTTCATTTGCACGGCGGTTATCGGGCCAGCAAATGGTCGGCCAGCTGTACAAAACCGTCACCCCGTTCGGCTGCGGTCACATAGCGCGGCATGTGCTGCAGTTGCGGCACAAAGCGCGCAATGTTGGCCACGCCCACGCTGTGGGGCATGTGCTGAAACATCAGCTGGTCGTTGGTCGAATCACCAATGTAGATCCATTGACCCAACGTGGCATCCAGATCGATACCAAACAGCTCACGCACAATCCAGCGCGCGCCTTCCAGCTTGTTGTGGTCGCCAAACCAGCCATTGATGTGGATGGAGCTGACGGTGGCATTCATGCCCGCTTCGCGCATGATGGCCACGCACTCGTCAATCTGGGCCTGCGGCATGTGCGTGAACTCGCTGTGGTCCACGGCAATGTCGCACTCACGGCCATGCGAATCGGTGGCGCGCTGTGCGCCGGGCACCTGCTGCTCGATCTGCGCCAGCACTTCCTGCATGCGTGCAAAGTTGCGCACGCGGGTGTCTTCGCTTTGCTGGTACAGCTTGTCCAGGCCACCTGCGGCGTTGCGGCGCAGGGCCACGGCACCGTTCTCGGCCACGATGGCATCCACCGGCCAGGCGCGCGCAAACGGCACGCTCCAGCCCACGGGGCGGCCGGTGATGGGCACCACCTTCAGTCCCGCATCTTTCAGGCGTGCGATGGCGGCCACCACGTGCTCGGGCACCACCCCTTCGGTGGTCAGCGTGTCATCAATGTCGGTCAGCACGCCGAGCACATTGGCAGGCACAGGCAGTTCAGACAAGGGACGCAGAAATTCTTGGCTCACAGCAAACTCTCAAAAAACAAACCCGTGCACGCACGGGTTCGCAACCACACACTTTAGAAATCCGTCGCGGCCAGCGCAGCGGTGCAGGCGAGGCGCCGGATCGAAGACCGTCGCAGCGCTACGGCGAGATGCGGCAACGACGCATGCAGGCCGCTAATGATTTCAATTAATGGGCGCTACCCAAGGACAGACCGGCGTGTTCGCGCAGCGGGTGGAAATGGATCTTGGGGAAGCGTTCCTGCGCCAGGCGCACGTCGTAGGGGCTGGTGCACAAGAAGGCCAGCGTATCCGCCGCATCGTGCGCCAGGCGCATGGGGTAGGCGTTCTCGAACTCGCGCAGCTCGGCGGGCGAATCGGCCGTGATCCAGCGCGCGCCGGTGTACTGGCAGCCTTCCAGGCGCACGTCGCAGTCATACTCGGTCTTCAGGCGGTGTTGCACCACTTCAAACTGCAGCTGACCCACGGCGCCCAGCAGCATGTTGCCGCCGACATCGGGCTTGAACACCTGGATCGCACCTTCTTCGCCCAGCTGCATCAGGCCCTGCTGCAGCTGCTTGGTGCGCAGCGGATTCTTCAGCACCACAGTCATGAACATTTCGGGCGCGAAGAAAGGCAGACCGGTGAACTGCAGATTGGGGCCATCGGTGATCGAGTCACCCAGCTGCACGCCACCGTGGATGGTGAAGCCGATGATGTCGCCCGCGTAGGCTTCATCCACCGCTTCGCGGCGCTGGCTCATGAACGTCACCACCGACGTGGGGCGCAGTTCCTTGCCGGTGCGCTGCACCTTCATCTTCATACCCGGCGTGTACTTGCCCGAGGCCACGCGCACAAAGGCGATGCGGTCGCGGTGGTTGGCATCCATGTTCGCCTGCACCTTGAACACCACGCCGGCGAAGGTCTTGTCTTCGGGGTTGATGGTGACTTCTTCGCGCTTGCGGTTCACCTCGGTGAAGGCGATGCGCGGGCCGGGTGGGGGCGACATGTCGACCACGGCGTTCAACACTTCCATCACACCGAAGTTGTTCACGCCGGAGCCGAAGAACACAGGGGTCAGCTTGCCTGCCAGAAAGTCTGCATGGCTCCACGGTGCCGAGGCACCCTGTGCCAGCTCCATGCTTTCGATGGCATCGTCAAAGGCCTGGCCAAAGCGGGCGCGCAGCCTGTCGGTGTCGGTCAGCGGGATGACTTCGAAATCTTCCGGGCGCTTTTCGCTGCCAGCAGCAAACACCGTCATGGTCTGCGTCTGCAGATTGATGATGCCGCCGAAGCTCTTGCCCTGGCCCACGGGCCAGGTGATGGGGCAGCACGGCATGCCCAGCTCGCGCTCGACTTCGTCCATGATGTCCAGCGGGTCGCGCACTTCACGGTCAAACTTGTTGATGAACGAAATGATGGGCGTGTTGCGCTGGCGGCACACCTCGATCAGGCGGCGGGTTTGCGACTCCACACCGTTGGCCGCATCAATCACCATCAGCGCCGAGTCCACGGCCGTCAGCACGCGGTAGGTGTCTTCCGAGAAGTCCTTGTGACCGGGGGTGTCCAGCAGGTTGATCACGTGGTCACGGTAGCTCATCTGCATCACCGACGAGGCCACCGAGATACCGCGCTGCTTTTCAATCTCCATCCAGTCCGACGTGGCGTGGCGCGAAGCCTTGCGGCCCTTGACGGCACCGGCAATCTGGATCGCCCCCGAGAACAGCAGCAGCTTTTCGGTCAGCGTGGTCTTACCCGCGTCCGGGTGGGAAATGATGGCAAAGGTGCGGCGACGCCGGGTTTCTGGAGCGTAAGTCACTGGATGGGAGACGGTTCGGGCGCAGCTGCGGCCACGCGTTGCAGACAAAGGGCCGCAAGCGCATACGCACAGCAGGCCGCAAAAGCTAAAGAGGCGCAATTTTAAAGGAAAGCCCGAAACTCCACCGCCCCCGGAGATTGTGTCCAGCCCTTGCGGGCAAGCAGGGCCAACCCTAGTGTGCGGCATGCACCCCACCACGCAGACTGCGGGCATGCGCATGCTTCGCTCCATTCACCCGCTGCAACAGACCATGGCCGCCTTCGCTGTGCTGGCTGCCCTGAGCGCACACTACGGTTACAGCAGCGCGTATGCGGTGCTCAAACCCCTGCCCATGGTCTGGGGCATGGCCTGCGTGTGGTTCCTGGCACGCCCCAGCCGTTACCCGATTGCCTGGGCCTTGCTGTTGCTGGGGCTACTGCTCAGCATGGTTGGCGATATCTGCCTGCTGTTTGAGCGTGGCTTTGTGCTGGGCCTGGGGGCATTTTTGTGCGCCCACCTGGCTTACCTGGGGGTGCTGCGCCGTGAAACACCGCAATGGCTGCCCAGCAAGGCGGCTTTCGTCCTGTGCGCGCTCCTGGGTGCAGTTCTATATGGCTATCTGTGGTTTAGCGGCTTGCCTGCGGCGTTGCGCGTACCTGTTTTCGCTTATGTGTGCGTGATTGTCTGCATGGCAGCGCAGGCAATAGGCCGTGCCCTGCACCTGCGCACCACCGCATCCTGGTGCGTGGCGGCAGGCGCCATCAGCTTTATGGCCAGCGACAGCCTATTGGCCATCGACAAGTTTGTGGCGCCCATACCGGGCGTCTACCTCTGGGTGCTGGGCACTTACTACCTGGCACAGTGGCTGATTGTGCACGGCATGCTGCCCGCACTGCACGAGCGGTAAATCAAAAAACAGAGCTGCCTGCGCTTTCTGAATATGGGCTAGAGGCCAAAAAGATCCTTCATCCTAAGCGCGGGTATCCTGGGCAATCCGGCCATCCACAATTTCCACCAGCCGATCGCATTGCTGCGCCAGGCGCGGGTCGTGCGTGACGATCAAAAACGCCGTGCCGTAGCTGGCGTGAATCTCGCGCAGCAGGTTGAACACGTCTTGCGAAGACTGGGTGTCCAGATTGCCCGTGGGCTCATCGGCCAGCACCAGCCGGGGCCGCTGCACCAGCGCCCGGGCAATGGCCACCCGCTGCTGCATGCCGCCCGACAGTTCCGCCGGTTTTTGGTGCAGGGCTTTGCCCAGCCCCACGGCCTGGAGCAACTCGGTCGCCCGCGCCCGATCCTGTGCGGTGACGGCACCCTGGGCCATCAAGGCGGGCAAGGTCACATTCTCCAGCGCGGTGAAGGCGGGCAGCAGGTGGTGAAACTGGAACACAAAACCCAGCCGTTCGCGGCGCAGCAAGGTCAGGCCGCTGTCGTCCAACGCGTGGGTTTCGCGGCCTTCCAGCTGGTAGCTGCCGCTGCTCATGCGCTCTAGCAGCCCCAGAATATTGAGCAAGGTGCTTTTACCCGAACCCGACGGCCCCACCAGCGCCACAAACTCGCCCGCATCCAGGCGCAAGTCCACGCCATGCAGCACCTCCACCTCGCTGGGCAGGCCCACGTTATAGGACTTGCGCACGGCCTGTAGCTGCAGCAAAGGGGTGGCAGGCAATGGTTTTTCCGGGGCCATGGCTTACATCCGAATCGCTTGGGCCGGATCCAGCCGCGCGGCACTGCGCGCTGGAATCACCGCCGCCAGTACGCCGCACACCGTGGCGGTCAGGGCTGCCGAGAGGGCATCGACACCGCTCAAGTGGATTTCAAACAAAGCGCCTCCGGCCGCATCGCGGGCAAAAAAGGTAAACAGCTGCACCAGCACGGCTGCCAGCAGCACGCCACCAACCGAGCCCAGCGCCCCCACCACCGCGCCCTGCAGCAAAAACATGCGCAGCACCTGCGCCTGCGTGGTGCCCATGGCGCGCAAGATGCCAATCTCCTTGCGCTTTTGCACCACGCTCACCACCAGCACGCTGGCAATCCCCAGCACCACCACGATCAGCACCACGCCGCGAATCACCGCCGTGCTGATGCTTTGTGCATTCAGCGCGGACACCAGCTGCGCGTTGGTGGCTTGCCAGCTTTCGATGTCGTAGTCATAGCGCTGGCGCAGTTGCTGGGCCAGCGTTTCGGCCGTCCAGACATCCGCCACCTTCAGATCCAGCACCGTGGCCCCGCCGGGTACGCCCAGCAGGTTTTGCGCGCTGCGCAAGGGAATGACGACGGTGCGGCGGTTCAAATCTTTCACGCCCATGTCCAGCAGCGCCGTCACGCGCACCGGCTCGGTCACGCTGCCGGTGTCAATGGTGAAGCGGTCTCCCGGGCGCACGCCCAAGTCGGATGCCAGTTCCACACCAATCATGGCCTCGCCCGGCGCCAGCCCCCAGCGCCCGGCCACAATTTTTTCGCGCAGATTGACGATGCGCTGGTAACGCTCCAGCTCTACGCCCATCAGTGCAATCGCCTGCGACGCCTCGCCGCGCAGCGCCAGGCCAGCGCCCGACACCATGGGCGAGACCGCCACCACGCCAGCGCCTGCCTCCAGCACCGGCACCAGTTGCTGCCAGTTGGCCACCGAGCGCAGGCGCTGCGCACGCGGCTGGGTGTCGCTAACAACCACACCTTGCGCCTTTGCGGGCAGCAGCGGAACCACCACGTCTTCAGGCGCGCGCACCGTGATATGGGCCTGCGTGCCCAGGGTTTTGTTCACCGTGTTGGCCTGCAAGCCATGGATCAGCGCGGTGATGTAAGTCACCACCGCCACACCGGCTGCCACACCCGCCACGATGAGCAGGCTTTGCATCCGCCCCTCGCGCAAAAAGCGCAGGGCGACGGTCCATTCAAACATCCACGGCATGGGTCCGGCCCTCAGGGATGGGTGGTCCACTGTGGGCGCGCGCGCTGCCCCGCCCGGGCCGGTGGCAGCAACACCACATCGCCCACCTGCACGCCTTGGGCAATGTGCGCTGCCTCCAGGGTGCGCAGTCCCACCTGCACGGTCTGTGCGGTGGCCTTACCTTCTTTGAGTACCAGCACCTGAATGCTGCCATCGCGCTGGGGCTGCAGGGCCTCCAGCGGCAGCACCACGGCCTGCGGCTCAGCGCCGGTCTCCACCAGCACCGACACGGTCATGTCCTCGCGCAAGAACGCGGGCGGCGGCGCATCCAGCGCCAGCTTCACCTCGATCGAGCCCCGCTGCGCATCCACCCCCGGCGCAATCGACATCACCCGCGCTGCCAGCCGCTGGTCGGCAAAGGCATCGGCCACCACGGTGGCGGATTGACCCTCGCGCAACTGGTCCAGAAAGCGCTCGTCCACCTGCGCCACGATCAGGGTGGCCCCCTCCAGCGCCAACTCCAGCAACACCGTGCCGGGCTGCACGATCTGCCCCGGCTCCACGGCGCGGCGCAGCACCTTGCCCGCACACGGTGCCGTGATACGGGTCTGCGCCAGCTTGGCCTGCGCAGCCTGCGAGGCCGCCTGGGTTTGCCCCACCTGCGCCTCAGCGGCTTTCAACTCGGCGCCGCCATCGGCCGATGCCGCCGCCTGGGCCTGCGCCGCCTGCAGCTGGGCTTGCGCCACTTCCAGCGCTTTGCGGCGTTCATCCAAAGCGGCCTGGCTCAGAAAGCCCTGGGTCACGAGTTGCTGGTTGCGTGCCCAGTCGGCCTGCGCCTGTCTCAAGCTGGCCTGTGCCTGCGCCACCTGGGCTTGGCTGCTGATGCGGCTGGTACTGCGCAGATTGCGCAGCTGGGCCTGGGCCTGCAGCACACCCGCTTGCGCTTGCTGGGCGGCTGCTTGCAACTCGGCCTGCTCTAGGTGCAGCAGCAATTGCCCGGCCTGTACCGCGTCCCCCTCGTTCACAGCCACCGATTCCACCCGGCCCACCACGGTGCTACCCACCCCGACGCGGGTATTGGTTTCCACCCGGGCCGAGAACTGCAGGCTGCGCACCAGCGCTTGCGCCTGCACCTGTACAGCGGGCACCTGGGGGCCGCGCCACTGTTGCAGCGCGGCATAAGCCCCCCCCACCAGCACGAGCACGGCGGCAGCCAGTGCCAGCCAGCGTGGGCGGCGTGGCTTGGGCGAGGCCTGTGGTTCAGTTTTGGAATTCAAGCCATCTCTCCCAGGTACTTGGTGCAGCAACGCATGCACCCACTTCCGCGGCACATTCGCAACCTGCCTTAGTCATGAAACAGCGAACCAGCCGTTTGCGGCACCACCAAGCCCAAGTGCTGGTAGGCCGCCTTGGTGGCAATGCGCCCTCGGGGCGTGCGCTGCAAATAGCCTTGCTGAATCAGGTAGGGCTCAATCACATCTTCAATGGTGCCCGCGTCCTCTCCAATGCTGGCCGCAATGTTGTCCACGCCCACGGGGCCTCCGTCAAAGCGGTGCACCACGGCTTCGAGCAGCTTGCGGTCCATCACGTCAAAGCCGCGCGGGTCCACATCCAGCATCGCCAGCGCTTTGTGCGCAATCGCCTGGGTGATGGTGCCATCGCCCTTGACTTCGGCGTAGTCACGCACCCGGCGCAGCAGGCGGTTGGCAATACGCGGCGTGCCGCGCGAGCGGTTGGCAATTTCCTGCGCCCCGTCCACGTCAATCGGCGCGCCCAGCAGCCCGGCACTGCGTCTGACGATGCGTGCCAGCTCTTCGGCGTTGTAAAACTCCAGCCGCGCCACGATGCCAAAACGGTCGCGCAACGGGTTGGTCAGCATGCCCGCGCGCGTGGTGGCCCCCACCAGCGTGAAGGGCTGCAAGTCCAGCTTGATGGAGCGCGCCGCCGGGCCTTCGCCGATCATGATGTCGATCTGAAAGTCTTCCAGCGCGGGGTACAAAATTTCTTCCACCACGGGGCTCAGGCGGTGGATCTCGTCAATAAACAGCACATCGTTGGCTTCCAGGTTGGTCAGCAGCGCCGCCAGATCCTTGGGTTTTTCCAGCACCGGGCCACTGGTCTGGCGCAGGTTCACGCCCAGCTCAGCGGCAATGATGTGGCTGAGCGTGGTCTTGCCCAGCCCCGGTGGGCCAAACAGCAGCACATGGTCCAGCGCTTCGCCGCGTTTTTTCGCCGCGCCGATGAAGATTTCCAGCTGCTCGCGCGCCTTTTCCTGGCCCACATATTCATCCAGCAACTTAGGGCGCAAGGCGCGCTCCAGCGCCTCTTCGTGCTTGTTGACGGGGGCGGGGGAGATGGCGCTGCTGCGCACTGCGGCTTCCGGCACTGGCGCTGCGGCAGCAGGCTTGGCTTTGGCGCGCGGCTTGCGTGCGGGGGCGGGCTCAAAACCTTCGCCAAAATCTTCGGTATGGATGCTCATGGGCGCTTACTTTGTCAAAGCCTTGATGGCCAGCTTGATACCGTCCGACACGCCCACATCGGCCGGCAGGGCTTTGAGGCCCACGGCCGCTTCCTTATCGTTGTAGCCCAGCGCCAGCAGCGCTTGCAAGATGTCGGACTGCGCATCGCTTTTCACCTGGGTGGCAGCGCCGCTGACCACGGCATCGCCCAGCTTGCCCTTGAGCTCCAGCAGCAGGCGCTCGGCCGTCTTCTTGCCAATGCCCGGCACCTTCACCAAACGCCCCACTTCCTGCAGCGCCACGGCCTGCGCCAGCTCATCGATACTCAGGCCCGATAGCAGCGACAGCGCCATGCGCGGCCCCACACCGGTGATTTTTATCAACGCACGGAATGTCTGACGCTCTGGCGCGGTCGCAAACCCATACAGCAACTGGGCATCCTCGCGCACGATAAAGTGCGTGAGCAGGCTGATTCGCTCACCCAGGTGCGGCAGGTTGTAAAACGTGCTCATGGGCACCTGCACCTCATAGCCCACGCCATGGCAGTCCACCAGGACTTCGGGCGGGTTCTTCTCGAGCAGGGTTCCAGTCAGTTTGCCTATCATTGCGATCCTTTTTGTGCTGCAGCCCACGCTGCGGCGTCTTCCTACCGAGGAATTATCAGCGTGATCTTGCGCCACACCTTCACTCCCCACAACAACACCCGTTTGACCCACCTGTGCGGGCCCGCAGATGCGCATTTGCGCACCATTGAAGTGGGCATGCAGGTCAAGATTGCGCACCGCCACGAGCAATTCAAGGTGGACGGCCCCAAAGCCAAGGCTACGGAAGCCATGGAGTTGCTGCAAGCGCTGTATGAAATGGCCGATGAACCCATCCAGGAAGCCACCCTGCAACTGATGATTGCCGGGGATGCCGAGATGATCGAGGTCAACCCCGACGCCATCCAGCTCACCACCCGCCGCGCCGACCTGCGTGCGCGCACGCCCAACCAGGCGCTGTACCTGCAAAACATTGCCGAGCACGACATCACTTTCGGCATTGGCCCTGCGGGTACCGGCAAAACTTATTTGGCCGTGGCCTGCGCGGTGGATGCGCTGGAGCGCAGCGCCGTGCAGCGCATTGTGCTGACCCGCCCGGCTGTAGAGGCCGGTGAGCGCCTGGGCTTTTTGCCCGGTGATCTGACGCAAAAGGTCGACCCCTATCTGCGCCCGCTGTACGACGCGTTGTACGACCTGATGGGCTACGACAAAGTGCAAAAGGCGTTTGAGCGCAACGCGCTGGAAATTGCCCCCCTGGCCTTCATGCGCGGGCGCACGCTCAACAACGCCTTCGTCATCCTGGACGAGGCGCAAAACACCACGCCCGAGCAGATGAAGATGTTCCTGACCCGCATCGGCTTTGGTGCCAAGGCCGTGATCACCGGCGACGTCAGCCAGATTGACCTGCCCAAAGGTGCCATGAGCGGGCTCATCGACGCCGAGCGCGTACTCAAACGCACCAAGGGCATCAGCATTAACCGCTTTACCAGCGCGGACGTGGTGCGCCACCCCCTGGTCGCGCGCATTGTGGATGCCTACGACGCCAGCAACGGCGGGCGCCCCACGCGCTAACTAGCAATAATCAATAGCTACCAGCGCTTGCCCCATCAGCCTTAGAGGCCAAAATGACACTGAACAACCTCGACCTCTCTTTGCAGTTCGGCCAGTTTGATAACCTGGCCGCACACCAAACCCTGCTGACCGAAGCCAAGGTCACCGAATGGATCAAACACGCGCTGGCCGTGGATGCCGAGATGGCCGTGCGCATCGTCGGTGTGGAAGAAGGCCAGGCCTTGAATTTGCAGTACCGCAAAAAAGACTACGCCACCAATGTGCTGACGTTCAACTACCAGCAAGAGCCCACGGTACAGGCTGACCTGGTGATCTGCGGCCCCGTGATTGAGCGCGAGGCGCAGGAGCAAAACAAGACGCTGGAAGAGCACTATGCACACATGATCGTGCACGGCACCTTGCACGCCCAAGGTTGGGACCACGAAACCAGCGAAGCAGACGCCCAAGAGATGGAGGCCTACGAAACCGACATCATGGCCGAGCTGGGCTTTGCCGACCCCTACGCCCAAGACTAAGCACCTTTGCGCACTGCGGCATCCCCAAAAGGCTCCACCCGGAGCCTTTTTTGCCCCGGCACACAGCGCAGGGGCTTGCAGTGCGGCAACTCTGGCACCATATCTTCAGCAAAGCCAGTGCCTGCAGGGCACCAAACTTGCTTTCCCCCACAACAACCACAAGCGCTGAGAGGGCACCCCATGAAAACCATCGACGAAATGCTGCACCTCGAGCTGCTGTCCACCGAGCAGCACGCCTTTATTCGCGAGTGGATTGCCCAGTCACGCACGCCAGAGCGCATTTTGCAAATGCCCGCCCCCATGTGGCAGGCCTTGGAGCAAGCCAGCGAACGCATGGGCATTGACCAGGATTTGCTGCGCGAGCCCGCCTTGGATGAAGGATTTACCAGCTTGCCCTAGCGCCTTGCACAGCCCTGCGCGCCTGCGGATGATGTGATTTTTGCGGCTTTCTCAAAACTCATAAAAAATTGCGCTACAATCGCAATCTCACTGCACAAGCAGATGGCTCGGTAGCTCAGTTGGTAGAGCAGCGGATTGAAAATCCGCGTGTCGGCGGTTCGATCCCGTCCCAAGCCACCAAATAGCAAAGCCCAGATTCGCAAGAATCTGGGCTTTTTCTTTGTCTGTGCTTTGCGCAGCACGGCCCTGCGCCGTGCATACCGGTGCCGCACGGTGCGTGCAGCGCCGGTCCGATGGCATCAGCCCTCGGTCGAGCTATCGATATCGGTATAGCGAAAGCCTGCATTGCGCAGCGCTTCATACAAACGATGGCGACCGGTCAATGCCTCCGGGCTGCCCAGACGCTCCAGCACCTGCGCACTCCAATCCACCTCGCGCATGCCATGCGTGCGCATGAACTGGCGCAATGCCTCGTTGTAGTCACCAATCTCTTGGCTCTGGTCGGCGGGCACCTGGTATTGCTCGCGGTGCAGCACCGCGCTTTGCGGCAGACGGGGTTTGATGGCCGCAGGCTTGGCCGGGTCGGGGCGCCCCACCACCAAGCCAAACACGGGGAACACATTCGGGGGCGTGCCCAGCACCTTGGCCACTTCCTCGGGCTGGTTGCGCATGCCCCCCACATAGACCGTGCCCAGCCCCATGGCTTCTGCGGCCACCACGGCGTTTTGCGCGGCCAGTGCAGCGTCGATCACCCCCATCAAAAACGTATCCAGGTAGTGCAAGCCCACGGGGTCACGCCCTTGCGCTTGGCCCAGGCGCTCAATGCGCGACAGGTCTGCCAAAAACACCAGCACCAGGGGCGCCACGGCCAAATGCTTTTGCGGCCCCACCAAATTGGCCAAGGCTTCGCGGCGCTCTTGCGATTCCACCGCAATCACGCTCCAGGTTTGCAAGTTCGACGAGGTAGGGGCGGACTGTGCGGCCGCCACCAGCGTCTCCAGCGTGTGTTCGGGCAACGCATCGCGCACAAAGTGGCGCACGGAGCGGTGGCTCAGCATCGCATCCAGCACAGGCAATTCGGGCAAATTCAAGGCAGGCGCGGCGTCTCCATAGCGTGCTTGCAGGGCTGTCACGGTCATCGTTGTTCTTTCTTCACTTCACAAAGCGTTAATTCTAGGCAGGCATAAGCGGCAGACATGTGTCACCACCGCGCGGGCACAGGCTTTGTGGGGCTGCCATGGCGCACCAGTCCTGCTGCACAGCGGCGACACGTTGCCCCACCAACTGCCGCCACAATTTCACCATGCAATAGTGCATGCACCGCCTATTGCCCTGCTTGTCACCCGCCCTTCTTTCGCCATGACCGCCACCGCCAGTTCTCGCTCTTTGAATTTACTTTTTGTTGCGCAGGCGCTGGGCGGGGCGGCGCCGCCCATCATCATCTCGCTGGGCGGCTTGGTGGGGCAGCAACTCTCTGCCGACCCCACCCTGGCCACACTGCCTGTGAGCCTGTATCAGCTGGGTCTGGCCTTGTCCACCTTGCCCGCTGCCTGGCTGATGCAGCGCCAGGGCCGGCGCAACACCTATGTGCTGGGCGCCATGCTGGCCATCGTGGCGGGGGTGATCGCTGCCCAAGGCATTGCCCACGGCCATTTCATGCTGTTTTGCCTGGGCACTGCGCTGGCCGGCTTTTACGGCGCCTGCGTACAGAGCTACCGCTTTGCCGCCGTGGACGCTGTGGCAGAGCCAGCGCTGCATGCGCGTGCCATTTCACGCGTGATGGTGGGCGGCCTGCTGGCGGCCATCATTGGCCCCCAGTTGGTCATCTGGACCCGTGATGCCCTGCCCATGACACCGTTTGCCGGCAGCTTTTACGGCCAGGCCGCTTTGGCCTGTTTGGCCCTGCTGGTGCTGCTGCGCTTGCGCCTGCCTCCGGCCAGCACCACCCGCGTCAGCGGCCCGGCGCGCCCTTTGGGGGCGATTGTGCGCACCCCGGCTTTTATCGTCGCCTGCGCGGCCGGCGTGGTCAGCTATGGCCTGATGGCATTCTTGATGACCGCCACCCCCATGGCCATGGTGGGCTGCGGCTTCAGCGTGGGTGAGGCCGCTTTGGGCGTGCAATGGCACGTGCTGGCCATGTTTGCGCCCAGCTTCTTTACCGGGCGCTTGATTGCGCGCTGGGGCAAAACCACCATCACCGCCATCGGGCTGGTGCTGATTGGCATCTCGGGCGGCGTTGCCTTGATGGGGCTGGAGCTGCTGCACTTTTGGGGCGCCCTGATTGTGCTGGGCATTGGCTGGAACTTCGGCTTCATCGGCGCCACCGCCATGCTGACCGACAGTTACCGCCCCAGCGAACGCGCCAAAGTACAGGCGACCAACGATTTTTGTGTGTTTGGCAGCGTGGCCCTGGCCTCCTTTGGCTCCGGCCATCTGCTGCACACGGCAGGCTGGAACGCCATCAATGCGGGCATGCTGCCGCTGGTTGCGCTGGTGCTGCTGCTCATCACCTTTCATGCCTGGCGTCAACGCGCCACCACCACGGTTTCACCATGACTTCCACCCACCTACAGATTCTGCTGCACGCCCCCGACGCGGAAGGCCTGCAGCGCGCCCGCATGAACGCCGTCAACGCCCAAAAGGCCGACCCGCGCTGCGAAGTGCGGATTATTGCCAACGCCGGTGCCGTGGCCGCTGCGCTGGACACCCCCCACCCCCAAGCAGACAGCTGCACCCTGCTGTGCCCCAACACCTTGGCGCATTTGCAGCGCACCTGCCACGCGCCCCTGCAAGTGCTGGACGGCCCTGCGGTGCTGGCACTGGCACAGCTGCAGCAGCAAGGCTGGCTCTACATCCGCTCCTGAGCCGCGCACTCCAGCAGCCCGCCCACCAAACTGCCCATCCAAGCTGCGCGACGACGGGGAGCGTGGAGCCACAGGCCGTACGGGCGTACGACAACGACGCAACAACGGCATTTCAGCGTCGTGTTCGGAACCATATCAGGGAGGTTGTGATCGGCTCTACAGCACCAGAGCCCACAACGCAGCAGCCGTTGTGGCAGGCCAGCACTACCTGCGCTGCGGTGCAAAGTGCTTTGTCTTTTGCACGGCAGGCCAGTGCCTGGCTAGCCACTAAGATCACTACGAGCGCACCAGCATGGTGCGCTTTGTCCATTTCACACACAACACCAAGGACACGGGAGACACCATGGAAATTCTGGCTAGCTGGGGCCTTGGCCCCTGGGAACATATCGCCTTGCTGCTCACGGCCGCCTTTGTGGCAGGCGCACTCAATGCCGTGGCCGGTGGCGGCAGCTTTTTGACACTGCCGGCGCTCGTCTTTACCGGCATGCCCCCCGTGGCCGCCAATGCCACGGGCACGGTGGCGCTGCTGCCCGGCTATGCCGCTGGCGCATGGGGGTTCAAAGAAGACATGGCGCCCCCGCCAGGCTTGAGCATGGACCGATCGATTGCGCTGGCCCTGATTGGTGGCGCAGGCGGGGCTGCGCTGCTGCTGTTCACCCCGGATGACGTCTTTCGCAAAGTCGTTCCCTGGCTGCTGCTGGCGGCCACGGCGCTGTTTGCCTTTGGCCCCCAGATCCGCGCCTGGGCATCACGCAACACCCAGCCCGGCACGCCTGCCAGCGCCACCAAAGCCACCCTCGGCATGCTGGCAGTGGCTTTTTACGGCGGCTACTTCAACGGCGGCCTGGGCATTCTGTGCCTGGCGCTGTTCAGCCTGCTAGGCCAAACCCAGCTCAATGCCATGAACGGCATGAAAAACCTGGTCTCGGCATTGCTCACCGCCATTGCCGTTGGCATTTACGCCGCAGGCGGCATCGTCGAATGGCCGCAAGCGCTGTTGATGATGATCTCCGCCACACTGGGCGGCTACGGCGGCGCCCGCGTGGCGCGCAAGATTCCGGCACACATCCTGCGCTGGGGGATTGTGGTTACCGGCTTGGTGATGGCGGCTTTGTTTTTCCTGAAGGGCTAATTGCATAGCGCCTTGTGCTTGCTGGATAAGCGCTAGCGGCTGATTCAGCCTTTGCTACTGCTTGAAATATTGCTGGCCGCTTATCGCGCGGCAGCGACTTACTTTCCTTTGCTTGCTCAAAGGAAAGTAAGCAAAGGAAAGAGCACCCTGCTACCCGTGTCCCTGCGCTTCGCTCCGGGCAACCTGCGGTGCTCGATCACACGGTGGGGCCGCAGAACTCGCTACGCGCTTGCAGCGCTACGCTCAAACAACTGCGGCCAGCTTGATGACGATGCAGATGCGTCCTGCGGCGCATCTGCCCACCCTGCGCTCTGCGCGCCTCGGCACGGGTAGAAGGGGAGCAGGTTCGAGAAAAATCCCATCAAACCTTAGCTGCACGTTCTGTAAGAATCCAAGCAATTGAGTGCCATTGCTCCTGAAGACTCGACAAAGCCTTCACCGATCGTTCGAGACGGCTTCGATCAATTGTGAAATTCTCAATGAGATGCTCATCGGTTCGACCCTTCACCTTACCAACCTCAATCCTTTCTTGATCGTATGCATTGAGCACGCCATGAACTAAAACGTCGCGAATCTTCACCGTCAAATTTGTTTGACGAACTAGATTTTTCAGCTCTTGTGCATCCATCAAAGCAGCAGGCAGGTTATTTCTAATGAATTCAAGCTTAGAGCCAAGTCGGGTGGGTTTCTTCTTGTTTTCCCGGTCAACCGATCGCAAGTGAAGAAGGTGAACACATTGATCAATATGCCTCTCCACTGGAGTCCAGTACATCGTTAGCATTCCGATCATGGCAAGCCAAGAGATCAAAAGCTGATCTTCGTCTTCGGACGACAAGGTGTCCATTCCAAACTCCGTTAGTTCGACTGTATGCATAGAAATCACTTCACCAAATTTAGCTGGCCTGCAGCATGCAATCAAAACTAACGCTAGAAAAATTATTCAACACGACGCGCTTGTCACAGCAGGCGCGCGCAAGCGTCGCGCCCCAACCACGTGGAAGTCCTTCATATTTCCGGCGGCTGTTTGAGCGGAGCGCTGCAAGCGCGCAGTGAGTTCCGCCGGAAGCCGTCGGCAGACGCGCTTCTTTGGTGACTTTCTTGTCGCGGACAAGAAAGTTACTCGCCCGCCGGTGCGACAAACCGGCCTCTGCAACCAAACACACCACAACAATAAAAATAGCTAACAGCGCAGACCACGCAAGCGCTACAAGCCAAAAACACTCATAAACAAAAAGGCCACCAGTCTCCCAACCAGCAGCCTTCTTTCAAAAAAACCTGAAAAGATTTTTACAGCACGCGTGCGCGGACGCTTTTTCCCTTCACGCGTCCGTTATTCAGCTTGGCACAGGCCTCCGCCGCAATCCGCCGATCCACCGCCACGTACGTCGAAAAGTCATTCACGCTGATCTTGCCAATCTGGTCCTTAGCATAGCCAAAGTCCGCACACATGGCGCCCAGCACGTCGCCAGCGCGAATCTTTTCCTTGCGCCCGCCAATGATCTGAATGGTCATCATGGGCGGCAGCAGGGGGCCTCCGGGGGCGGGCGTCAATTCCGCCACCTCCAGCCACTCCGAGGGGCGGCCTTGCAGTTGCTCAATCTTTGCCACATAGGGCATTTCGTCCATGGCCACCAGGTTCAGCGCCAGGCCTTCGGCATCACCCCGGCCGGTGCGGCCAATGCGGTGGATGTGCACTTCGGCATCGGGCGTCACGTCCACATTGATGACGCAGGCCAGGTTGGCAATATCGAGGCCGCGCGCGGCCACGTCGGTGGCAACCAGCACGCTGCAGCTGCGGTTGGCAAACTGCACCAGCACTTCGTCGCGCTCGCGTTGCTCCAGCTCGCCAAACAGGGCCAAGGCGCTGATGCCTTGGGCCTGCAGCTCGGTCACCACATCGCGGCATTGCTGCTTGGTGTTGCAAAACACAATGCTGGATTCGGGGCGGAAATGCGCCAGCATTTGCACCACCACGTCTACTTTTTGCTTGGCGGGCACTTCGTACCAGCGTTGCTCAATTTTGTGGGCGCTGTGCTGGGCCGCCACTTGCACCATTTGTGGCTCGCGCATAAAGCGTTTGGCCAGACGGTCAATGTCATCGGGGTAGGTGGCCGAGAACAGCAGGGTCTGGCGCTGCTCGGGACACTGCTCGACCACAGTGGTGATGTCGGCGTAAAAGCCCATGTCCAGCATGCGATCGGCTTCGTCCAGCACCAGGGTCTGGATGTTGGAGATGTCGAGCACGCCGCGGTCAATCAGGTCCATCACGCGGCCGGGTGTGCCCACCACAATGTGCGCGCCGTTTTCCAGGCTGGCAATCTGGTTGCGCGTGGGCACGCCACCGTAGACGGTGACGACCTTGATGTTCTCTTGGGCGCGCGCCAGGCGGCGGATTTCGGTGGCGACTTGGTCGGCCAGCTCGCGCGTGGGGCACAGCACCAGGCCTTGCACGGCAAACCAGCGCTGGTTCAGGCGCTCCAGCAGGGGCAGGCCAAAGGCAGCGGTTTTGCCGCTGCCGGTGCTGGCTTGGGCGATCAGGTCTTTACCGGCCAGCGTCAAAGGCAGGCTGGCGGCTTGGATGGGCGTCATCTGCTCATAGCCCAGCGCTTGCAGGTTCTGCAAGGTAGCGGGATGCAAGCTGAGTGAGGAAAACGCCGTAGAAGCGGTTGCGCCTGCGGCGCTGGTGTGGGTATTCATGGCTGCAATTATCCGGGCCTGCTGCAGCCCGCGCCCGGGCTGGGTCAATCGTGCGCGTTTTCTGCTGCTGCGCCTGGGTGGGCGGCCACTATGCTCTGCGTCCCATTCTTTTTGACGCAGCAATCATTCGATTTACGAATCACCTATCGCTGCGGGCAAACGCTAGCGGATGGTGCCCATTTCTGTTTCCAGCACCGTCGCGGCACCTTGGGGCAGCAGCTCAATGCGGGCCTGCACGCGGGGTATGGCGGCCATCAGCGCGGCCTCGGTGCGCTGGCGCCAGTCTGCGGCCTGGGCCAGCGTCCACTCCCCGGGCACGTGCAGGTGCAGGTCGATAAAGCTGTGCCCACCGGCTTGGCGGGTATGCAGGCTGTCAAACACCAGGTGCTCGCCCGTTTGCAGCTGTGCAGCCTGGGTTTGGGCTTGCAGCACGGCATCAATCTGCGCCAGTTGTTCGGGGTCCAAGGCAATGTCCATCAATCCTTGCGAGGCGCGCCACAGCAGCACGGCGCCGTGCCACAAGATGTTCAGCGCCACGGCCACGCCAGCGAGTGGGTCAAGCCACCACCAGCCACTGGCTTGGGCCAGCACCAGACCCAGCACCACCCCCACCGAGGTGTACACATCGGTCAGCAGATGGCGTGCATCGCCCTCCAGCGCCATGGAATGGTAGGTGCGCGCACTGCGAAACATCACCCACGCCAGCGCACCGTTGAGCACGGTACTGAGCAGCGACAGCCCCAGGCCCCAGTCCAGCCGTTGCAGCGGCTGGGGCGACAGCCAGCGGTCCACACTGACCCACAGGATGGCCAAACTGGCGCCAATGATCAGCAGCCCCTCAAACCCGGCAGAGAAATACTCTGCCTTGTAGTGGCCGTAGGGGTGGTCTTCATCGGCCGGACGCTGGGCGATGGTGAGCATGGCCAGCGCAAACGTGGCCCCCGCCAAATTCACGAACGACTCCATAGCATCCGAGAGCAAGCCCACGGAGCCGGTCAGCCACCATGCCAGCATCTTGAGCACGATGGTGATGACGGCCACCAACACGGAGATACGCAGCAAGCTGCGGGGAGTCAACCAACCCTCCAGGGCGGAGGGAGCCTGTGGTGATGCCATGCTATTCCTTCGTTCACCGCAATCGTGATTGCGAATGATTTTGGCTCTCAGCGCTTATCCAGCAAGCGTTGACAGCTATGTTTTTTCATGAATGCAGCAGTGTAGCGCGGCAACCCGCGCGCCGCCAGCCCTGCGGGGTGCGGCCATGCTTATCGCGCGCGCTGGGCTTGTCGGTAGGCGCCCGGTGCTTGCCCCGTCCATTGCACAAAGGCACGGCCAAAGCTTTTCTCACTGGCAAAGCCACAGGCTTGCGCCACGCGTTTGAGGGGCAAATCGCTGCGGTGCAACAAATGCAGGGCGCGGTGGCGGCGTACATCGTCTTTGAGCTGCTGCAAACTGCTGCCTTGCTGCTGCAACTGCCGGTGCAAGCTGCGCGGTGCCAGGTGCAATTGCGCACACAGGCTGGCGGCCGTGTGCCCGCATTGCGGATGCGACGCCAAGGCCTGGCGCACGCGCTGCACCAAGGGCTGGCCGGGCGTGTAGGGGCGCACCTGGATCGGCAAGGCGCGCTGCAGCATGGCGTTGAGCGCCTGCTCATCGCGCAGCACGGGCAGCTGCAGCAGCGCAGCATCCAGCTCCAGGCTGGCCACCGCTGCGCCAAATTGCACGGGGGCTTCAAACAGCAGGTCGTACACGCCGTGGTGCGCAGGCCGGGCAAAGGGAAAGCTGGCACGGCGCAGGGGCAAGCGTGCATCCACCAGCCAGCTGGCAAAGCCATGCAAATTGCGCAGCACCGAGAGCTGACAGAACTCCGCCATCGCCGCGTGCGGTACCCCCTCGCCCTGCACCACCAGCGTGATGGTGGCCAGGCTGCCATCCACCTGCAGCTGCAGCGCCACGTCCTGCGTTAGCAAGCCATGGTGGCGGCACCAACGCGCCACGGCCAGCCCCAGCGAAGGGCTGCTGATGCTGGCGCGTGCCAGCAAGCCATAGCTGCCCCAGGGCAGGCGGCGGCTGAACCAGCCCAGCGCCTCGTCATCCAGTTCGCGCATGGCGTGGTCGCACAGCAGCTCCATTTGCAGCGCCGTGATGCGGGCGCTGTCCTCTTGCAGCAGCTGTGGCGCAATTTGTGCCGCCTGCAATGCGCCCTCCACGGCCATGCCCCGCTGGGCATAGGCATGCGCCACGCTGCGCACAAAGGCGATGGGGGTGTGGGCGGGGTGTTGGGCGGCTGTGGCAGCCACCAGCAAAGGTGTGCTCATATGGCAATTATTGCAACCTATGTGACCGCTTCTGTATCTGTCATCGCCCTAGGATGACAGCCACAGCGGCCCATGCTGCCCAGCCCGGGCCGGTGGTGTTGCCGTCGATGCGCAGGCATTGCGCCTGCGTCGAAGTTTGTGGTTTCAGGAGACGTTCACGCGTATGCGCACCCGCCCTTTATCCGTATCAGCTGGCTCCATGCACGCTGGCCATCGGCATGCCGGCGGCTTTGCGTGCCACCACCAGGCGTTTGCGCAGGGCCACTTCGGACATATCCAGCTCACTGACCATGGCGCGCAAGGTTTCATCGTTGATGCGGTGTGCCTGGCGCTCGGCGTACAGCGTGTCGCGCTCTACCTGGATGCAGTGCAGACGCAACTCCATCTCTTTCACATAGCGCTCACGACGCTCTTGCACCATCTCCGGCGTGTCACGCTGGGCTTCGGTGCTGGTGGCCACGCCGCTGTCGTCCAGCAGGTGAATGCGGTTGCGGTATTCCTGCGTGATGCGGCCCACCACCTCTTGGTACTGCGCCAGCCACTGCTCGTCGTGCTGCTGCACATCGCTTTCGGTAATGGTCAGGCTGGCAATCGCCGCCTTGCAGGCCGCCGTGCGCGCCGCACGCTCTTCGTGCTGGGTCTCGGTATCTTCATGCGCAGGCATGCGCCGCAAGATCAAGGGCAGCGCAATCGCCCCCAGGATCAAGGTGAACAAAATCACGCCCGTGGCCAAGAAGATGAGCAAGTCGCGCTCCGGGAACGGGCGGCCATTGTGCAGATACACCGGGATGGACAGCGCCGCCGCCAGCGTCACCGCACCACGGATACCCGCCATGGTGGTGGCCAGATTCAGCAGGCGCGAGGGCTTTTCGGTCATCTTGCCCTGGCGGTGCGCGGTGCGCAGTGCGCGGTGCACGCCCAGCTCAATCCACACCCAGCGCACCAGCAGCAGGCCCGAAGAAATAGCGGCCACCCAGCCCAGCAGCACCCACCAGTCATAGCCCGAATGCAAGAGGGTGGTGCCCATGATGGAGGGCAGTTGCAGCCCCAGCAACAAGAAGATAGCGCCATTGAAGGCGGCTTCCACCATGCTCCACGTCCCTTCGGTCTGCAGGCGCTCGGAGATGAAGTTAGAGCGATCCAGATCTGCAAAATTGGTAGCAATACCCGCAGCTACAGCGGCCAAAATTCCCGAAACACCAATTTTTTCACCCACGATATAGGCAGCAAACGGCAGCAGCACCAACAGCAGCACCATCTGGGTAGCGGCCACATCGCCCACGCGGCGCGTGACGGCATCGCGTGCATAGCTAAAGCCCCAGCCCATGGCAGCGCCCACACCCAGCCCGCCCACGGCCATCCAGGTGAAGTCTTTGGCCACATTGCTCCACGAGAACAGCCCGGTCAGCGTGGCGGCCACGGCAAATTTGACAGCCACCAGACCCGATGCATCGTTCAGCAGCGACTCGCCTTCGAGCATGTGCATGGTTTTGTGCGGCATGCCCAGGTTGCGTGTGATGGCCGACACTGCCACCGCATCGGTGGGCGAGACCACGGCCGCCAGTGTGAACGCCACCGTCAGCGGCATGGCGGGAATCATCCAATGGATGAGATAGCCCAAGCCCAGTACCGTAATCAGCACCAGGCCAAACGCCAGCAGCAAGATGGGGCGTGCCAGCGCAAAAAACTCCCGTTTGGGAATGCGCCAGCCGTCGGCAAACAGCAGCGGTGGGATGAACAGCAGCAGGAACAGTTCGGGGTCGAACGCAATGTGCAACCCTTTTTGGGGCCATGCGATCAGCGCACCGATGGCAATTTGGATCAGAGGCAGGGGGATGGCACGCACATAACGCGCGGCAATCCCCGTAAGGGCACCCAGCATCAGTACGAGCAAGACGGTTTCAACGGTGTGCATGCGGCATTTTCTTTGCGCGAGCGAGCGCGCGGCTGTCAGACAGATCCAAAGCCCCAAGGATATCTAAGTAAAAACCCCGATAAAACCAAGGAGACACGATGAGCACCCTCTCCAGTCAACTGAATCCACGATCAGCAGACTTCCAAGCCAATGCGGCGGCCATGCAAACCCTGGTGGACGATTTGCGCGCACGCTGCGCACAGATCGCCCAAGGTGGGGGCGAAGCGGCGCGCGCCAAACACGTAGCGCGCGGCAAGCTGCTGCCGCGTGAACGCGTGCAGCTGCTGCTGGACCCCGGCACGCCATTTCTGGAGCTGGCCCCGCTGGCCGCGCTGCACATGTACAACAACGATGCGCCGGGCGCCGGCTTGATTGCGGGCATTGGCCGGGTCAGCGGGGTGGACTGCATGGTGGTGTGCAACGATGCCACCGTCAAAGGCGGCACCTACTATCCCATAACGGTGAAAAAGCATTTGCGTGCACAAGAGATTGCGCAGCAAAACCGCCTGCCCTGTATTTATCTGGTGGACTCCGGCGGCGCCAACCTGCCCAACCAGGACGATGTCTTCCCCGACCGTGACCACTTTGGCCGCATCTTCTTCAACCAGGCCAACATGAGCGCGCAAGGCATTGCGCAGATTGCCGTGGTCATGGGCAGTTGCACGGCCGGTGGTGCCTATGTGCCGGCGATGAGCGATGAATCCATCATCGTCAAAAACCAGGGCACCATCTTTTTGGGCGGCCCGCCGCTGGTCAAAGCCGCGACGGGCGAGGTGGTGAGCGCCGAAGACCTGGGCGGCGGCGATGTGCACACGCGCCTGTCCGGCGTGGCCGACCACCTGGCCGAAAATGACACGCACGCGCTGGCGCTGGCCCGCACGGCGGTAGGTAATTTGAATAAAAACAAGGCTGCAGTGCCCGCCGATGCTGCGCTAGTAGCTCCACTTTTTGATGCGCAAGAGCTGTATGGCGTGATTCCCACCGACACGCGCAAGCCGTTTGATGTGCGCGAGATCATTGCCCGCATCGTCGATGGCAGCGTGTTCGACGAATTCAAGGCCCGCTTTGGCAGCACGCTGGTGTGCGGCTTTGCGCGCATTGAAGGCATGCAGGTGGGCATCATCGCCAACAACGGCATTTTGTTTTCCGAATCGGCCCTGAAAGGCGCGCACTTTATTGAGCTGTGCTGCCAGCGCAAGATTCCGCTGGTGTTTCTGCAGAACATCACCGGCTTCATGGTGGGCCGCAAGTACGAAAACGAAGGCATTGCCCGCCATGGCGCCAAGCTGGTCACGGCCGTGGCCACGGCAGCCGTGCCCAAATTCACCATCATCATTGGCGGCAGCTTTGGCGCGGGCAACTACGGTATGTGCGGCCGCGCCTTCAGTCCGCGCTTTTTATGGATGTGGCCCAACGCCCGCATCTCCGTCATGGGCGGTGAGCAGGCCGCCAGCGTGCTGGCCACCGTCAAGCGCGATGGCATTGAGGCCAAGGGCGGCAGCTGGAGCGCTACGGAAGAAGAAGCCTTCAAAGCCCCCATCCGCCAGCAGTACGAAGACCAGGGCCACCCCTACTACGCCAGCGCCCGCCTGTGGGATGACGGCGTGATCGACCCCGCCGACACCCGCCGCGTGCTGGCGCTGGGCCTGTCGGCCAGCCGCAATGCGCCGATCGAAGACACCCAATTTGGCATCTTCCGCATGTAATGCGCGGCACCAACCACAAGGAGACCTCCCATGTCCAAACCTGTCACCCTGACCGTGAATGCTGGCGTCGCCACCATCACGCTGACGCAGCCGGAAATCCGCAACGCCTTCAGCGACGAGGTGATTGCCGAAATCACCGCCGCCTTTGAAACCGTGGCCCAGCACACCGAGGTGCGCGCCGTGGTGCTGGCCGCCGAAGGCCCGGCCTTTTGCGCCGGTGCCAATCTGAACTGGATGCGCCGCATGGCCGACTACAGCCGCGAAGAAAACGTGGTGGACGCGGGCAAGCTGGCTGCAATGATGCACACCATCTACACCTGCCCCCACCCCACCATTGCGCGCGTGCAAGGCGATGTGTATGCCGGTGGCATGGGGCTGGTAGCCGCCTGCGACATGGCCGTGGCCGTAGACAGCGCCCAGTTCTGCCTGAGCGAGGTGAAGATTGGCCTGATCCCCGCCACCATCGCCCCCTATGTGCTGCGCGCCATGGGGCCACGCGCAGCGCACCGCTACTTTCTGACGGGTGAGCGCTTTGATACCGCACAGGCCCTGCGCATGGGCTTTGTGCACGAGGTGGTCGCCGCCGACGATCTGGACACCGCCGTGGACAACCTGCTCAAGCACCTGCTGCAAGCAGGCCCGGCTGCCGTGCGGGCCTGCAAAAAGTTGGTGCTGGACACGGCCGAGCGTGAAATCACCGCCCAGCTCACCCAGCAGACCGTGGAAGCGATTGCCGATATCCGAGCCAGCGCCGAAGGCAAGGAAGGGGTGCAAGCCTTCCTTGGCAAGCGCAAGCCCGCCTGGCTCGCGTAACAGCGTTCCGCGTTTTACCTGCCTGAGCACCCGCCCCCATGAACGACCTCTGGAACACCTTGCTGCAATGGCTGCACCGCGTGGGCCTGCACCCTGACCGCGCAGAGGTCGAGCGTGCCGGTGCTGCCGTGCTGGACAGCGCCACCGGCGTCGCCCACACCGTAGGCCAAGCCGCCAGTGGTATGGACATGACCAGCCTGCTGGCCTTGGCGGCAGCACTGGGTTGGGCCAGCGGCTTTCGGCTGTATCTGGTGGTGTTTTTGGTGGGCATGCTGGGCGCGACAGGGCTGATGGAGCTGCCCGGCGGCCTGCATGTGCTGGCACACCCGGCCCTGCTGTTTGCCAGCGGCGGCATGCTGTGCATGGAGTTTTTTGCAGACAAGATTCCCGGCGTGGATTCGCTGTGGGACTTGCTGCAAAGCGTGCTGCGTGTGCCCGCCGGCGCGGCCTTGGCCGCGGGCGTGTTCGGCGCCGACCAGGCCACCATGGCCGTGATGGCTGCGCTGATGGGGGGCACGCTGGCCGCCACCAGCCAGGCCGCCAAAACCACCACGCGCGCCCTCATCAACACCAGCCCTGAGCCCTTGAGCAACCTGGGCGCCAGCCTGGCCGAAGACACCGCCGCCGTGGGCGCCGTGTGGCTGGCACTGGCCCACCCGGCGGTGTTTGCCGGGGTGCTGGTGGTGACCGTGATTGCCATGTGGGCGGTGACGTGGATGCTGTGGCGCTTTCTCAAAGCCGCCCTGCGCAAGCTCAAAGGCTGGATGGGCGCTGGCGAAACCACCCACCCCAAACTACCAAAAACATAGCTGCTAACGCTTACCTAATAAGCGCTAGAGCCTCAAAACACTTCAAACGGAGACAAGGCATGTTCACCAAAATTTTGATTGCCAACCGCGGCGAAATCGCCTGCCGCGTGGCCGCCACCGCCCGCCGCCTGGGCATCCAGACCGTGGCCGTGTATTCCGACGCCGACGCCCAGGCCAAGCATGTGGCCGCCTGCGACGAGGCCGTGCACATCGGCGGCAGCGCACCCAAGGACAGCTACCTGCGCTGGGAGCGCATCCTGCAAGCCGCCCAGGCCACGGGCGCACAGGCCATCCACCCCGGCTATGGTTTTCTGAGCGAGAACGAAGACTTTGCCCAGGCGTGCCAGGCCGCCGGTCTGGTGTTCATCGGCCCGCCCGCCAGCGCCATCCGCGCCATGGGCCTGAAGGCCGAGTCCAAGCAGCTGATGGAAAAGGCCGGCGTGCCCCTGGTGCCCGGCTACCACGGTGCCGACCAGAACCCCGAATTGCTGCAGCGCGAGGCCGACCGCATTGGCTACCCGGTGCTGATCAAGGCCAGCGCCGGCGGTGGTGGCAAGGGCATGCGCCTGGTCGAGCAGCGCGAGGACTTTGCCGCCGCCCTGGCCAGCTGCCAGCGCGAGGCCATCAACAGCTTCGGCAACGACGCCGTGCTGGTCGAAAAATACGTGCTGCGCCCACGCCACATCGAGATCCAGGTGTTTGGCGACACCCAGGGCAACTGCGTCTACCTGTTTGAGCGCGACTGCTCCGTGCAGCGCCGCCACCAGAAGGTGCTGGAAGAAGCTCCCGCCCCCGGCATGACCGAGGCCCTGCGCCAGAAGATGGGTGCGGCCGCCGTGGCCGCTGCCAAAGCGGTGAATTACGTGGGCGCAGGCACGGTGGAATTCATCGTCGAGCAGCCCGGCGGCTACGACGCGCCGGACGCCATGCAGTTCTACTTCATGGAGATGAACACCCGCCTGCAGGTGGAACACCCCGTGACCGAAGCCATCACCGGCGAAGACCTGGTGGAATGGCAGCTGCGCGTGGCCGCCGGCCAGCCCCTGCCCAAGCGCCAAGATCAGCTGCAGATCATCGGCCACGCCATCGAGGCCCGCATCTGCGCCGAGAACCCCGACAACGGCTTTCTGCCCGCCACCGGCACGCTGCAGGTCTATCGCAAGCCGGCGTGCAGCAGTTTTGCCATCAGCGATGTGCGCGTGGACGACGGCGTGCGCGAGGGCGATGCCATCAGCCCCTTCTACGACAGCATGATCGCCAAGCTGATCGTGCGCGGCGACACGCGCGCCCAGGCCCTGGCGCGGCTGGATGCGGCCCTGGCGCAGACGCAGATCGTCGGCCTGGCCACCAACGTGCAGTTCCTGCGCCATGTGGTGCGCAGCACCGCCTTTGTCGGCGCCCAGCTGGACACCGCCCTGATCGAGCGCGAGAAGGCCGCGCTGTTCGACCAGCAGCCCGTGCCCACCGCCCTGGCCATGGCCGCCGCCGTGGCCCAGCTGCTGCAGGCCGAACAGGCGCTGCAGACGGCCGACCCCTTCAGCCGCCGCGACGGCTGGCACAGCCACGGCAGCCCACGCCGCCCGCTGCAGCTGCTGCAGGGCGGCACGCCCGTTGCCGCCAGCCTGACCACGGCCCACGACGGCCAGCTGCAGCTGCAGGTGGGGGACACCACGGGCCGCCTGGACTGGCAGCCCCAGGGCGACGGCCTGCTGGTGCAGTTTGCCGGCCTGCGCAGCACCGCCCAGGTGCATGTGCAGGGCGAGGTGCGCCACATCTTCACGCCCCAGGGCGCGGCCGTGCTGGAGCTGCCCGACCCGCTGGCGCATGCGGGCGAGGGCCACCGCGAAGGCGGCCGCCTGACCGCGCCCATGCCCGGCAAGGTGGTGTCGTTTGCCGTGAAGGCGGGCGATGTGGTCACCCAGGGCCAGCCGCTGGCGGTGATGGAGGCCATGAAGATGGAGCACACCATCGCCGCCCCGGCCGATGGTGTAGTGCAAGAGCTGCTGTACGCGCCCGGCGACCAGGTGACCGAAGGGGCGGAGCTGATCCGCATTGCAGCCACCGAGGCCGCGTAAACGCCATGCAACGCCAGGGGGCACACCGCAGGGGTTGGGCTTGCAGCGCGGCCAGCGTGCATCCTGCCCCCAGGTGCACGGTGGCACGTTCAAGGTAGGGACGCATGGCGTTCCCTGTCGCGCCCCCTTACCATGGCCCGCACCATGCGTGCCATCCCGCCAAGCTGGCACCATCGCGCTGACCCCGCATGGCGCTAGCGAAGTGAGCACCCCAGGGGGATTACCCAATCGGATGGGTCAAAAATGAGAGCTTCTGGCGCAGCATGTAAGCCATCTTCAAATACAAAACCTTGGCAATTGCTGGATGGACCTGCGCAAGCAGCTCTCTTTTTCAAGAGCGCCATGCCCACATGACAGACAGCCACACAGCCAGCCGTTACCCTCGCCATCCATGAGAGTCACTTTTTGCTGCACGGGCACCAAGCCCGAACCTTGGTTGGACGGATTGCGCGCGGCCTTGCCCGGCGCAGACATCAGTGTGTGGGCGCCCGGCGCGCCCCAGGCGGACTACGCCGTGGTCTGGGCACCGCCCCAGCAGTTCCTGGATGAGCAACCCGCGCTCAAAGCGCTGTTCAACATCGGCGCGGGGGTGGATGCCCTGCTCAAGCTGAAGCTCCCCCCGCAGGCCCAGGTGGTGCGCCTGGACGACGCCGGCATGTCCGTGCAGATGGCCGAATACGTGACGCAAGCGGTGATTCGCCACTTCCGCGAACTCGATGCCTACGAAGCCGATATGCGCCAAGGGCAGTGGAAGTTCCGCAAGCCCCAGCTGCGTGCCGACTTCCCCGTAGGCGTGATGGGCCTGGGCGTGCTGGGCGAACGCGTGGCCAAGGCGCTGGGCGTGTTCGAGTTTCCTGTGCGCGGCTGGAGCCGCAGCGCCAAGCACATCGACGGCGTGCAGACCTTCAGCGGCGAAGCAGGCTTTGGCGAATTTCTGCGCGGCACGCGCATCCTGGTCAACCTGCTGCCGCTGACGCCCGAGACCGAGAACATCATCAACCGTGCCACCCTGCAGCAATTGCTACCCGGCGCTTACGTCATCAACGTCGCGCGCGGCGCGCACCTAGTGGACGAAGACCTGATCGCCCTGATCGCGCAAGGGCATGTGGCTGGCGCCATGCTGGATGTGTTCCGCCAAGAGCCTCTGCCCGCTGACCACCCCTTCTGGGCTGTGCCCTCCATCACCCTGACGCCGCACACCTCGGCCCGCACCCTGCGCGAGGAAAGCATTGCCCAAATCGTCGGCAAAGTGGCCGCCATGAGCCGGGGCGAGCCCGTGCAAGGCATGGTCAATCCGCAACGTGGCTACTAAATTCCACCTATTCCAAGGAGCACAACATGTCCTACCCCACCCGCGTCAAACTGGTTGAAGTGGGCCCCCGCGATGGTCTGCAAAACGAAAAGCAGCCCGTACCGGCTGCCGTCAAAATTGAGCTGATTCACCGCCTGCAGGCCGCGGGCAGCAAAGAGATTGAGGTCACCAGCTTTGTCAGCCCCAAGTGGGTGCCGCAAATGGCTGACAACGCCGAGGTCATGGCCGGTATTGAGCGCCGCGCAGACGTGCGCTATTCCGTGCTGACGCCCAATATGAAAGGCTACGAAGCCGCTGTGCTGACGCAGCCCGATGAGATCGTGGTGTTTGGTGCGGCCAGCGAGGCATTTAGCCAGAAAAACATCAACTGCTCCATCGCCGAAAGCATTGAACGCTTTGCCCCCGTGGTGGAAGCCGCCCGCGCCGCAGGCATCTATGTGCGCGGCGCCATGAGCTGCACCGTGGGCTGCCCCTACGAAGGCGATGTGGCCCCAAGCCAAGTGGGTTACCTGGCCAAGCTGATGAAAGACATTGGCGTGCAGCACATTGGCGTGGCCGACACGATTGGCGTGGGCACGCCCATCAAGGTGCGCAAAGCGCTGGAGGCCACGCTGCAGCACTTTGACATCAACGATGTCTCGGGCCACTTCCACGACACCTACGGCCAAGCCGTGGCCAATACGCTGGCGGCGCTGGCCATGGGCGTGTGGCAGTTTGATACGTCGGTGGCTGGCCTGGGCGGCTGCCCGTATGCCAAGGGCGCTACGGGCAATGTGGCCACCGAAGACGTGGTCTACATGCTGCATGGCATGGGCATTGAAACCGGCCTGGATCTGGACAAGCTGGTGGATGCCGGCGCGTTCATCAGCCAGGCGTTGGGGCGCCCCACCCAGTCCCGCGTGGCCAAGGCCTTGCTGGCCAAACGTGACAGCGCTGCCGTGTGTGAGGCCGTGTAAATGTGCGGCTCTCAATTGCATGCCTTGCCTGAAGCGGTGCAGCGTGTCGCGCGCTTTCTGCAAGACGCGGGCCACCCACATGCACCACGCATGCTGGACGGCGCTGCGCGCACCGCGCAAGAAGCGGCTGACCAGCTCGGCATTCTTGTCGGCCAAGTGGCCAAAAGCGTAATCTTCAAGCGCAAGCCCGAAGGCACGCATGTGCTGGTGGTGGCCGCAGGAGACCGCCGCGTGGACGAAAAAAAGGTCGCCGCCTTGGCGGGCAAAATTGGCAGGGCCGACGCGGAGTTTGTGAAAGCCCACACCGGGTTTTCGATTGGCGGCGTCAGCCCGGTGGCGCACGCTCATCCACCCCTGGTGCTGATCGACCGCAGCTTGCAACGCTTTGACGTGCTGTGGGCAGCGGCTGGCCACCCGCATGCGGTGTTTGCCCTGAATCTGGCCCAGCTGCAAGCGCTGACCCAAGCCCCCGTGGTCGATATCGCCGAAGCGGCGCAAGAGGCCGTACTGACATGACAGCACCCCACCTGATTCCTGCGGCCCCCCCAGCGCTGCTGCACAAGCTGCAGACCGTTGCAGCCCAAGGCTTGCTGCGCCCCGATGCGAACGAGCCGCCCCCCTCCCCCTGTGTCAACGTATGCCGCATGGATGCGCAGCGCCAGTACTGCATTGGCTGCCTGCGCACGCTGGATGAGTTGCGCGCCTGGGGTGCCTCCGACGCCGATGCCAAACGCGCAATTTGGGGGCATATTCAGCAACGCAGTGCTTGCACAACCCGCGCAGACACTGCGCCTGCCGTATCCACAGACCACGTCTCTTTGCCCTAAAAAAAGGAGCTGCTAGCGCTTATCTAGCCGTTGTTTCAGATGCCAAACACTTTGAAATCATTGAAAGATAAGCGCTAGCAGCTCTTTTTTTAAACTTCACCCCCACTTTCTCCAGAAAGCCCACGCCATGCACTACATCACCATGCATTTGGATTTTGTGTCTCCCTACGCGTGGCTGGCTTTCCAGCAACTGCCCCAAACGCTGCAAGGCCTGAACGTGCACGTCACCTATCGCCCGGTGCTGCTGGCTGCCTTGCTGCGACACAGCAACAACCCCGGCCCAATGGAGACCCCCGCCAAACGCCTGTGGACGTACCGCCACACCGAGTGGCTGGGCCAGCACCTGGGCGTGCCGCTGCAAACGCCCGCCAGCCACCCCTTCAACCCCTTGCCGCTTTTGCGCCTGGCGCTGCACACCAGCGAAGATGGCAGCATCAACCGCTATGTGGCGGAAACCGTCTTTCGCCACGTCTGGGAAGGCGGTGGCGACGCACTCGATCCTGCACGCGTGCAAGCGCTGCAAACCACGCTGGCAGCGCAAATGAACCCTGCACCAGACATCGCCGATCAAGCCAAACAATGGCTGCGCAGCAATACCGAAGCCGCCAGCGCCCAGGATATTTTTGGCGTGCCCGCATTCGAGGTCGCAGGCCAGGTTTTCTGGGGCCTCGACAGCCTACCCATGCTGCGCGATTTTCTGGATGGGCACCCATGGTTCGCCTCCGGGGCATGGGAAAACGCCAACAGCGTTTCACGGGTTTAGCCTGATTCCAGATTCAGCACTTGCTTCTAGGCACTTTCACGCCATCTCACATCACGAAAAACCACGTGCGGGTTAGACCTCAATTCGTCAGATACGCGCAAGTTTGGCGCAAGTTAGCGTTGGATTGACGTCAGAAGCGGGTCAGTACCGACTCCAAGAATGTGCTTGCCCGTCCAAAGCGGCTCATACAACACATTCAGGAGACAACACATGGCCATCAACGCTGCAAACGGCGTCGGCGCGAAAGGCGTAGCCCCTCGCCCCATGACGCCAGAAGAGCGCAAAGTGATCTTTGCCTCATCCCTCGGAACCGTTTTCGAGTGGTATGACTTCTACCTCTACGGCTCACTCGCCGCCATCATCGCCAAGCAATTCTTCAGCGGTTTGGATGCAGGCTCGGCCTTCATCTTTGCGCTGCTGGCATTTGCAGCAGGCTTTATCGTTCGCCCCTTCGGCGCGCTGGTGTTCGGCCGCCTGGGCGACATGATTGGCCGCAAGTACACCTTCTTGGTCACCATCTTGCTGATGGGTGTCTCCACCTTCATCGTGGGCATCTTGCCCAACTACGCCACGATTGGTGTCGCAGCGCCCATCATCTTGATGGTGCTGCGCATGCTGCAAGGCTTGGCACTGGGCGGCGAATACGGTGGTGCTGCCACTTATGTGGCGGAACACGCGCCCCACGGCAAGCGCGGTGCTTACACCTCGTGGATTCAAACCACTGCCACACTCGGCCTGTTCCTGTCGCTGCTGGTGATTCTGGGTGTACGCACTACGCTGGGCGAAGAAAAATTCGTCGACTGGGGCTGGCGTATTCCTTTCTTGGTCTCCATCTTGCTGCTGGCCGTGTCGGTGTGGATCCGCATGACGCTGCATGAGTCTCCTGCCTTCCAGAAAATGAAAGCAGAAGGCAAGACCTCCAAGGCACCTTTGACCGAATCCTTCGGTCAGTGGAAAAACTTGAAAATCGTGCTGCTGGCTTTGTTGGGCCTGACTGCAGGCCAAGCGGTGGTCTGGTACACCGGCCAGTTCTATGCGCTGTTCTTCCTGACACAGCAGCTGAAAGTTGATGCCGTTACCGCCAACCTGATGATTGCCGCCGCTTTGCTGCTGGGCACGCCTTTCTTCGTGATCTTTGGCTCGCTGTCCGACAAGATCGGCCGCAAGCCCATCATCATGCTGGGTTGCGCACTGGCCGTATTCACCTACTTCCCCGTCTTCAAGGCGCTGACCGTTGCCGCCAACCCTGACTTGGCTGCCGCACAAGCCAACGCCAAGGTCGTGATCGTGGCCGACCCTGCAGAATGCTCCTTCCAGTTCAACCCTACAGGCACTGCCAAGTTCACCAGCTCCTGCGATATCGCCAAGCAAGCCCTGGCCAACCGTTCCGTGAGCTATGACACCGAAGTTGCACCTGCAGGCACCCCTGCCGTCGTGAAGATCGGCTCGCACACCGTTGCCAGCTACAGCTCCGTGGGTCTGAGCGCCGATGACGCGAAAACCAAAGCCGCCGAATTCAACAAGGGCTTGGCTGAAACATTGAAGCAAGACGGCTACCCAGACAAGGCCGATCCCGCCAAGATGAACAAGCTCATGATGATCTTGATCTTGTTCTACCTGGTCTTGCTGGTCACCATGGTGTACGGCCCCATCGCTGCCATCTTGGTGGAAATGTTCCCCACCCGCATCCGCTACACCTCGATGAGCTTGCCCTACCACATCGGTAATGGCTGGTTCGGCGGCCTGCTGCCCACCATGTCGTTTGCCATCGTGGCGCAAACCGGCAACATGTACAACGGCCTGTGGTACCCCATCGTCATCGCCGGCGTGACTGCCGTGATTGGCACCTTGTTCCTGCGTGAAACCAAGGATGTGGATATCTACGCAGATGACTAAATCTCGCGATTAATTTGCCATCACCATTTCGGTGCGCCCCGCCCTTTTGCGGGGCGTTTCATTTAGAACTGAACCGAAATGAAGCAAACCAACAAACGATGTTGCTGCAACGCATCATTTGTCATCAAAACTTCATCCAAAACCACTCTCTCTGCCTACTAAAACCTAGAATTTATTCAGCCCTTTGAGAATGTGTCTAAGACCAAAATCACTGGCTACTCACAAACCCACCTAGGAAACAATATGACAAAGACAACTCGCGTAATGCTGGCTGTGTTGGCGGCTTGCGGCACTTCTGCAGCCCTGGCTCAAAGCAGCGTAAATGTATATGGTCGCGTGAACACGACCATTGAAAATACCAAGATTGGTAATGACCGCGTCACCGAGATGAATACCAACAGTTCTTTCATCGGTTTCCGTGGCGTGGAAGATCTGGGCAATGGCTTGAAGGCTGGTTTTGTACTGGAAGGCAACTTCAATTCTGATGATGGCGCAGGTTCAGGCAAGAATGGTCAATTCAATTTCAAACGCAACAGCGAAATCAATCTGTCCGGCAACTTCGGTATGCTCCGCCTAGGTGCATATGACCCCTACTCCTACACTGTGACTGCTGACACCATCAGCATGCACAACCACGATACAGGCATTTCTGCCGATGCACTGTACCTTGGCAACCATACCGTTTCCGGTTCCAATGGCAACAAGTTGGCCTACCGCACGCCAAACATCGCAGGCTTTGATGCTGAAGTTCAGTACTCCTTCGGCGAAAAGACTGCAATCGACGACCCTGCCACCGTTGAAAACCGTGGTGCTTGGGATTTAGGCGTTAACTATGCCAACGGCCCCTTGGGTCTTGGCTTGGGTTACTCTAAAGAAAAGGCGCGTGACATCATTGGCACAGAACAAGGCTCCGCTCAGCAATTCGCACTGCGTGCTTCTTACGCTATCGGCGATCTTACTCTGGGTGCTTACTACCAACGTCAAGAGCTGAAGTGGGATGCAGACAAGGTGAAGCGCAATGCTTATCGTCTGGCAGCCATGTACACAATGGGCGCTTCTGAGTTCCATGCCAACATTGGTCGTGCAGACAAGCTCAAAGCAAATGGCGTTAAGCTGGACAATACTGCGGCAACTCAATGGACACTGGCTTACAACTACAACTTGAGCAAGCGCACCAAGGTGTACGCTCTGTACACCAATATCAACAACGTGAATGGCACAACTGGCGGCATCGTCGAAGTGTTTGACACTGGAGTCATTCCCACCGAAAAGGAAAAACTGCGCTCTTTCGGCGTTGGCATCCGTCACCTTTTCTGATCGATCGAGCGTAAGCTCACTGCAATCCCTGCTTGGTGTAATGTCGGCAGGGGCTGCTCCAAGGTTTAAGCCTCAATTCGTAAGAATTGAGGCTTTTTTTATTAACGCCCCTGCACATCAACAACGAGAAGGAGACTGAAATGTGGAAAATCGCTGTAGGGTTTGTTATTTTTGCCGCAATTTCTCTCTACATGATCATGCAATTTGGCGATCAAGTGGACATGGGCGGAGAAAAGCATGGCGCCGATGCAATTCATGCACCCGAAGAGAAAAAATAAAAAAGGAGCGCTTGGCGCTCCTTGTACTTGGATTTCAACGAGGTTCAGCCCTCAGCTTCAATAAGAGCGCACGCAGTGCGCTCTTATTTTTTGTCTTTCGGCTTTCTAGCGCCCATAAAACAAAACCCCTGTCTCTTGCGGAGATCAGGGGTTTGTCACTGCAAGAGCCTGACGATGACCTACTTTCACACGGGAGCCCGCACTATCATCGGCGCTAAGTCGTTTCACGGTCCTGTTCGGGATGGGAAGGAA
>NZ_JARXOV010000022.1:0-78752 GCF_030162955.1 Comamonas jiangduensis
CAGCTATGGTTTTATGGGTTCAACCACTCGTTGGCATGGCTGAACGTCCAGGGCAGCTGGCTTAAGGCTTGGCCTTGGGGATGCGCCCCATCAGAAAAAACTCCGGGTTGGGCGCCATGCCGCTGAAGCTGGCCATGCGGTTGGACAAGCCAAAGAACGCGGTGATGGCGGCAATGTCCCAGATGTCCTCATCGTCAAAACCGTGGGCGTGCAAGGCGGCGAAGTCGGCATCTTCCACCTCGTGGCTGTGCAGGCAGACCTTCATCGCAAAGTCCAGCATGGCGCGCTGGCGGGGCGTGATGTCGGCTTTGCGGTAGTTCACGGCCACCTGGTCGGCCACCAGCGGTTTTTTCTCATAAATGCGCAACATGGCGCCATGGGCCACCACGCAGTACAGGCACTGGTTGGCAGCGCTGGTGGCGGTGACGATCATTTCGCGCTCACCCTTGGTCAGGCTACCCCCGTCTTTGAGCATCAGCGCATCGTGGTAGGCAAAAAAAGCGCGCCATTCGGCAGGGCGGCGGGCAAACGCCAAAAACACATTGGGGATGAAGCCGGCTTTTTCTTGCACTTCCAGAATGCGGCTGCGCAGATCTTCGGGCAGGGTATTCAGGTCGGGAAAAGGGTAGCGCGCGCTGGGCATGGTGGTGTCTCCGGTGGTTGTACTTGTGGCCCGTGGCTGGACTGTGCAGGGGGCTTGGGATCAGCATAGCCATATGGCTGCGTCAAGGTCGTCATGTAGCTGACAATCGGCAGCTCCTACAGCACAACGGATTGGGAATGAGCCAAGCACTTCACACCACAGACTGGGCGGCATGGAGCCGCGAAGCCGCCGAAACCATGGTGGCCCGCAACGCCGAATGGCCGCAGCAAATGGGGTTGACCGCGCCCTTGAAATGCCGCTGGGATCTGGAGCGTGCGCTGCTGGCTTTTGAGGCACCGCTGCATGAGGTGATTGCCACGGTGTGTCTGGTGGGCACCAGCAGTGACCAAGAGGGCAGCTTTGTCTGGAGCTGGGCCAATGAGGCCATTCCTGCGCAGCACGGCCAGGCGCTGGAAGTGGTGCATGATTTTGGGCGCGAGAACCAGTTGGCCCTGCTGACGACGCCCCGTTTGCAAGGGGGCAAGCCTGTGGGTATGGAGTGCCTGAGCATTGCCGCTCGCTTGCAGCGGGCAGTGGGCACCTATGTCGATCAGCAAGGCGATGTGGCGCTGTATTTCACCATCTTGCATTTGCAAGTGGCTGTGCCTGAGGCGGATCAACTGCCTAACTAAGCAAATAAGCAAGTTAGTCGGTACGGGAGGCAGCGTTAAGCAACGGTGCTGCAGCCATACCCAGCCTTATGCAGCCACCCTCCCATCAACGCGCAGTGCGCTGGAGACGGTGGGTTGATGGTGGCCCCCGCAGCGGCGGTGTGGCTGCAAAAAAGCCCTCTTCGCACGGGGCAAAGAGGGCCGGGCATGCGCCGCCGCTATGGGCATAGAGTTGGGATTGCGGTGAGCCGCATGTCCCAACACGGTGCCGTGCAGCGGTCGCTGCTTACAGCTTGCCAGCTTTGAGGGCTTCCAGCGCCGCATTCACGCCTGCGCCGTAGGCGGGGTCGGCCTTGGTGCAGTGCTCGATGTGCTTGTCGATGATGTGTTGCGACACACCATGAATGTTGCGGGCGGTGTTGGCAAACAGCAGTTGCTGCTTTTCGGGTGTCATCAGGCGAAACAGGTCACCGGGCTGGGTGAAGTAGTCGCTGTCATCTTCACGGTAGTCCCAGCGCGCTACGTCGCCATACAGCTTTTCCACGGGTTCCGCGTACTCGGGCTGCTCTTGCCACGCGCCCTTGGTGTTGGGTTCGTAGGCAATGGTGCGGCCAAAGTTGCCGTCAATACGCATGGCGCCATCGCGGTGGTAGTAGTTGGTGGGGCAGCGCGGGGCGTTCACCGGGATTTGGTGGTGGTTCACGCCCAGGCGGTAGCGTGCCGCATCCGCGTACGAGAACAGGCGGGACTGCAGCATGCGGTCTGGCGAGGGGCCAATGCCGGGCACCAGGTTGGACGGTGCGAACGAGGCCTGCTCGACATCCGCGTAGTAGTTGTCGGGGTTGCGGTTGAGCTCCATCACACCCACTTCAATCAGGGGGAAGTCTTTCTTGGACCAGACTTTGGTCAGATCGAAAGGGTGGAAGCGGTAGGTTTTCGCTTGCTCTTCGGTCATGATTTGCACGCACAGCGTCCACTTGGGGAAGTCACCGCGGTCAATCGCTTCCAGCAGGTCGCGTTGTGAAGATTCGCGGTCATGGGCCACCACGGCAGCGGCTTCTTGGTCGCTGAGGTTTTCAATGCCTTGATGGCAGCGCCAGTGGAATTTCACATAGTGGCGCACGCCTTCCTTGTTGATCAGGGAGTAGGTGTGCGAGCCGAAGCCGTGCATATGGCGGTAGCCCTTGGGAATGCCGCGGTCGGACATCACGATGGTGATTTGGTGCAAGGCTTCGGGCAGGCCGGTCCAGAAGTCCCAGTTGTTTTCTGCCGAGCGCATATTGGTGTAGGGGTCGCGCTTGACGGCTTTGTTCAGGTCGGGGAACTTCAGCGGATCGCGGAAGAAGAATACCGGGGTGTTGTTGCCCACCAAGTCCCAGTTGCCCTCTTCGGTGTACATCTTCACGGCGAAACCGCGGATGTCACGCTCGGCGTCGGCCGCGCCGCGCTCACCGGCGACCGTGGAAAAGCGCGCAAACAACTCGGTTTTCTTGCCAATTTCAGAAAACACCTTGGCACGGGTGTAGGCCGTGATGTCGCCAGTGACAGTGAAGGTGCCAAAAGCACCCGAGCCCTTGGCGTGCATGCGACGCTCTGGAATCACTTCACGGTGAAAGTGCGCCAGCTTTTCCAGGTGCCACAAATCTTGCAGCAGCATGGGGCCACGAGGGCCGGCAGTCAGAGAGTCCTGGTTGTTGGGTACCGGTGCGCCGGCTGCGGTGGTAAGGCGGTTCATCGCAAGCTTCCTTGTGCTGGTGGACAGACTAGAGGGCTGCGCAAAGAGGCTGTCCGTTTGGCTCTGTGCGTGTTGAATTTGATCGAGTGCTTGTATTTTTAATCAAAAACTATCGAAATAAATACCAGATTGATTGTTTTTAAACATCGCACTGATAAAGGATTTCAGGCCACATCTTGTGGGTTGCATTCGCAATATTCTGCGCAGTCTCATGCGAAGGCGTATGTCAGATGAGGCCGCTGTTCCAGTCCAAGGCCCGCAGAAACATGGGCACAGGATGCATGGCGTTTGCTGCGCTTTTATGTCAAAGACAGCAGTTTATGCACCAGGTCACCGGTGGTGCTGGCATCGTATTTGCGCATCAATCGGGCACGGTAAATCTCTACGGTGCGGTGGCTGATTCCCAGGGTGCGGCCAATCTCCTTGGAGGTCAGGCCTTCCAGCAACTTCGCGGCCACTTCGCGCTCACGTCCGGTGAGCCCGGCTTTGACAGGGCGTTGTTCGCTCATGTCCTCAAAACTCCAGATGCCCTCCGCATGCGGGTTGTGGCGGTCCAGCGCGCGTCCGCTGACATGGCACCAGAAGGTCTCGCCCGTGCTGCGCTTCATGATGCGGTTGTCGGAGTAGGTGCCCTTGGCGTTGAGGATAGGCGCCATGCGCGCACCCAGACGCTCGTACTCGTCCACACTGGGATACAGAATTTGGAAAGACTGGCCCACCATGATCTCGCGTGACATGGCAAACATCTCGCATACGCGCAGGTTGCAGTCCACCATGATGCGATTGCGCGAGATCACAAGGCCCACGGGGGCGAGCTCAAAAGCAAGGCGATGATCTAGCTCCATGGTGCAACTCTCTAGGAAATACTACGTATGCGGATAGGTAGTATCGTATGAAGCAGCGATAGTAAACAAGGAGACAACATGAAAAAACTCTATCCCTCAGCGGCTGCTGCCTTACAAGGTGTGGTGGCTGATGGTCAGTTGCTGGCCGTTGGTGGCTTTGGCCTGTGTGGGATCCCCGAGGCCTTGATCGATGCACTGCGAGACAGCGGTGTGAAGGATCTGACGATTGCATCCAACAACGCAGGTGTGGACGGCTTTGGCCTGGGCAAGCTGCTGGAGACCCGCCAAATCAAGAAGATGATTGCCAGCTACGTGGGTGAGAACAAAGAGTTTGAGCGCCAGTATCTGGCGGGTGAGCTGGAGCTGGAATTCACGCCCCAAGGCACCTTGGCAGAGAAGATGCGCGCTGGTGGTGCGGGCATTCCAGCCTTCTTCACCAAAACCGGGGTAGGCACGCAAGTGGCGGAAGGCAAAGAGCTGCGCGAGTTTGACGGTGAGACCTATGTGATGGAGCGCGCCATCGTGGCCGATGTGGCGCTGGTGAAGGCTTGGCGTGCCGACAAAAGCGGCAACCTGCAATTCCGCCTGACAGCACGCAACTTCAACCCCGCAGCCGCTACCTGCGGCAAGGTCTGCGTGGTGGAGGTGGAAGAGGTGGTGGAAGTGGGCGAGATTGCGCCGGACGACATCCATCTGCCCGGTATTTATGTGCACCGCATTGTGCACAACGCCACCCCCGAAAAGCGCATTGAAAAGCGCACCATCACTGAGAAGGCAGGAGTTTGATATGGCTTGGACGCAAGATCAAATGGCCGCGCGGGCGGCCCAAGAGTTGCAAGACGGTTTCTACGTCAATCTGGGTATTGGCATTCCTACGCTGGTGGCCAACCATACGGGCGATAAAGAAGTGTGGCTGCAGTCTGAAAACGGCATGCTGGGTATTGGCCCCTTTCCCACAGAAGATCAGGTCGATGCCGATCTGATCAATGCGGGCAAGCAAACGGTGACCACGATTGCAGGCTCGTCCATTTTTGGGTCCGACCAGTCGTTTGCCATGATTCGTGGCGGCAAGATCAACCTGTCGATCCTGGGTGCCATGCAAGTGAGCGAGACGGGGGATCTGGCCAACTGGATGATCCCTGGCAAGATGGTCAAAGGCATGGGCGGTGCCATGGACCTGGTGGCAGGCGTGAAACGCGTGATTGTGCTGATGGAGCATGTGGCCAAGAAAAAAGATGGCACCACCGACATGAAAATCCTGCCACAGTGCACCTTGCCTTTGACAGGTGTGGGCGTGGTGGATCGCATCATCACGGACTTGGGCGTGCTGGACGTCACCCCCGATGGCTTGAAAGTGGTGGAGCTGGCCGAGGGTGTGAGCTTTGAAGAAATCCAGAGCAAAAGCGGCGTGACCCTGTTGCGCTGAGACGCCTGCGTTTATTAACTTACATCAAGCCCACTCCGCAGTGGGCTTCTTTTTAGACTGAATCTACTAACATCGCACTAGTTACAACTAGAGTGTGCAGCATGGATTCGGAAACCGCAGAGGACGCAGCCACACTGCTGAGCAGTGCCTCCTTGATCAATGACCCACATTATCTGCAGGCGGTGTCGAATTTGGCCGACACCCAAGAAGTGGTGGCGGGGTCTGCTATTTACGCGGCGAGTGGCGTCAAGCTGCTGGACACCGGCGCGCGGATTGATCACCGGCTGTATGAGCGCCTCAAGCTGCACCAGCTGCACATACCGATTGATGACCAGCTTAAGGTGCAAAACGCGGTAGATATTCCCAGCCTGGAAGCGCAAGTCATGCTGCTGTCTGGTTCAACGCAACTGGGCAGGCAACTGTCTGCACACCTGGGGGCGCAGCAATACATGCTGATGGAGGTGCTGCGCCACATGCAGTGGCCGCAGCAAGCGTCTTTCAAGATGACGGTGATGCGCCACCACTTGCCCGAGCTGTTTGAGCACAGCATTTTGATGATGATGTCCGCCGTCTTCCTGGCGGTGAAGCAGCGCTTTTCGGTGCCAGATTGTGCGGAGCTGGCGGCGGCTGCCTTGCTCCACGATGTGGGCATGCTGTATATGCCACCGAGCTGGAAGAATGCCAAACACAAACTGACCGTGCAAGAGCGCAAGCAACTGGCCGCGCACTCCATCACGGCGATGCTGGTGGTGCGCGAGACGGGCGTGTATTCGCGCCGCGTAGAAGATGCGGTGCTGGAGCACCATGAACGTCTGGATGGCAGCGGTTACCCCCGCCACGCCAAAGGCGACGAGATTTCGCCCTGGGGACGCATTTTGATGCTGGCAGAGGTGATATCTGCCTTCTACAGCAAGTTCACGGATATGCCCGGGCAGCGCCTGTCGCTGATGCTGCGCATGAACCACAGCCGCTTTGATGCCACGCTGACACAGCACGTGTATGACTTGCTGGCGCAAGAAGAACCCAGCGCTGCCGACGGGCCTGCGCACACCAGCGCCGAAGTGCGCCAAGTGGTGGCAACGCTGGCCACGGTGATGCAGCACTGGGCGTTGTGCAAGCGCAAATTGCCCGAGGTGTGGCAGAGCCTGCCAGGCGCAGCAGCAGTGTCTTATGTGGACACGCGCATGCAAAGCCTGGAGAAATCTTTGGCGGAATCAGGCTCCCACCCGCGCCAGCAGGCGGATTGGCTGAAGATGTTTGAAGAAGACCCCAGCAGCATGCAAGAGCTGGTGTTGATCAACAAAGAAGCGCTGTGGCAGGTCGAAAGCTGCGTTGAGGCCTGCGTGCGCCAGTGGCCGCACCTGCTGCAGCCCCAAGGCCCGTTGGACACCATCATGGAAGACTGGTTGGTCAACAGCCGCATGGTGCTGGGGCTGCACAGCAGCACGCCGCCAGCGGCGCAGCAGGCCTAAGGCAGCGCACAGGCGCTATGGCGGCTGATTATGTGGTTTGCTGAAATTTGATAGCTGCTAGCGCTTGCTGATCAATGGGTTGAGGGTGGTTGGCATCTTATGTGTTTGGTAAATCTGCGCAAGCTGCTACTTTTTTTGTCATAGCACTGACACAGGCACGATCTATGCTGTAGGTTGAAATCAAAAAATCAACCTACAGCACGACCACGACGGTGGTGCATGGGCGCTAGGTCGCCCCAACGGAAAGGACAGCCTGATGGATCACAGCTATCACCAGCGCATCACCATGGACCGCTTTACCTTTGTCTCCAACGCGCAGCAGGCGCAAGGCGCAGGCTTTGTCTCGCAACTGAGCATTGACAGCGGTGAAGGCACTGCCCGCTACCAGCGGTTTTTTACCTTCAGCCCTGTGTTTGAGACGGCCGAGCACGCCGTGGCTTATGCGCTGGATCAGGCGCGCGAATGGATGCAACACAAGTCGCTGGCTTAAGGCGCAGCGTGCACAGTTTGCTTTGCTGCTGCAGCGCATGAAAAAAGCCCTTGGCGATTACCAAGGGCTTTTTTGATTATGGAAGGTGGCTTTGTCGGTGCCAGCATCCGTAAAGCATGGCGGGGCCTCGTTCAGGCTACGAGCACTTCGGCCGGGCCTGCTTGCATATGCCCCACGATGGCGGCATCGGCAAAACCACCGTTGCGGAAAATGGCCAGCACCTGCTCCACGGTTTCAGGGCTGCACGACACCAGCAAGCCGCCAGAGGTTTGCGGATCGGTCAGCAAGGCGCGCTGGGTGTCGGTGATGTGACTGGCCAAACGCACGGCCTCCCCGTAAGAGGCCCAGTTGCGGCCAGAGGCACCGGTGAAGATGCCTTGCTCGGCCAGCTCCAGCACGCCGGGCAGCACGGGCAAATCCTGGGCGTTGAGGTGCGCGGTCAGCTGGGCACCACGAGCCAGCTCCAGGCTGTGCCCAAGCAGACCAAAGCCTGTCACATCGGTCAGCGCATGTACGCCGTCCAGTTTGGACAGCTCGGTGCCCGGGCGGTTGAGCAAGGTGGTGGCATTCACCATGGACTGGTAGCCCGCCTCATTCAGCAGGTTCTTCTTGAGCGCGGCCGACAAAATGCCGACCCCCAGGGACTTGCCCAAAATCAGCACATCGCCGGCCTTGGCATCGGCATTGCGCTTCATCTGCTTGGGGTTGACGATGCCAATGCCCACCAGGCCATAGATAGGCTCTACGGAGTCGATCGAGTGGCCGCCGGCCAATGGAATGCCTGCTTCCTGGCAGACCGAAGCGCCACCATCCAAGATGGCGGCAATGGTCTCGTGCGGCAGCACATTGATTGGCATGCCCACAATGGCCAGCGCCATCAGCGGTGTGCCGCCCATGGCGTAAATGTCGCTCAGGGCGTTGGTGGCAGCAATACGGCCAAAGTCGTGGGGGTCATCCACGATGGGCATGAAAAAGTCGGTCGTCGCCACAATCGCTTGCTCGTCATTGATGCGGTAGACGGCAGCGTCGTCGGCGGTTTCGGTACCCACCAGCAAGTCGGGGAAGAACTGTTTGGGCAAGGTACTTTGGCCAATCAGCTTGGCCAAGATGCCGGGGGCAATTTTGCAACCACAGCCGCCGCCGTGCGACAAAGAGGTCAGGCGGGGGGCTGTGGCGGTATCAGATGCTTGGGTCATGGTGATTCAGTGGCTGCACGCAGCACGGGAGTGGCTCGCACATGGAGAAAGAAATAGCCACCATTGTGCGCCAGATGCGGTCTGTATTAGCGCTTGCGGTTATGTCGCAACGGCTGTGCCCCGTTGGATTGGGGACAAATAACAAAGCCCCTGCCTTGAAGGGCAGGGGCTTGGTGAAATCTGGCGGAAAGCAGCTGGAGTCGAACCAACCCGAGAGTGGCTAACACCCTCCACCGGGTTTGAAGCCCGGCCGCACCACCGGGCACGATTGCCTTCCTGAGAAGAGGTGCAAATTGTAGCTGTTCGCGCATGCTCCGTCTGCGTGCGCGGGCAATTTCATCCTTTTTTCACTTGGCTGTGCCACTGTGCATCGGGGCGCAGCACGTGAGCGTCGCGCACGCGGCGCGTGTAGCCCAGGCGGTCAAAGCACTCAATTATCTGGATAGCGCGCTTGCGGCCCAAGCCGGTGGCGTCGCGAAACTCTCGTGCCACCACTTCGCCGTTGGGGGTGGCAGAGGCCAGCTCTTTGATGATGCGGGCTAGCTCATCCATGTTGGCGGCGGTGTAGAACAAGTCTTTGACGACCTGAAAGATGTCGCCCTGGCGTGCCAGCTTGCGCAGCAGCTGGCGCACCACTTCTTCGCCCGTGCCGGTGTCGGCCGCCAGATCGCGCACCCAGGGTGGATCAAAGCGACCGTCCTGCAGGCGCGGCAGCAGTTGCTCGGCCAGGGTCTGCTCGGGCGCCGACAGTTGCACGCTGTGGCCGGGTAGGTGTAGCCATGCACCACTGCTGGTGAGTTGCTGCGCTGCCAGCATCTCGTCGAGCAGGGCGCGCCACAGTTTGTCGTGCTGGGGGTGGATCAGCCCGGGCCACGCCATGCGGCGCAGGCGGGCGGCGTTGATGCCCGGCTCGTCCGGGTACTTTTCGTGAAAACGCGCCAGGGTGTCCAGCACTTGCTGCTGTAGGCGCTGCCAGCGCTCGGCGTCAATCAGCACCGCGTCACCGTCGGGCTGCGGGATGTGCTGGGTGCCCGGCAGCGCGAGGTTGTCCAAGGCGCGACCAGACAGGCGCTGCAGTTGCGACAGGCTGATGCCGTGGTTGGCGTGGTGAACCAAAGCCGATGGGCTGCCGGTGGTGATGAGGGATTCCAGCGCTTGCAAATAAGCCATGCGCTCAGCGCTGCGGCGTTTGCGGGCTGGGGCATAGGGGTCAAGCACCATGCCGCCTGCAATGGTGCGGCTGGCTTGGGCGTTGCGCAGAATCAGTCGGTCACCGGGGATGGTGAATACGGGGTGGTCCAGCACCAGCTGCGCGGGCACTTCGGTGCCGGGCTCATTGGCACTGTCTTGCAGCAGTGCGACGTGGGCGGTGCAGCGCTGGGTGCCGATGTGGACGTGCACCGGCGTCCACTGCTGCATGGGCGGTGCTTCGGCCAGCAGGTGCAGGCGAATATCGATACGGTCACTGGCTTGCAGCACCCGTGCGTCGGCAATCCAGTCGCCGCGGATGATGTCTTCCTTGGCAATGCCTGCCAGGTTCAGCGCACAACGCTGGCCTGCCACGCCGATGTCGGCAGCCTGGTTTTGCGCATGGATGCTACGCACGCGCACCGCTTGGCCGCTGCCAGAGTGCACCAAGTTGTCTCCCACGCTGACCTTGCCGTTGAACACCGTACCGGTGACCACCGTGCCTTGGCCGGGCAAGGTGAAGACACGATCTACAGCCAGGCGGAACAGGCCGTCTTGCGCGCGCGCGGGCATCATTTGCGCTTGCACCTGCAGGTACTCGCGCAAGGCTTGCACACCGGCATCGCCCGGCTGGCTGGCGGCAGTTTCAAAAATAGGGCTGTCATGCAGCGAGGACACCGACAAGATGGCGGCAATCTCCAGCTTGACTTCTTGCACCCGCTCAGGCAACACGCGGTCAACCTTGGTCAGGGCCACCGTGCCTTTTTTGACGCCCAGCAGTTGCAGGATTTCCAAATGTTCCAGCGTTTGCGGCATGACGCCGTCATCGGCAGCCACCACCAGCAAGGCGTGATCAATGCCCACAGCGCCTGCGGCCATGGTGTGGACAAAACGCTCGTGGCCAGGCACATCAATGATGCCCATGACATCACCATTGGGCAGGGGCGCGTAGGCGTAGCCCAGCTCAATCGAGATGCCGCGTGCCTTCTCTTCTTTCAGGCGGTCGGTTTCCACGCCCGTGAGGGCGCGCACCAAGGTGGTTTTGCCGTGGTCAATGTGTCCGGCGGTACCGATGATCATGCAAACATTTCCTGGTCAGTCTTGAAAAATAGGGGTCAAATTGCCCTCCAGCGCTTATGCAGCAAGCACTGATAGCTATGAATTTGAGGTTTGAAGCGCGTGCAGCTGCTGCTCAAACTGCGGTTGCATGGCGGCTTCCAGGCAGCGCAGATCCAGCCACAGCGCGTCGTCGTGCAAGCGGCCAATCACGGCGCGGGGCAGGGCGCGCAGGCGTGCTTCCAGTTGGGTGAGCTGGCGGCCGGCTTGCTTGCCGCTGGCTGGGTACAGCTTCAGGCCATAGCTGGGCAGGCTTTCCACGGGCAGGGCGCCGCTGCCAATCTGGCTGTGCATGGCTGCAGTCTCCACCACCCACGCGTTACCCAGCACGGCTTGCAGTTGGGGGGCCAAGTGTTCGGCTTGGGCCTGCATGTCGGCTGGGGGGCGGGTAAACAGGCGCAACGTGGTCAGGCGCTGGGCCAGTTTTTCGGGGTGCAGGTACAGGCGCAGCGTGGGCTCCAGCGCTGCCAGCGTGAGTTTGCCCACGCGCAGGGCACGCTTCATGGGATTTTTTTTGATTTTGGCGATCAGCTCTTTGCGCCCGACGATGATGCCTGCCTGCGGGCCCCCCAGCAGCTTGTCGCCGCTGAAGGTGACGATGTCCGCCCCTGCATCCACGGTTTCGCGCACAGTGACTTCATGGGGCAGACCCCAGTCGCGCAGATCGACCAAGGTGCCGCTGCCCAAATCCACCATCATGGGCAGGCCACGGGCATGGGCCATGGCGGTGACTTCGGCGTCGGAGACGGCCTTGGTAAAGCCCACCACTTCGTAGTTGCTGGTGTGCACCTTCATGAGCAGAGCGGTGTGCTCAGTCACCGCCTCGGCGTAGTCTTTGGCGTGCGTGCGGTTGGTGGTGCCTACTTCTACCAACTGGCAGCCTGCACGTTTCATGATGTCGGGGATGCGGAAGGCGCCACCAATTTCCACCAGTTCACCGCGCGACACCACCACCTCTTTGCCCGCTGCCAGCGTAGACAGCGCCAGCAGCACCGCAGCGGCATTGTTGTTGACGATGGTGGCAGCTTCTGCCCCGGTCAGTTCGCAAATCAGTTGCTCAACCAGATCATCGCGGTCGCCACGGCCCCCAGTGGCCAGGTCGTATTCGAGGTTGGCGGGGTTGGTGAGGGCTTCGACGACTGCATCCACGGCCTCCTGCGGCAGCAGGGCACGGCCCAGGTTGGTGTGCAGCACCGTGCCTGTGAGGTTGAACACGGTTTTCAGGCGGGGTGCAAAACGCGCTGTCAGGCGCTCGTGCACGGCTTGGGTCAATGCGGCTTCTTCAACCTGTGCAGCTTGCAAGCTGCCTTCGCGCAGTTGGGGGCGCAGGCCGTCTAAAACTTGCCGCACTGCATCGGTCACACTGGCGCGACCAAATTCAGTCTGCAAGCCTTGCAAGACGGGGTGTTGAAGCAGTTTGTCCACGGAGGGCAGACGCGGTGCGGCAGTATTCAAGGTAGCAACTCTTTTTCAAAAACCAATAAAGAAAGGCCGCCGCAGCGGCCTTTCGGCAAGTGGCAGCGTTTATTGTGCCGCAGGGTCTACCAAGCCTTGATTTTGGGTTTCAGCTTGCTCTTCCGCCACAGCAACAAACAGCAGGGGGTTGGCGCTGGAGCGCTTGAACTTGGTGTTCTCACTCATCAACAAATCCAGCATCAGGCTGGCCAGATCGTCGGCCAGAGGCTCGGCCATCGGGTCTTTTTCCTGGTTCACGATCTTGCGGTAGGTGCCGCATTCATCGCAGGTTTCCGCTGTGATAGCATCGTTGCCACCTTCGATGGTTTCATAGTGAATGCCCTTGGTGGATTCGCAGTGTGAGCATTTCACGCGCACCATGTGCCATTCGGTGCAGCAGGTGCCGCAGTGCAGGTAGCGGTGGCCATTGGCCTTGCCGCCAATGCGCAGCACGCTTGCCACAGGCTCGCTGGCGCAGACGGGGCAGATGGATGCAGGGTCTGTGTACGGAACGTCCGCAGCATTCAGCGCTGCCGCACGCTTGGCGTAGGTCACTTGCAAGGCAGCCATGATAAATGGCGCCATGCCGATGTGGCGGGCCGCTACCTCTTTTTGCAGCAGGCGGGTGGCGATTTCGTCGCGCTCTTCCTTAGCCAGCTCACGCAAAGAGGTAATCAGGGGCTGCAGCGGCTCTGGCAAGCCTTCGTTGCCAGCAAGGGTGTCCAGCATGGCATCCAGCACCTGGTGCCAAGCGGGGTCAATATGTTCGGCTGCTGGCAGCAGCGGCATGGAGAACTGCTGCGCGCGCTCCATGGTGCTGGTGTCCAGTGGCTGCAGCGTTACCGATGCTTGCGCTGCATGCTGAGCATCCACGATTTTGGCTGCAAATTGCAGGTAGTCCGCAATCGGGTTGTCCTCAGAGAGTTGGCGCAGGCGCGCCGCACGCTCAAGAAACAAGCTGCCCACTTGAGGCAGCAGAATGCGCGGGAAAGAGGTCTTGTCCAGCGCTTCGATTTCGCCGGGTTGAAGAATGCGTTGTTGCATAAAAGGAATCCCTAAATTGAAACCGCCGGTACGCCCAGCTTGGGGCGTCCGGCGGTAATCAACAAGCGTCTAAGTGACTTCTATTTTTCGATCAGTCGTCTGGCTCAGTCGTTGTCGCCAGTTACCTTGCGATACCAGCCGCGGTGATGTTGCTTGGCCCAAGCACGGGTCACTGTGCCATACATCATTGCGCGCACGGTGCCGCGGGTCCAAATAGCCGCATAGACGTGCATGATGATCAGACCAATCATCCACACGGCTGCGATAGCGTGCAGGGTAGAAGCTACGCGGACCATGTCCACGGGCAGATTCCACCAAGCGCGCCACATCACAAAGCCCGACACGGTGATCAAGGCCATGCCGATGACCAAGCCCCAGAACAACAGCTTTTGACCGCCGTTGTACTTGCCTTGTTCAGGCATGTCGTGGTCGTCGCCATCAATCATCTTGTTCACGTTCTTGAGCCACTCGATATCGCGCGGCTCAATCACGTTCAAGCGCCAGAAGCGCAACGCCATGATGATGAAGAACACCGCCATCACAACACCAATGTAGGGGTGCAGGATGCGGGTCCAGGGGCCGCCACCGAACAGCTGAGTCAGCGGAAAGAAGGCGGGGTGGAAGAACGCCAAGCCAGACAAAGCCAGCAAGATGAAGCAAATGCCTACCACCCAGTGGTTGGCGCGTTCCGATGCGTTATAGCGCACGAGGTCGCGTGGATTGCGTTTCATTGGCCGTTCTCCTTCTTCTCGGCTTCGGCGTCCTTGCGGTCCATTTCATCTTCCAAGTCCTTGGACACTTCGTTCGGGCCCTTGGTGATGTAGTGGAACAAGCTGCCAACAGCGGCTGCGCCCAAAGCTGCCATAGCCAAAGGCTTGGCAACACCCTTCCACAGAGAAACCATAGGACTGATCTTGGGATCGTCGGGCAGGCCCTTGTAGAGGGAAGGCTTGTCGGCGTGGTGCAGCACATACATGACGTGTGTGCCACCCACAGCGGCAGGGTCGTACAAACCAGCATTGGCGTAGCCACGCTTTTGCAGATCGCCAATGCGGCGCTCTGCTTGGTCGTGCATCGCCTTCTTGGTGCCAAACATGATGGCGCCGGTGGGGCAGGTCTTTACGCAAGCAGGTTCACGGCCCACAGCCACGCGATCCGAACACAAGGTGCACTTGTACGCCTTGTGGTCCTTCTTGGAAATACGTGGAATGTTGAATGGGCAGCCGGTCACGCAGTAACCGCAGCCCACACACTGGTCTTGCTGGAAGTCCACGATGCCGTTGGCGTACTGCACGATCGCACCGGGCGATGGGCAGGCCTTCAGGCAACCTGGGTCTTCACAGTGCATACAGCCGTCCTTGCGGATCAGCCATTCCAAGTTGCCTGTGGCTTCGTTTTCGTATTCCGTGAAGCGCATGACAGTCCAAGAATCGGCCGTGAGGTCGGTTGGATTGTCATACACGCCGGCAGCCAATGTGCCGACTTCGTCACGCAGATCGTTCCACTCCATGCATGCTGTTTGGCAAGCCTTGCAGCCAATGCATTTGGAGACGTCGATCAACTTGGCCACTTCTCCGCTGTGCGCACCGCGTGCGCTCGGCGAAGGCGTAGTCGTTGCGGAACGACGCTTGATATCGAGAGACATGGTTGAAGACATCAGCTATTCCTCCTTATGCCTTCTCGACCTTGACCAAGAAGGTCTTGGACTCAGGGGTGTTGCTGTTGCCATCGCCAATCGATGCGGTCAGGTTGTTGGCCATGTAGCCCTTGCGACCTGTCGTCGAGAAGCCCCAGTGGATGGGGATACCCACGTGGTGGATGGTCTTGCCGTCGATCTGCATGGGCTTGATGCGCTTAGTCACCACAGCCGCTGCCTTCACGAAGCCGCGCTTGGACGAGACCTTGACCTTTTGGCCGGTCTCAATGCCCAACTCCTTGGCCAGCGCTTCACCAATTTCCACAAACTGTTCAGGCTGAATGATGTTGTTCAGCTGAACGTGCTTGGTCCAGTAGTGGAAGTGCTCGGTCAGGCGATAAGTAGTACCCACGTGTGGGTAGTCCTTCGGATCGCCAGCGGTACCCTTGGTCGACTCCAAGATACGTGCAGCGGGGTTGATCACCGCCAGCTTGTTCTCGGGGTACATCGGGTTGTAGCCCAATGGATTGTCGAACGCTTCGTAGTGCGTAGGGAACGGACCTTCGTTCATGCCCTTGCGAGCAAAGAAGCGAGCCACGCCTTCGGGGTTCATGATGAAGGGGTTGATGACTTCTGGATCCAGGCCCACCGCCACGTCTGGCACGTCAGCGCCAGCCCACTTCTTGCCATCCCACTTGATCAGCACGCGGTTGGGGTTGAACGGATTGCCCTGACGGTCGCACGATGCACGGTTGTACAGAATGCGGCGGTTGGCAGGCCATGCCCAAGCCCAGTTCAGCGTATTGCCAATGCCGGTGGGGTCGCTGTTGTCGCGACGAGCCATCTGGTTGCCCGACGAAGTCCAGCTACCAGCCCAGATCCAGCAACCACCCAAGGTGGTGCCGTCATCACGCATCTCACCAAAACCGCCCAGTTGCTCGCCAGCCTTGCGGATGACGTTGCCATTGGCGTCCTTGATATCTGCCAATGCACGACCGTTGTACTCCTTGGCAATTTCCTCGGAGGTTGGGTGTGCTGCCTGTGCATAAGGCCAGTAGAGATTGACGATGGGGTCGGGGAACTTGCCGCCGTCCTTTTCGTACATCTTCTTCAAGCGCAGGTGCAGGCCAGACATGATCGCAATGTCGGTCTTGGCTTCGCCCGGAGCGTCCGAGGCCTTCCAGTGCCACTGCAGCACGCGTGAGGAACTCACGACTGCGCCGTCTTCTTCTGCGAAGCAGGTGGTGGGCAGGCGGAATACTTCGGTTTGGATCGAAGCGCTGTCTACGTCGTTGAACTCACCGTGGTTCTTCCAGAACTCGGAAGTTTCTGTGACCAGCGGATCCATCACGACCAAGAACTTCAGCTTGCTCAAGCCATTGCGAACGTTGTTCGAGTTGGCCAGCGATGCCAATGGGTTAAAGCCTTGGGCAATGTAACCATTGACCTTGCCTTGCACCATCATGTCGGTGATCTGCAGCATGTCGTACTGCTTGTCCAACTTGGGCAGATAGTCATAAGCCCAGTTGTTTTCGGCAGTCGCAGCAGGGCCCCACCATGCTTTCATCAGGCTCACGTGGAACTTGGGCGTATTGGCCCAATAGTTCATCTGGCCGGGGCGCAGCATCTTGGGTGTACGTGCACCAATGTACTTCTCGTACTCTTGCTCGCTTTCGTTGGGCAGCGTCAGGTAACCTGGTAACGAAGCAGACAAGATGCCCAAGTCCGTGAGACCCTGGATGTTGGAGTGACCGCGCAATGCGTTCATCCCGCCGCCAGCCACACCGATGTTGCCGCACAGCAGCTGAATCATGGCACCTGTACGCAGCATCTGTGCGCCGGTGGTGTGCTGGGTCCAGCCCAGGGCATACATGATGGTCGCAACACGGCCAGCAACTGCGGTCGACGCGAATTGCTCAGCAACGTGCAGGAACTTTGCCTTGGGTGTACCGCAGATGCTTTCCACCTTTTCGGGGGTGTAGCTTGCGTAGTGGCGCTTGAGCCACTGGTACACGCAGCGTGGATGCTGCAGCGTGGGGTCAACCTTCACAAAGCCATCTTCACCCAGCTCGTAATCCCACGACGATTTATCGTAAGTGCGAGTTTCGGGGTTGTAGCCCGAGAAGATACCTTCGTCGAACGCAAAATCTTCACGCACGATGAACGAGAAGTCTGTGTAGTTCTTCACGTACTCATGGTGGATCTTGTCGTTGGTCAACAGGTAATTGATGATGCCGCCCAGGAATACGATGTCCGAGCCCGAACGGATAGGGGCGTAGAAATCGGCAACCGATGCGGAGCGGTTGAAACGGGGATCGACCACCATGAAGTGCGCACCGTTGTGCTCCTTCGCTTCGGTGACCCACTTGAAGCCACAGGGGTGAGCTTCTGCTGCGTTACCACCCATCACGAGAATCACATCAGCATTCTTGATGTCTTCCCAGTGATTGGTCATGGCTCCACGGCCAAACGTCGGGGCAAGACCTGCCACCGTCGGGCCGTGTCAGACACGTGCTTGGTTATCGAGCGCCAGCAGACCCCAGGAGCGGGCTACCTTGTGTGTGACGTAACCGGCTTCGTTGCTGGAAGCTGAAGCAGCCAGCATGCCGGTGGTGAGCCAACGGTTAACCGTTTGGCCCTTTTCATTCTTCTCAACGAAGTTGGCGTCGCGGTCTTCTTTCAGAAGTTTGGCGATACGGTCCAAGGCTTCGTCCCAAGACATGCGCTTCCACTCGGTAGAGCCAGGAGCGCGGTACTCAGGGTACTTGAGGCGGTTGGGGCTGTGCACGAAGTCGAGCAGCGAAGCACCCTTGGGGCACAGTGTGCCGCGGTTAACAGGGTGATCTGGGTCGCCTTCAACGTGCATGACGGACAGCTTGGCGTTCTTGACACCGTCGCTGTACGAATACATCAAAAGACCGCAACCGACCGAGCAGTACGTGCATGTCTGCCGTGTGACGGTGGTAGCGGCCAGCTTGAACTGGCGTACTTCAGCAAGAGCGGCGGTGGGCGAGAAGCCCATCACTGCCAAGCTGGATGCCGCCAGACTCGAACCAGTCACTTGCATGAACTGGCGTCTGGATAGTTGCACCATGGGGTTACCTTTTTAAAACTTGACGCTTGTAGGCAGGATTCTAGTTATGTGTCTCATACAAGACCTACATTCCAGTCTTTAACCGATGAAGGCTGACGGGGAATGTATGCATATGGTTGCATAGATTGTGAATGTCTATACCGCTGCAAACCCTCGCAGTCGGATGTAAGACAACACCTGCACTGCCACTGCTGCCGTGTGCTCTGCAGGAGCAGGCGAGAACGGTGACAATTCATACCTTGTCATCAAGGTTCTCTGCTGCGGCGGAGGCGTGTCGAGGCTCGACCATCCTTGCCTGGTATCCACACACCACGCTGTGGAAAAGACTGTCGAGCCTGAGCGCCCGCATAAGCACTGTTGAATTTTCATGTCCCACCGCCAACCCGTTCGCGTTACTGATATTGCGCAGTACGACTGCATCATTGACGCCCGCACCCCTGCAGAGTTTGAACTAGACCGCATTCCGGGTGCCATCAATTGCCCTGTGCTCAGCAATGAAGAGCGGGTCACGATTGGCACTATCTATAAGCAAGTCAGTCCGTTTGAGGCCAAACGTCTGGGTGCGGCCATGGTGGCTGCCAATTTGGCCAGGCATTTGCACACCACTTTTGCGGACAAACCTGCGAACTGGAAACCCTTGGTCTATTGCTGGCGCGGCGGTTTGCGCAGCGGCTCCATGGTGACGTGGCTGCGCCTGGTGGGCTGGGATGCGCAGCAATTGGCGGGCGGTTACAAGGCATTTCGCCACCATGTGCTGGAAGTGACGGAGGCCATCGTGCCGCAATTGCAACTGCGCGTGCTGTGCGGTGCTACGGGCAGCGCCAAAACCAGGCTGCTGCACGCGTTGAAGGAACAAGGCGCACAAGTGCTGGATTTGGAAGGGCTGGCGCGCCACAAGGGTTCCTTGCTGGGGGGGCTGCCGGGTATTGCTCAGCCCAGCCAAAAGCATTTCGATACTTTGCTGGCGCAAGAGCTGAAAGCGCTGGATGTAAGTCAACCCGTGTTTATCGAAGGAGAAAGCCCCAAGATTGGCCGTATCGCACTGCCCTTGCAACTGGTGCAGCACATGCGCAAATCTGCCGTGGTGGAAATTGATGCCACGCCACAGGCGCGGCTGGAATATTTGCTGCGCGACTATGCCTACCTGGGGGATGACGTCGAGAGTCTGTGCGAGCGGTTGGGTTTTCTGAAAGAGATACAGGGCAACGAAACGATTGCCCGCTGGCAAGCGTGGGCCCGCGAGGGCGATTTGCCCGCCTTGTTTGAAGAGCTTATGCGCTTGCACTACGACCCGCAGTACGAGCGTTCGCAGTCCAAGCATTTCACACAATGGCCCCAGCGCCAGAGCCTGCCAGCCAATGACCTTTCGGCCGCAGCAGTGCAGGCACTGGCCTGCCAGATGCTGCGGTAGATTCGCAGTCAGCGACCTACGATCCCAATCCCTCCAAGGAGAACTGCATGTCTGAGCCTACTTTTCCTGCAGTGCAACGCATTACCGGCCGCAAAGGCAGCTTGGGGGAGGGGATGGAGATTGCCCGCCTTTTGCCCACGAAAGCGCGGCGCATGATTGGCGCATGGTGTTTTCTGGATCATTTGGGGCCGCTGCAGTTCCCGCAAGGCGGGGGCATGCACGTGGGTGCGCATCCGCACACTCGGCTGCAGACCTTCACGTGGATGATGGAAGGCGAAGTCATGCACCGCGACAGCTTGGGCTCTGTGCAAATTGTGCGTCCGCAGCAGGTCAATTTGATGACGGCAGGCTACGGTATCTCGCACACCGAAGATTCTGTGACGCCCGGTGGCCGCATTCACGCTGCACAGTTGTGGATTGCCTTGCCCGATGCGGTAGCCGATCAACCGCCGGCATTTGCGCACTACGCGCAGGTGCCGCAGTGGCAAGCGCAGGGGTGTGTATGGTCACTGATGGCAGGTAGCTATGGCACACATACCGCTCCGACCGAGCTGCATTCGCCATTGATTGGCTTGGACGTGCGCGCAGATGCGGGTGTAGCGCTAGCGCTGGAACTGCAGGCAGACTTTGAATATGGGCTGGTGGCCTTGACTGGCGGCTTTGCACTGGACGGCCAAGCTTTCGTTCACGATGAGCTGGCTTATTTGGCGCCTGGCCGCACACAACTTGCGCTGCAACTACACGCTGGCACGCGCTTGCTGTTGGTGGGTGGCACGCCTTTTGCCGAGCAAGTGACCATGTGGTGGAACTTCTTGGGCAAGGACTTGGACGCCATCCGTGGCTACCGAGCCCAGTGGGAAGGTAACGATGCCCGATTTGGCACGGTGGAGGGGGGCGAGCACCGACGCCTGGCCGCCCCGCAACTGCCATGATGGCAAAGGCAGCTACGCGCCGTAGGCACACTGGGCGCTCGTTGTGGCGCTTAAACCTGGGCATGGCGCTGTTTTGGCTGGTGGCGCTGGGCGTGATGTACGTGGCCATGGAGCGTTACCTGCAGCCTTCCGAGGCGGTCGTTCTCTCCAATGGTAGTTTGCAACTGCAGCGCCAGCGCGATGGTCACTTTTACGCGGATGGCAGCATCAATGGCCAACCCGTGCGCTTCATGGTGGATACGGGGGCTTCATCGATTGCCGTGACCGATGCCTTGGCACAGCGTGCCGGGCTGGAGGGTGGGCAGGTGGTGCAGTTTCAGACTGCGAATGGCCCGCGCATGGGGCGGCTGGTGCGGGCGCAAAACATTCAGGTGGGGCCGCTGCAGGTGCGCAATCTGACGGTAGGTACCGGCTATACCGGCCGCACTGCGCAAGATGCACTGCTGGGCCAGAATTTCTTGCGACAGTTTCAAGTCTCCATACAGGGCGATGTGCTCGAGTTGCGGCGGCTGCAAAAGTAATCAGTGAAAACAATAGCTGCTAGCGCTTACGCAGTAAACGTTAGAGGTTGTTTGGGCTGTGAATGGTCTAGTTGCAAAAAATGCTGGGCAGGCTGCTCATGCCTCAAGACTACTGCTAGTCGCACATCGATATAAGCAACAGCGCACATGTAGGACAAAGGCGCTTTCGAATGCAATATCTCTGTGAGTTGTTGTTTGTGATGATCAAGTAGGCGCTGTTGTGCCGATTTATTGTTTTTGTATCAATAAAAACTTATAAAGTATTTGACACAACCACAAATCAAAGCAATGCCAGCCATGCATCGACTACCAGAGGTCGTTCGGGAGTTCGTAGCAACCGGGAGGATCCCGTCGCCACCTGAAGTCTTGGTGCATCTGATGCGTGCCATGGAGGATGAGGCGTCTTCTATTGCCGATTTGGCGCAGATTGTCAGCCAAGATCCTGGCTTGACGAGCCGCATTCTGTCGGTCGCCAATTCGCCTGCGCTGCGGCGAGCGAAAGAACTCACAACGATTGAGGACTGCCTCACTTCCATCGGTATTCGACTGGTGCGCGCTTTGGTCACGTGCCTGTCCATCCAAAGGCTGTTTGACAAAGACAACCAGCTTGCATCGGCCGAAGTGGCGGATTTCTGGTGCCATTCATTGCTGGTGGGTGAGCTTGCACGGGGCATTGCCGAGCAGGCCGGTTTGAAAAACCCGGACGACGCTTATTTATCCGGTCTGCTGCACGACATCGGTGAATTGATTTTGCTGCAGGCCATCGGTGATCCCTATCGTCAGTTCCTGGCAAATGTATCGGCACACCCTTCGCTGACTGCCGATGAGGAACAGCTTTTTGGCACTACACACGGTGAGGTCGGGGCGTGGCTGATCGCTCATTGGGGGCTGAACTCGGTGCTGGGCGATGGTATTGCGTTTCACCATGCCCGTGCCACTGAGATAGCCGCAGCGACAGTATTGCCACAAGCCGTGTGGCTCGCGCAGGCGCTCACGGCGCTGGAGGAGGACGCGGTCGAATACGGGGCACTGATTGAGCGCACCGCGCTTTCCATCGACCAAGCGGCATTGGCTGCGACGCGAGCGCGTGCGGTGGAGCGCACCCGGCAGATTGTGGAGGCCATGGGGATTGCGGTGGCTGCGGAATTTCCTCAACGAGCCATCCAGCAGGTGCCCGCGACCAGTGCCCCCGTCATGGCGCTCAGCCCTGCCGATAGCGAGCTGTCAGTGATGGTGGGCGGTATGGCTTTGCTGCAGCCGCTGCAGCAGGATTTGCTGCAACTTGGCAACGTCAAGGAGGTGCTGCTGGCGCTGCGAGAGTCTGCGCGCATTTTGTTTGAGCTGCCAAGCATGGCCATCTTGCTGGTTGATGCTTCAGGTACTGTATTGACGGGCGATGGGGTGGACGACCAACCTTCGCTTTTTTGCCACCTCTCGATCCCCTTGGCTCCTGCCGGATGTCTGGCGGCGGCCGCTGTCGCTGATCGCCAAGTCAGCGCATCGTTTGCCAGCACCCAGCCGTTGGCTTTGCTCGACCAGCAATTGGTGCGCGCGCTCTCGGCGGAGGGCCTGTTGTGCATTCCGATGGTGGCCCGCCAGCGGACGGTGGGCGTCATCCTCTGCGGTCTGTCTTCCCAGCAATACGCAGGCCTGCAGCGACGCATTCCGTGGTTGAGCCATTTTGGAAAAATTGCTGCGTTGAGCCTGGATGTGGTGCTGGTGGCTGAGCAACAGCAACAGCAGGCCGAGGAGGAGCGGAGTCAGCAATTTACCCGGCACGCGCGCCAGATCGTTCATGAAGCAGGCAATCCGCTCGGCATCATCAAGAGCTATTTGAAGATTCTGGAACGCAAGCTGCCTGAAGACGGCGTTCGCCAGGAACTGGGAATCCTCACTGAAGAAATTGACCGTGTTGCCGCTATCGTCGGGAAAATGGCCGATGACCAAGCCCAGCACGCCGCCCGCCAGAGCATTGATCTGGCGGGCGTGCTGAGCGATTTTCTGGCCCTGTATGCTGATCCCCTATTCAAACAAAAAGGGATCCGGGTTGAAAAGCAAGTGCCCACGGTTGAAATCCTTGCCTCTGTGGGGCGCGACAGTTTCAAGCAGATCGTGCTCAATCTCTGGAAGAACGCATCAGAGGCATTGGGGGCGGGCGAGCTGGTCAAAATTGCCCTGATTGACGGTGTGGTGCACGGGGGCGCCCCTTACGCGCAGCTTCGGATTGATGACACGGGTCCTGGCATCAGCGAAGCAAAAATCCGCACCCTGTACGAGCCTGCAGCCGTTTCCGCGACACAAACGCGTGGATTGGGCCTGTCACTGGTGGGGCGGCTCGCAAAGCAGGAAGGAATTTTGATCACCTGCCGCAGCCAGCCGGGAACGGGGACCTGCATCGAACTACTGGTTCCAAAATTCATACCGGAGAGCGCACTCACATGAATGCCATCAGCATCCTGGGCGTTCCCGACAGCCCTCAAAACCTGGAGACAGGCTGCCATCTCTTGATTGCTGACGACGAAGCACGCTTTCGAACCGCCTACAAAACCTTGCTGGCCCATGAGCAGCGGGTCATTGAGGAGGCCGAGAATGGACAAGAAGCCTTGTCCAAGCTCAAAGAGGGAAAAATCGATCTGGTGATCCTGGATTTGAAGCTGCCGGACATTTCGGGGCTGGAGATCATGGAGTGGTTGACCGCCAACAAGATCAACACCACCGTGATTGTCTTCAGCGCTGACAAATCCATCAATTCCGCAATCCATGCCTTGCGCTACCGGGCTTTTGAGTTTTTGCGCAAGGATTGCGATCCGGACGATATGTTGCTGGCGGTCGAGCGTGCTTTGAACCACCGGCAGCGGGACAAGGAGCACGCCATCATCTCGGCCCAGCTCAAGCACTCGGAACGTTTGCACCGATTTTTGGTGGAGCAGTCCCCCGACATCATCTTTACGCTCAACCGAGAAGGTTTTTTTACCTTCATGAACAGCCGCGTATACAGCCTGTTGGGGTACGAGGCCGATGAGCTGATTGGCAAGCACTACTCGCTGATCGTCGACCCGCGCGACTACCTGCACGTGCAATATGCGTTCAAGGAGCGGCGTGTCGGTCTGCGCGCCACCAGCAACAAGGAAGTGCGCTTTCGCGTCAATCCGGTATCGCCCAAGGCCAGCAGCGGCAGCGAGATCACGGCCATCCTGAGTACCCAGGGCGTGTATGAGGCCCAGGATATCGGGCAGACAGGACGCTTTCTGGGCACAGCTGGCGTGGCCCGCGACATTTCCGAGCGCAAGCGCGCAGAAGAAACAATTGCCTTTCAGGCCTTGCACGATTTGTTGACCAAGCTGCCCAATCGCAACCTGTTCATGGATCGCCTGGAGATGGCCATTGTCGAGGCGAGCCGCCGCAAAGAAAAACTGGCCGTGATGTTTTTCGATCTGGATCGCTTCAAGCTGGTCAACGACACCTATGGCCATGCCGTTGGCGACCAGCTTTTGCGGGAGTTTGCGGCGCGTGTGCGCAAATGCCTGCGCAATGGCGACACCCTGGCGCGCCAGGGTGGGGATGAATTCACCGTCTTGCTGCCGTCCCTGGCGCATCGCGATGACATTGCCGTGATCACGGAAAAAATCCAGGAGGAATTGCGCAAGCCCTTCAGGGTCTCGGATACGCAGTTTCTGGCTACGACGAGCATTGGCGTTGCGGTCTATCCGGAAGACGCGACGAATGCCGCAGAACTGATCCGCTGCGCCGACATGGCCATGTACCAGGTGAAAGGGCAGGGCAAAAATGGCTGCGCAGCTTTTTTGCCGCACATGCAGACCACCTACCTGAACCGCTTGTCGATTGAGAATGACCTGCGTGAAGCCGTCAAACAGGGCGACCAGTTCGAGCTGTACTTTCAGCCGCAGATCGAGGCTTTGACTGGTCAAGCGACAGGTTTGGAGGTGCTCATTCGTTGGCACCACCCCAAGGAAGGAATGATCAGCCCCGATGTTTTCATCCCGATTGCTGAGGAAACAGGGTTGATTGTGGCCATCAGTGACTGGGTGCTGTGGAAGGCCTGTTCCCATTTTGCGGCCTTGAGTGCCATGGGTTTTGACAATCTGCGCCTTGGCATCAACCTCTCGCCCCGTGAATTCGATCGAAGTGATTTCATGGAGCGTATCCAGCTGCCGCTGGAGGAGTTTGGCGTGCCCCCCCAGTTGCTGGACATCGAAATCACCGAGAGCCTGCTCATGAAGGATGTTGAAAGTATCGTTGCGCGCATTCAGCGCTTGCGCGATACCGGGATTCACATCTCCATCGATGATTTCGGCACGCGTTATTCATCGCTGAATTACTTGCGCCGGTTTTCGGTCAATCGCATCAAGATCGATCAATCCTTTGTGCGTGACCTGGGCCTGTCGCAGGACTCCTACGCCATCATCCAGGCGATTGTGGGCATCGCCAAGAATTTCAAGCTGAACGTGATTGCCGAAGGCGTAGAAACGGCGCAGCAACTGGAGATACTGCACCAATTGGGGTGCAGCGAGATGCAGGGCTACTTCTTCAGCCGCCCCTTGCCTTTTGAAAAGACGTTGGAGTTTTTGAAGACCACTCCGCAGTACGCTCTTGGTTGATCATGGCGCGGCTCGTGATGGGGGAAAATCCTTGGACAACCCGTGGCGCTGGCGTGTATCCCTCTTTTCGTCACATAGCGAAAGCTGGAATTGATGCATGGAGGCCGGTGCAAACTGGTACTTCCGTGTTTGGCTGGGCAGCGTAGAGGGCCACCATATGCACCATGCATGGAGCTCAGGGTGTGACGCTTGCGGCACTTGGCGTTAACGGGGGGCCTTTACCTGAGCACGCCATCTCACTGCAAATCCAGCGACCGATACTGCTGGTTTCAGCACGTCGATGTGGGCGATGCCACCCTTGTCATAGACATCCTCCGCCGCCTGAAAACCGAGTGATTCGTAGCACTTTTCCACCCCAGCTTGCGCACCAATCCGTATACCTTGGCCGGGAAAGTGCTTTCCCGTGAAGACGATGAGGCCAGCGCACCCAATTGACGGCTCCGTGTATTTGAGCCCGGGCTCTACGACCCGTGGGGCATGGCAGAGAGGGCCCCAACAGGTTCGCCTAATGGTTCGTCTGCACGACGCGCCATCGCCCCCCAAAAAACAAACCGCCAGACACATGCCTGGCGGCCTGGGAGGTGAATCAACCGTGGCGGCTCAGGCCATCACGGTTTTTGCAGCATCTTGATGATGCTGGAGAAGTCCTGGCCTCCGTGGCCCGCAATGCTGTGGGCCGCATAGATGGCGCGTGCCATGCCGCCCAGCGGGGTACTGGCCTTGGTGGCGATGGCGTTGTCCTGGGCCAGGCCCAGGTCCTTGAGCATCAGGTCCGTGCCAAAGCCGCCGGCATAGCCCTTGCTGGCAGGGGCATTCTCGTGCACGCCGGGGAAGGGGTTGTACTTTTCCAGCGCCCAGTTGCCGCCGGAACTGCGGCGCATGATCTCGCTCAGCACCTTGGGGTCCAGGCCGTTGGCCACGCCCAGGGCGATGGCTTCGCTGGTGCCCACCATCAGAATGCCTAGCAGCATGTTGTTGCAGATCTTGGCGGTCTGGCCGGCCCCCACGGCGCCGGCGTGGAAGATGTTGGCGCCCATTTTTTCCAGGTAGGGCTGGGCGCGTTCCAGCTGTGCCGTGGTGCCGCCGACCATGAAGGTCAGCGTGCCCGCAATCGCGCCGCCCGTGCCGCCCGACACCGGGGCGTCGATGAAGTCGATGCCGGCGGCATCGGCCGCCTTGGCCACCTTCTGGCTGGTGGCGGCGGCGATGGTGGAACTGTCGATCACCAGCGTGCCCGGCGCAATGCTGGCCAGCAGACCGGGGGCGCCGTCCTTGCCCAGGAACAGGGCCTCCACGTGCTGGCTGGCGGGCAGCATGGTGACCACCACCTTGGCGCCCTGCACAGCGTCCTGTGCGCTGAAGGCGGCGGTGGCGCCTTCAGCGACCACCTTGGCGACGGCCTCCTTGGACAGGTCGAAGGCGCGCACGGCGTGGCCGGCTTTTTGCAGGTTGATGGCCATGGGGCCGCCCATGTTGCCGAGGCCGATGAAAGCGATGGTGGTCATACCGTTGTCTCCTGGTGGTGTTGAACTGGGGTTGTAATCTTCAAAAAAACTAGCTGTCTGCGCTGGTGTGATAAGGGTAGGAGGCCTAAAAGTCTTGCAATGTGAGCTGGCCTATGCTGAAGTCGGCCCCGCGCTCGGCCAGCAGGCTGCGCAAAATGCTGCGGTGGCAGCGGGCTTCGTCCTCGCAATAGCAGCCCAGGGCGAAACGGCCGTGGTGCGACAACGCCGCCAGCAGGTCCAGCGTGCGCGCCGCCGGGGCTTCGGCCATGGCCTTGCGAAAGGCTTTCTCAAACTGTTGCCAGTCCTTGGCGTCGCCGTTTTTCTGCGCCGCCTGGCCCAGGGCCATGAGTTCGGCCGAGGGCGACAGCTCCGGGTACCAGACGTCGTAATAGTCGCGACGGGCAAATTCGGCCTTGGGCACACCGCGCGGCGGGCGGCGCACGGTGCCGATGCGCAGGCCTTCGCCCGCGCTGCGCGGGCTGCCAAGTTGAACGATGCGGATGGGCATGGCGGATCTCCGGGCCGGTCAGGCGTCGTCATCGAACACGGAGTGCTTGCGCGCAGGCGAGCGCGGCGTGGCCTTCGTGTTGCTGGGTGTTTTGGCCGTTTTGCGCAGGCTGGAAGACCGTGGTGTGCTCTCTTTGAGAGAGCGCGTCGGTGCCCCGTCACCGCGTGCGGCCTTCTTGCGCGTGGCCTTGGCCAGCGGGTTGAAGGCCAGGGCCGCAGCGATCCAGTGCTGCCACTGTGCGCGCGTGGCGTAGGCGGCGGGGCTGATGTAGAAGTAGCCGTCCATCAGCCCCTTGCTGGACAGGGTGCGCACGCCCGGCGTTTCCGCCACGGCGGCGTGCGTGTCTGGCGGCAATCGCACCAGCAGCTCGTCGCCTTCCACACCCAGGCACAGCTTGCCGTTGACCATGAAGACATGGCAGCCGAACATGCGCTTTTCCTCGACCTCGCCGGCATCCAGCAGCGCTTCGCGCACGGCGTCGATGAGCTGCAAGGTGTCTTCGGAAAGCGGGCGGGCAGGCATGGTGGTTTTGGTGTGAAAAATGGCGTTGAGGCTGGTGCAGTGCGCGCTGCCAGCTATGAAAAATGTCAGCGGATGGCGTCGGGCGCGTCGGCCTCCAGCATGCGCCGGGCAATGATGACACGCATGATCTCGTTCGTGCCCTCCAGGATCTGGTGCACGCGCGCATCGCGCATCAGGCGCTCCAGCGGGTACTCGCGGATGTAGCCATAGCCGCCGTGCAGCTGCAGGGCCTCGTTGCAGACCATGAAGCCGGCGTCCGTGGCAAAGCGCTTGGCCATGGCGCAGTAGGTGCTGGCGTCGGGGGCGGAGGCATCCAGTTTGCTGGCAGCCAGGCGCACCATCTGGCGCGCGGCAACCAGCTCGGTCGCCATGTCGGCCAGCTTGAACTGCAGCGCCTGGAAGCTGGCGATGGCCTTGCCGAACTGCTTGCGCTCCTGCATGTACTGCTGCGCCTGGGTGAGTGCGCCCTGGGCGGCACCGATGGAGCAGGTGGCGATGTTGATGCGCCCGCCGTCCAGCCCCTTCATGGCGATCTTGAAGCCTTCGCCTTCCTGGCCCAGCAGGTGGTCGGCCGGGATGCGCACATTGTCAAAGCTGATGACGCGCGTGGGCTGGCTGTTCCAGCCCATCTTCTCTTCCTTCTTGCCGTAGCTGATGCCCGTGGCATCGGCCGGCACGGCAAAGGCGCTGATGCCCTTGGCGCCCGAGTCGGGGGCGCCGGTGCGGGCCATCAGCACCAGCACGTCGGTGCTGCCTGCGCCGCTGATGAAAGCTTTGGCACCGTTGATCACGTAGTGGCCGCCGTCCCTGTCGGCCCGGGTTTTGAGCGAGGCGGCGTCCGAGCCGGCGCCGGGTTCGGTCAGGCAGTAGCTGGCCAGCTTCTGTCCACTGGTCAGTGCCTCGCCCCAGGTGGTGCGCACGGCTTCGGTGGCCCAGGTGCCCAGCATCCAGGTGGCCATGTTGTGGATGGTGATGAAGGCGGTGGTGCTGGGATCCACGGCGGCCAGCTCCTCAAACACCAGCGTGGCATCCAGGCGCGGCAGGGCCAGGCCGCCGGTGTTCTCGGGAGCGTACAGGCCGCAAAAGCCCAGTTCACCGGCCTGGGCGATGGCCTCGCGCGGGAAGATGGCTTCGCGGTCCCATTCGGCGGCATGCGGGGCCAGGGCGGTCTGGGCGAACTGGCGCGCGGTGTCGGCAAAGGCGCGTTGGTCTGCGCTGAGTTCAAAGTCCATGGCGGTGTCTCCTTGTTCTTCTTGGTCGGCTGGCCCGTGCGGCGGTTCAGGTGGATCAGGAACCCGGTGCCCGGCCTTCGTGCAGCCAATGCATCAAGGCTTGGCGGCGTTGTTCGGTCAGCTGCGTGAGGCAGTCGTGCAGGCGCTGGGGCCAGTCGGGGCTGCCTTCAGCGTCTGCGTGCTGGGCTTTGCAGTGCTGGCTGCGCTGGCGGCTCCACGCGGATTGGTCTTTGCGCAATGCGGGGCGTTCATGGGCTGACAGGGCGCGCATTACATCGCCATACAGGATGTTCTGCGCGCTGTCGGCCTGCTGAAAGCGCTGCACGGCGCAGGCGTTGGTGCTGGCGGTGTCTGCAGACTGCGGATCACAGGCAGCACCCGCTTGCGCCAGTGCGGAGCCTGCCAGCAGCCAACTGGCGGCCAATGTGGCGTACTGAATCCGGGAAAGAAGGCGGAGCGTCATGCCCAGCATCTTCCCAGAATTCAATGCCAAATTGGCTGCTAACGCCCGCTGTATCTGCGCTGGCAGCTATGCTGTGCGCAGGCTTTACTTCAGGCTGATGGTGGTGTTCACGCCGTGGCTGGTGGTCGAGTCGTCGAACCAGCGCGCGGTGACTGTCTTGGTCTGGGTGTAGAACATCACCACCTGCTTGCCGTAGGGGCCCAGATCGCCCAGCTTGGAGGCGCGGCTGCCGGTGAACGAGAACAGGGGCACAGGCACAGGGATTGGCACGTTGATGCCGACCTGGCCCACGTCGATTTCTTCCTGGAACTTGCGCGCGGCGGCGCCGCTTTGCGTGAAGATGGCCGTACCGTTGCCGTTGGGGTTGGCGTTGATGAACTCAATCGCCTGGTCGATGTCGTCGGCTGCCACGATGCACAGCACGGGGCCAAAGATTTCCTGGTCGTACACGCTCATGCCGGGCTTGACGCCGCTGAAGATGGTGGGGCCGACAAAGTTGCCCTTGTCGTAGCCAGCCACCTGGGGCTTGCGGCCATCCAGTTCCAGCACTGCACCTTCGGCAATGCCACGTTCAATCAGGCTTTCCACGCGCGACAGGGCAGCGCAGCTGACCACGGGGCCCACGTCGGTGCCGGGTTCGGTGCCGGCGGAGACTTTCAGGGTCTTGGCCTTGGCCACCAGCTCGGGGATCCATTTTTGTGCCTCGCCCACCAGCACCACCACCGACAGCGCCATGCAGCGCTGGCCAGCCGCGCCAAAGGCGGCGCCGGCCAGGGCGTTGAGCGACTGCTCCTTGTTGGCATCGGGCAGGACGATGGCGTGGTTCTTGGCGCCCATCATGCACTGCACGCGCTTGCCGTTGAGGCTGGCGCGGTTGTAAACGTGGGTGCCGACCTTGGTGGAGCCCACGAAGCTGATGGCCTTGATGTCGGGGTGGTCGCAGATGGCGTTCACCGCGTCTTCACCGCCGTGGATCACGTTCAGCACGCCGGGGGGCACGCCCGCTTCCAGTGCCAGTTCGCACAGGCGCATGGTGACCATGGGATCCTGCTCGGAAGGCTTGAGCACGAAGGTGTTACCGGTGGCGATGGCCATGGGGAACATCCACAGCGGAATCATGGCGGGGAAGTTGAAGGGGGTGATGCCGGCGCACACGCCCAGGGGCTGGTTCAGGGTGTAGGTGTCCACGCCGTTGGCCACGTTGTTGGCCAGCTCGCCCAGTTGCAGGGTGCCGATGTTGGCGGCGTGCTCCACCACTTCCAGACCGCGGAAGACGTCGCCTTCGGCGTCGGGCAGGGTCTTGCCCTGTTCGGCGGTCAGGATGGCGGCCAGCTCCTTCATGTTCTCGCGAATCAGCTGCTGCAGCTTCAGGAAAATGCGGGCGCGGGTGCCGATGGGGGTTTTCTTCCAGGTCTTGAAGGCTTCCTTGGCGTTGCTCACCGCCAGGTTGATTTCCTCGGGGGTGGCAAAGGGCACGCGGGCCAGCACCTCCTGGGTGGCCGGGTTGACCACGTTGCGCCACTGGGTGGTTTTGGATTCGACCAGCTGGCCGTTGATCAGCAGCTTGACGGTGGGCGCAAGCACTTGGGAGGAAGTGGGGGCATTCATGGCGTGTCTCCTTGGTTGGTGGGTGTCTGTGGGGTGGCTTTTGCAGCACATATGCAGGCATCGTAGATGTGCAAATCTGCTTGGGCAATACGCGTTTACGCACCTTGGCTTTGCAAAAAAGCACAGGCACACTGCGAGCCATGGACTGGGATCACTTGCGTTTTTTTGCGGCACTGGCACAGACGGGCACCTTGGCAGGGGCGGCGCGCGTGCTGGGGGTAGAGCACACCACCGTGGCGCGGCGCATTCAGGCGCTGGAGCAGCAACTGGGGCATCCAGTTTTTGTCCGTGAGGCGTCGGGCCACAAGCTCAATGAGGCGGGGCGGCAACTGTTGCCCGTGGCGCAGGCCATGGAGCAAGCGGCACGTGGGATGGAGCACTTGGGGCAGCAAGCTGCGGCGCAGCCCAGCGCAGTCGCTGGCCTGGTGCGAGTGGGGGTGACGGAGGGGCTGGGCGTGCAGTTGCTGGCAGCGCCTTTGGCGTTGCTGGCGCAGCAGTACCCCAAGTTGTCGGTCGATTTGCTGGCTTTACCACGTCTGATGCATTTGTCGCGCCGGGAGGCAGACATCGTCATTTCCCTGGAGCGCCCCAAGCGCGCGACGGTGGTGGTCAGCAAGCTGGCGGACTATCACCTCTATCTATATGGAGAGCGCCAGTATTTGGCCCGCAGACCCTTGGTGCGCAATTGCGACGATTTACGGCATCACCAATTTATTGATTACGTGGACGACATGCTGTTTTCCAAAGAGCTGCAATTGCTGGCGCAAATGCACAAGCCGATGCAGTATGTGTTTCGCAGCACCAGCATTGCCGCGCAGTACGCCGCGGTGCGGGCTGGGGCCGGGCTGGCGGTGCTGCCCGCTTTTTTGGCCGATCGTGACCCCTTGCTGCAGCGGGTGATGCCAGAGCAGGCCAAGTTTGAGCGCACTTTTTGGATGTCCATGCCCGAAGAGGCCAAAGGATTGCTGAGAATTCAGACCGTTTGGCGCTTGCTCAAGCAAGTGATGGCGGAGTACCACGCAGGTTTAAGGCCTGTTTGACCTGGGTTTAGAAGCGTTATTTAGGCCACTGGTTTGCAAGATTCAGGGGCCGAGCAAGGTTATGCTTGCGGGCAAGTAATTGTTGTTTGCAATTGCTGCGATACAAATCCGTTGATTTTTGCCCCTTTTTTGCCTCACCTATGACATTTAGTCCCAAGCTTCGTCGGCAGCTGCATATCTGGTGGCCTGCAGCAGCTGCGCTCGCTGTCGGAGCTGCATTGAGTGTGGGGCTGTGGCATGTGCTGGCGCAGCGTCAGACGCAGACGGTGCAAGAGCGCTTGGAAGAGCAGGCACAACTCTTTACCAGCACGCTAGAGCAAAGGCTGTACTCCTATGCCGACTACGTGCGGGTAATGCGTCCGCTGCTCGAGGCCAATCCCGGCGAAGTGCATGAAATCTTCAAAAACTTGAAGCTGGTGGAAGATATCTCGCAGCGCTATCCCGGTGTGGAAGGGATGACCTTGGTGCGCAAAATGTCTGCGCAAGACTATGCGCAGCGCAGAGCGCAGCTATTGCAGGAGGTGTCGCCCCAGCTGCGGGTCGATGAAAGTGCAATGCCCGCCTGGCCGCTGACGCAGTCCACGTACTTCATCGTCGATGAAGTGTGGCCCTTGCGGGCCAAGCGCAGTCTGTCGGGCCTGGATGCCATGCAGCAACCGGCTGTACGCGCACAAATTGAACGGGTGCAGCAGGTTCAAGACGCCGTGATGAGCGGTCCCATGACGCTGAGTGATGCCGGCTCCGATGCGGTCGGGGTTCTTATCAGCGTGCCTGTGCTGGCAGAGCAGACTGATGCGCAGGGCGCGCAAGCTCTGCTGGGGGTGCTCAATGTCAGCGTGCGTGTCAATGCATTGGTCGCGCAATTCCGTGATCGCGGCATGCTGCCGCACATGATGCTGGCCATTGAAGACACCACCCCCACCAAAGGGCACATGGTGCCAGTGACGGTGGTGGCGCCGCCCTGGACGGCGCAGCAGCCATTCTTGGCGTCTGCCCAGCACAGCATCTCGGTGCTGGGGCGCCAGTGGTCGCTGCAGTTCGTGGCCAGCGACTCCATGCTCTCTTCGGTAGAGCGCATGTTTCCGGTGATTATTGGCGTCAGCAGTTTGGGGGCCAGCTTGTTGCTGGCAGCCGTGGTGTTGCTGCTGTCACTGCAGCGCGCGCGCGCTCAGGTGCAGGCCAAGGCCAAGTACAACCTGCTGCGCGAACGCACCGACCGCCTTAAAGCCTTGTTTAACCAGTCGGCAATTGGTGTGGCCGAGATAGAGCCTGCCAGCGGTAGCCACGTCAGTGCCAACGCGCGGTTTGCGGACATTGTGGGTTACAGCCGTGAGCAACTGGGGAGCATGAGCATCCATGATCTCATCCACCCCCAAGACCGCGATGAATGCCAGCGCCTGGAGCGTCAGCTGATTGAGGGGCGCCTGCAGCACTTTAATGTGACGCAGCGCATGGTACGCAAAGACGGCGGCGAGATTTGGGTGAAGTTCTGGGTGTCACCACTGCAAAGTGTGGACGGCAGGCTGTTGGGCCGCCACTTTGTGCTGCTCATGGATGTGACGGAGCGGCGCGTGATGCAGCAGCAGTTGCAGGCGCGTGAGGCTTACTCCAGCGAAATGCTGCGCTACATGCCGGTGGGCTTGGTCGTCGTGGGGCCGGTGGGCAATATCGAGTTCGTGAACCACCAGTTTGAGGTGATGACGGGCTGGGCGCAAAGCGATATGTCCGATGAGTCCACCATGTGGCGCCATTTGTGCGTAGATATGCAGCAGCACGCTACCTTGCTGCAACGCCTGAATGCCGGGCGCTGCGAGGTGGTGCCTACAGGCGTGAACATGCCGGCGATGGAGTATTTGCTGCGCAGCAAAAACGGCCAAGAGCTTGCGATGGAGGTGTCGGGCCGTTTCTTGTGTGGCCGCATCTTGCTGAGCTTTGTTGACGTGAGCCAGCGCAAAGCGGCGGAGGCAGAAATCCGTTGGCTGGGCTATTACGACACATTGACGCAATTGCCCAATCGCCGCTTGCTGCTGGATCGTCTGGAAGAAGCCCTGATGCGCAGTCAGCGCGGGCATGGCAACAAGGGCGCCTTGCTGCTTTTGGACATTGATAATTTCAAGTCGCTCAATGAAACCCTGGGGCATGACCATGGCGATGCCTTGCTGCGACTGGTAGCCACCCGCTTGAGCAGCTGCATAGCCGGGCGCCACACCTTGGCGCGCCAAGGTGGTGATGAATTTGCGGTGGTGCTGGAAGATTTGCCCGTTGATTCTTTGGAGGCCGGCCGCTGCACGGAGCAAGTGGGTGGTGCCATCTTGCAAGCGCTGCGCACGCCGTTTTATCTGAACAACCAAGATTTCCACGTCACCGTCAGCATGGGGGCGGTGGTGTTTTGCGGGCCAGATGACTCGGTCGAGGAGCTACTCAAACGCGCAGACTTGGCGCTGTACCAGGCCAAGAGTGCGGGGCGCGACACCCTGCAGTTTTTTGACCCCAGTATGCAAAAAGCGGTCAGCGCCCGTGTGGAAATGGAGAAAGACATGCGCATGGCGCTGGAGCGCCATGAGTTTGATCTCTTCTTCCAGCCGCAGGTGCAGCATGACAAGGTGATTGGTGCAGAGGCGCTGCTGCGCTGGCAGCACCCCACCAAGGGGTTTATTCCGCCCGGGGTGTTTGTGCCTGCAGCCGAAGAGTCGGGCCTGATTTTGCCTTTGGGCGAATGGGTGTTGTATGCGGCCTGCCGCCAGTTGGCACGCTGGGCGCAGGACCCGGCACTGGCGCATCTGACCATGTCGGTCAATGTCAGCCCGCGCCAGTTCTACCAGCCTGACTTTGTTGACAAGGTGCAGCAAGCTTTGCAGGTGACTGGTGCCACACCCGATCTGCTGGAGCTGGAATTGACCGAAGGCATGTTGCTGACGGACGTGGAAGACACCATTCGCAAGATGGTGCAGCTCAAGGCAATTGGTGTGATCTTCTCGCTGGATGACTTTGGTACCGGCTATTCCTCGCTGAGCTATCTCAAGCGCTTGCCGCTGGACAAGCTCAAGATTGACCAGAGCTTTGTGCGTGAAGTGGAGACCAGTGTGAACGATGCCACGATTGCATGTTCCATCATTGCGCTGGGCAACAGCCTGGGATTGCAAGTGATTGCGGAAGGGGTGGAGACGGAAGCCCAGCGCGCCTTCTTGGCGGCCAATGGCTGCAGCTATTGGCAAGGCTTTTTCTTCAGCCGCCCACAGCCTGCTGCGAAGTTTGAAGCGTGGACGCGCGCCTATGGCGCAAGCCACGAGGCGGACACCGTGCTCAGCAGCTAAGTCTTGCGCAATCGGTCGCCACCAAGACACTCCTAAATATGGAGCTAACAGCGCTTACTGCATCTGCGTAAAAGCTATTTTTGTTACAAAGTTCGCAGAGAGGGCTGGCAAGCACTTGTAACCGGGCGCGTTATCATCGCGGCTTATCCATCTTGGTTTGCCAGCTTCTAAGACACATCCTCCGTGCGCCTTAATTCGATCAAGCTCTCCGGCTTCAAGTCCTTTGCCGAGCCCACCAACTTCCTGCTGCCCGGTCAGCTGGTTGGTGTGGTGGGGCCCAATGGCTGCGGCAAATCCAACATCATGGATGCCGTGCGCTGGGTGCTCGGTGAGAGCAAAGCCAGCGAATTGCGTGGCGAGAGCATGCAGGACGTGATCTTCAACGGCACGACGCACCGCAAGCCGGCCAGTCGCTCCAGCGTGGAGCTGGTGTTCGACAACAGCGACCACCGTGCGGGCGGCCAATGGGGCCAGTTCACGGAAATCGCCGTCAAGCGCGTGCTCACGCGCGACGGTAACAGCAGTTACTTCATCAACAACCAGCCGGTGCGCCGCCGCGATGTGCAGGACGTGTTCTTGGGCACCGGCCTGGGCCCGCGCGCCTACGCCATCATTGGCCAGGGCACCATCAGCCGCATCATCGAGTCGCGCCCGGAAGAGCTGCGCCTGTTCCTGGAAGAGGCGGCGGGTGTTTCCAAGTACAAAGAGCGCCGCCGCGAGACCGAAAACCGCCTGGGTGACACGCGCGAGAACCTGACGCGCGTAGAAGATATCTTGCGCGAGCTGAACGCCAACCTCGACAAGCTGGAAAAGCAGGCTGTGGTGGCGGCCCAGTACAACACGCTGCAGTCCAGCGTGACCCTGAAGCAGCACCAGCTGTGGTTCCTGAAAAAGCAGGACGCCGAGGGCGATCTGGCCAAGATCCGCCAGGAAGGTCTGCAGGCCGTCAACGAGCTGGAAAGCCGCATGGCGGAAATCCGCCACATCGAGGCCGACCTGGAAGCCGTGCGCCAGGCGCACTACGAGGCCGGCGACCAGGTCAACCAGGCCCAGGGGCGGCTGTACGAAGCCACGGCTGAGGTGGGCAAGCTGGAGGCCGAGATCCGCTACGTGGTCGAGGGCCGCCAGCGCGTTGAGCAGCGCATGCAGCAACTGGCCGAGCAGATCGCCCAGTGGGCGCAGCGCAAGGACGACGCCGCAGCCGAGCTCGAGCACCTGGCCGCCAGCGGCATGGATGCGGAAGAACAGACCGAAATGCTGGCCGCGCAGCTGGAAGAGCAGAGCCAGCGCCTGCCGGACCTCGAAGACGCGCTGCGAGCCACCCAGCACAAGGCCAATACCCAGCGCCAGCAGGTGGTGCAGGTGCAGCAGCAGATCCAGGTGCTAGCTGCCGAGCAGCGCAGCCTGAACGAGCAAACCCGCCAGCACGAAAGCCGCCTGGAGCGATTGCGTAACGACCGCAACGCCCTGGCGACACCGGACGAAGCACGCTTGCAGCAAGTCACTGTCCAGTACGCTGATGCTGCCGAGTTGGCCGAGATGGCAGAAGCTGCATTGGTAGAGCTGCAAGACAGCGTGCCGCAACTGGACGATGAGCGCCGTCAGCGCCAGCAAGCGCTGAATGCTGAAACCTCCAGGCAGGCCGAGCTGGCCGCACGCATGGAGGCGCTCAAGGCCTTGCAAGAAAAAGTCAAAACAGACGGCAAGCTCCAGCCTTGGTTGGCCCAGCATGGCTTGGAAAGCCTGCAAGGGCTGTGGACCAAAATCCATGTGGAAAATGGCTGGGAAAATGCTTTAGAAGCGGCCCTGCGCGAGCGCATGGGTGCGCTGGAGATCAGCCGCCTGGACATGGTGCGGGGATTTTTGGGTGCAGGCGCCAAAGAGGCACCTCCTGCACGGCTGGCTTTTTATTCCAAACCAGACGCTGCCATCGGTCTGAATGGCAATGGTATGCCGCTGTTGGCGGATTTGCTGCGTGTGCAGGACGTGGGTTTGAAAGCGCTGTTGACCGAATGGCTGGCCGGCTGCTACACCGCACCCAGCTTGGGTGAGGCCTTGAGCCAGCGCAACCGGCTGAAAGCGGGCGACACCATGTATGTGCCGACGGGCCATGCGGTCACCGCGCACAGCGTGAGCTTTTACGCCCAAGACAGTGAGCAATCGGGGTTGTTGGCGCGTGCCCAAGAAATTGAGCACTTGGAAAAAGAGCTGCGCGCTCAAGCCTTGATCAGCGAAGAAACACGCACTGCCTTGGTGAAAGCCGAAGCAGCCTATGCCGACGCCTCGCAACGCCTAGTCAGCGCACGCCGTGAGGCCAGTGAGGCCAAGCAGAGCGCGCACGAGCTGCAAGTCGACATGCTGCGCTTGACGCAGCAGGCCGAACAGGCGCGGGCCCGCACGGCACAGATCGAGGCCGATGTGGCCGAGGTACAAACCGCGCTGGACGATCTGCAAGAGCGCGCCGTGGCCGCCGAGGCACGCTTTGAAGAGCTCGACATGCAGTTGGCCGACAGCCAGGAGTTGCACGCCCAACTGGACGAAAAAGTGATTGAGGCTGAGCGCAAACTGGCGGAGAGCCGTGAGCAATTGCGCACGCTGGAGCGTCGCGCGCAAGAAGCCACGTTCAGCCAACGCAGCATGCAGGCGCGCCAAGGTGAGTTGCAGCGCACCCTGGAGACGGCCGAGCAGCAAACCAAGGCGCTGCTGGAAGAGTGCGAACGCGCTGTGGCCGAGCAAGGGCGCTTGAACGATGCCGCCGCCCAGGGCGGGCTACAGGATGCCCTGGCGCTGAAGATGGAGCGCGAGCAGGCCGTAGCCACTGCCCGCAGCGCCTATGAAGACTTGACCAACAAGCTGCGCGCCAGCGATGACCGCCGCGTGCAGATCGAGCGTGCGCTGGATCCCATGCGCGCGCGTATCACCGAGTTTCAGCTCAAGGAGCAGGCCGCATCGCTGGGCAGTGCCCAGTATGAGCAGCAACTGGCCGAAGCCGGGGCCGATTTTGCCGCGGTGGCGCAGTCCATCCTGGAAGGCAATGTGAAGCTGCACGGGCTGCAGTCGGAAATTGACCGCCTGCACCGCGAGATCGCCGCGCTGGGTGCTGTGAATTTGGCCGCACTGGAAGAGTTGCAGCTGGCCAAAGAGCGTAAAACCTTCCTGGATGCCCAGATGGCCGATCTGACCGAGGCCATGTCCACGCTGGAAAACGCGATCAAAAAGATCGACAACGAAACGCGTGAGCTGCTCTCGGGTACCTTTAACACCGTGAACGAACACTTTGGGCGTATGTTCCCCGAGCTGTTTGGCGGCGGGCAGGCCAAGCTCATCATCACGGGTGACGAAATCCTGGATTCAGGGGTACAAGTGATGGCGCAGCCCCCAGGAAAGAAGAACCAGACGATTCATTTGCTGTCGGGCGGTGAAAAAGCCCTGACTGCGATTGCGCTGGTGTTTGCCATTTTCCAATTGAATCCTGCTCCGTTCTGCTTGCTGGACGAGGTGGATGCGCCACTGGATGATGCCAACACCGAGCGTTATGCCAAATTGGTGGCCAGCATGAGCAAGGGAACCCAGTTCCTGTTCATCAGTCACAACAAAATCGCCATGGAAATGGCGCAACAATTGATCGGTGTGACGATGCAAGAGCAAGGCGTCTCGCGCATCGTGGCCGTGGATATGGAATCTGCCCTGTCCATGGCACACGCCTGAGCACGGAAACGGGACAGAGTAATTCCATGAGTACCCTTCAAATCAGTCTGGCCGTCGTAGGGGTGATCCTGCTGGGCCTGATCGTGGCCTACAACACGTGGACCCACCGCCGCAATGCACCCAAGCGCGCCGACGCAGAGACCCGGTTGAGCGACAACCACTCGCGTTTTGATCCGGCTTTGGATGGGGTGGATGTCACCAATTTGCCTGAGCATGCCCGCACCCCCCTGGTGGACCCTTTGCTGGATGCCACGCCTGCGCAAGAAGGCGTTGCCGAGGGGATGGGCCTGGACCCTGCGCTGGAGGCATCGCCTGCCGACACGGCCACCGCTGCTGAGGGGGCTGCCGCGGAGCCTGCGGGCCGTGCTGCACAGCAGCATGCGGAGCGCAAGCTCGCGTTAGATGGCTTGATCGATGCGATTGCCACGGTGCGCATTGAAGGCGTGGTCACGGGTGATGCCGCGCTGATGGTGCAACCCACCACGCGCCGAGCAGGCAGTAAGCAGTTTCGTATTGAAGGGCTCAACGCCGCTTCGGGCGAATGGGAAACCGTGCGCTCCGGCCAGCGTTACACCTGCTTTCAGGCGGGGGTGCAATTGGCCAACCGCTTGGGCGCGCTCAACGAGATTGAATTTTCGGAATTTGTGGCCAAGGTACAAAGCTTTGGCGATGCGCTCAATGCAGCGGTCGATTTGCCAGACATGCTGCACGAAGTCAGCCGTGCGCGCGAGTTGGACCAGTTTGCCGGAGAGCACGACGCACAGCTGAGCTTTATGTTGCGCCCCCGCCGTGCGGCGTGGAGCCCCGGCTATATCGAGCAACATGCCGCAGCGGCGGGCTTTGTGTCTGCAGCCATGCCGGGGCGTATGCAACTGCCGTCCGAGACCGTAGGCCATGCACCCTTGCTGACACTGGCGTATGACGCGCAAGCCGCTCAGGCGGACAACCTGGACCAGACCGCGGTGCACGAAGTGTGGCTGAGCCTGGATGTCCCCCAGGTGCCGCGCAGCGAAGATCCCTTTAAGCGCTTGCGTGATGTGGTGCAAGTGCTGTGCGAGGGCATGGACGGCATGCTGTGCGACCAGAACGGCTACCAGTTGCTGCCGCAGGTGCTGGACCCTATCGGGGCCGACCTGCAAAAACTGTATGACAAGCTCGACAGCCGCGAACTGTCTGCAGGCTCTATGCTGGCGCGCCGCTTGTTCAACTGAGGCTTGGTTGAGCACGCATGAGCGAGAATTTAGACCTTTTTGGCGATGCAGCGCCCACCCAGCCTGCGCTAGCAGCTCCTAAAGCTGTAGTGGATAAGGTGCAGGCGCTGCGCAGCCAGTTGCAGCAATGGGCCCATGAATACTATGTGCTCGATGCGCCCACCGTGCCTGATGGTGCGTACGACAAGGCCTTTGAGCAGTTGCAGGCGCTGGAAGGGGCTTACCCCGCGCTCGTCACGCCGGATTCACCCACGCAGCGCGTGATTGGTGCGGTGCTGCAAGGGCTGACGCCGGTGCGGCATGTGGTGCCCATGCTGTCGATTCGCACCGAAACCGACAACGAAGCCACAGGCGCAGAAGCGTTTGACGCCCGTATTCGCCGTGAGCTGGAGCTCGACGACAGCGCCTCTGCGGTCGAATATGTGGCCGAGCCCAAGTTTGACGGCCTGGCCATGAGCTTGCGCTACGAAAATGGCCGTCTGGTGCATGCGGTCACACGCGGGGATGGCGAAGTGGGGGAGGACGTGACCCACAACATCCGTACCATTCGGCAAATTCCCCTGGTGTTGCCGCTGGGAGACGGCGGTGTACCCCCCGTGCTGGAAGTACGCGGTGAGGTGTATATGCGCCGCGCCGACTTCCAGGCGCTGAATGCGCGCCAAGAAGCCGCAGGCGGCAAGCAGTTTGCCAACCCGCGCAATGCGGCGGCAGGCTCGGTGCGCCAGCTGGACTCGCACATTGCCATGCAGCGGCCGCTGTCCTTTTTTGCCTATGGCATGGGCGATGTCACCCCCGCAGAGCAAGGTGGCCCCGCCTTTGCCACGCATTACGCCATGCTGCAGCAGCTCAAAGCTTGGGGTTTTCCGGTTGCAGCGCAGGTGCGTATTGCGCATGGTGCTTCTGAATTGGTAGCATTTCACGCCGAGTTGGGTGCGCAGCGAGCCGCCTTGCCCTATGAGATCGATGGCGTGGTCTACAAAGTCAACAGCTTGGCCTTGCAGCGCCAGCTGGGTTTTGTGACGCGCGAGCCGCGCTGGGCGGTGGCCCACAAATATCCTGCCGAAGAAATGGCGACGGTCATGGAAGGCATTGATGTGCAGGTCGGGCGCACGGGCAAGCTCACACCGGTGGCGCGCCTGGCGCCGGTGAGTGTGGGAGGGGTCACGGTGACCAACGCCACGCTGCACAACCTGTTTGAAATCCGCAAAAAACGTGTGCGGGTGGGCGACACCGTCATCGTGCGCCGTGCGGGGGATGTGATTCCGGAAGTGGTGGGCAAGGTGCCGGGCGAGCGGTCTGCGTATGTCCCCAACTTCCAAATGCCCAAGGCCTGCCCGATTTGCGGCTCTGACGTGGTGCGCGAGCCCGGTGAGGCCAACCACCGTTGCACAGGTGGGCTGTTTTGCCCGGCGCAGCGCAAAGAGGCCATGCTGCACTTTGCCGCACGCCGTGCCATGGATATCGAGGGTTTGGGCGGCAAGCTGGTCGACCAGTTGGTGGATGGCAATGTGGTGCGCACCTTGCCGGATTTGTACCGCCTGGGTTTGACGGCGTTGTCCTCGCTGGATCGCATGGCCGAAAAATCGGCCCAAAACGTGCTGGCGGCACTGGAAAAATCCAAATCCACGACGCTCAACCGGTTCTTGTTTGGCCTTGGCATCCGCCATGTGGGTGAGGCCACGGCCAAAGACTTGGCGCGCCACTTTGGCTTGCTGGACGCCATCATGGACGCCAGTGTGGAGCAGCTGTTGGAAGTGCGTGATGTGGGGCCCGTGGTGGCCGAGAGCATTCACACCTTTTTTGCCCAGCCGCACAACCGCGAAGTGGTGGAGCAGTTGCGTGCCTGCGGGGTGCACTGGGACGAGGGCGCGCCAGCGGCAAAAGCGCCGCAAATCCTGGCGGGCAAAACCGTGGTGCTGACCGGCACCTTGCCCACCATGGGGCGTGATGAGGCCAAGGAGCTGCTGGAGGCTGCGGGCGCCAAGGTGAGCGGCTCGGTCAGCAAGAAAACCAGCTACGTGGTGGCGGGGGCGGAGGCGGGCAGCAAGCTCGTAAAAGCCCAGGAGCTGGGCGTGCCGGTGCTGGATGAGGCCGGTATGCTGGCATTGTTACAAGGCAAGGACGTTTGATATGGCACTGGCCCCGCGCACTCCGAAGATTGGTCTGGCGCTGGGCAGTGGCTCCGCGCGAGGATGGGCACATATGGGGGTGCTCAAGGCCCTGGACGATGCGGGCATCAAACCCGATGTCGTGTGTGGTTCCTCCATCGGCGCGCTGGTGGGCGCGGCTTACGCGGCGGGCGAGCTGGACCGCTTTGCCGAGTGGACGCAGACCTTGAATATGCGCAGCGTGTTCGGTTTCATGGACTTCAAGCTGTCGGGCGGCATGCTCAAGGGTGAGAAGCTCATTGATTTTTGGCGCCGCAATTTCGTCGATTTTGATATCGAGTCCTCGGCAATCCCCTTTGCGGCGGTGGCCACCGATTTGCATTCGGGCGCAGAGGTCTGGCTGCGCGAAGGTTCCATGGCAGATGCCGTGCGCGCCTCCATCGCCTTGCCAGGCCTGTTTACCCCGGTGCAGCGTGGCGGGCGTTTGCTGGTGGATGGTGGCTTGGTCAATCCGGTGCCTGCATCGCTGGCGCGCGCCATGGGTGCAGACATTGTGATTGCCGTTGATTTGAATGCCGATTTGATTCAGCGCCATATGCGCCCGCTGGGCGTGGTGGCACCCGTGAGCGATGCGGCGGGGGCGCTGGATGCCGCCGAGGCACAAGGCGAAGTGGTGGCCGCGCAAAACGCTGTGTGGCTGGAGCGCTTGCGCGGCTGGATGCCCGGCCCGCGTTCCCCTGATGTGCTGTCCAGCGCGCAGATGCCCTCGCTGCTGGATGTGGTGATGACCAGCGTCAACATCATGCAGATGCGCATCACGCGCAGCCGCATGGCGGGCGACCCGCCCGAGCTGGTGATTGCGCCGCGCCTGGCGCATTTGGGCTTGCTGGATTTCCACCGCGCCAAAGAAGCGATGGAAGAAGGCTATGCCGCGACGCAGGCGGCGCTGCCCGGGCTGCAGCACTTTGGCTGGAAAGCTGTCCAATCTTAAAACAATAGCTGCTGGCGATTGCTGGGTAAGCGTTAGAGGTGGTTTTTATGCTTTTCTGGCATGCGCGCGCTGCGGCGCTTCAACGTCGGCGTGCTGCGCCCGCGCGGCCGGCTTTGCTCCATTCGTAGATTTCGCCGTCCGGGGTGCGGCCGTTTTCTACGGCGGACACACCCATGCTACCGACCATGGCGCGCAATTCGGACGAGATGCACACATGCATATTGCGAGGGTTGGTGCGCAGGGTCTGGCAGTCGGCCAGGGCCTGGCCCATTTCTTGGTCGCTATAGGCTTGGCTGTGGGGCTGCCACACGGGGGCTTGGCCTTCGGGTTGGGCGTTGTGCAGGTGAAAGACGATGATGCTCATGGCAGTGGGCAGGGTAGACGGAGTGAAAATCGGTTGTAGCGCAAGTCCAGCCTGCGTGCAGCGCTATAAACCTACTCCCCCCAATGTTAGAGGTGGAAACGTACACTGTCGGGTTGAATTTTCCCGCACGAATCCCCCGATGAACGCACCGATTGATGTTTCCTTTTTTCAGCGCGATGCCAAGCCGCTGACCAGCTATCGCCCGTACTGGGCGAAGCGTTTCGGCACGGCGCCATTTTTGCCCATGAGCCGGGCCGAGATGGACCAGCTGGGCTGGGACAGCTGCGACATCATCTTGGTGACGGGCGATGCCTACGTTGACCACCCCAGCTTTGGTATGGCCGTGATTGGCCGCGTGCTGGAGTCTCAGGGCTTTCGCGTGGGCATTATTGCCCAGCCCGACTGGCACAGCGCAGAGGCCTTCAAGGCGCTGGGCAAGCCCAACCTGTTCTGGGGCGTGACTGCGGGCAATATGGATTCGATGATCAACCGTTACACGGCAGATCGCAAAATTCGCTCGGACGACGCCTACACCCCCGGCGACGTCGGTGGCAAGCGCCCGGATCGTGCCGCCATCGTCTACTGCCAGCGTTGCCGCGAAGCCTTCAACGATGTGCCGATTGTGCTGGGCGGCATTGAGGGTTCGCTGCGCCGCATTGCGCATTACGACTACTGGAGCGACAAGGTGCGCCGCTCCATCGTGGTGGACAGCAAGTGCGACATCCTGCTCTACGGCAACGCCGAGCGGGCACTGGTGGAAGTGGCGCACCGCATTGCCCGCCGTGAGCCGGTAGAGCAAATCACCGATGTGCGCGGCACCGCCTTTGTGCGCCGCGCCTCCGAAAACGGCTGGTTTGAGGTGGACTCCACCGAGGTAGATGAACCTGGTGTGGTGGAAGCCCACATCAACCCTTACATGACCACCAGCGAGCAGGCTGCGGCCCAAGGCCAAAGCTGCTCCAAGGAGGATGGATCAAATTCTGTAGCTGTCAGCGCAGGTGCAGCGTGCGCTACAGGCCAAAATGGCACTGAATCGACAGTGCCGGCCATGCCTGCTGTGCAACCGATTCAGTTTGTGCCCAATTTGTCGCTGCGCAGCAAAAGCAAGCTGCCCCCCCGTGACAAGACAGTGCTGCGCCTGCCCAGCTATGAGCAGGTCAAGAGTGACCCGATTCTGTACGCCCACGCCAACCGTGTGCTGCACCTGGAAACCAATCCCGGCAATGCCCGCGCCATGGTGCAAGCCCACGGTGAAGGCGCGACCGCGCGCGATGTGTGGCTGAACCCGCCCCCAATCCCACTGACCACGGCCGAGATGGACTGGGTGTTTGGCTTGCCGTATGCGCGCGGCCCGCACCCCAGCTATGCCGACGAGCACGGTAGCCACGAAGGTGCGACCAAGATCCCGGCGTGGGAGATGATCCGCACCTCGGTCAACATCATGCGCGGCTGCTTTGGTGGCTGCACTTTCTGCTCAATCACGGAGCACGAGGGCCGCATCATCCAAAGCCGCTCGGAGGATTCGATCATTCAGGAGATTGAAGACATTCGCGACAAGGTCAAAGGCTTTACCGGCACGATTTCTGACCTGGGCGGCCCTACGGCCAATATGTACCGACTGGGCTGCTCCAGCCCCGAGATTGAAAAGCACTGCCGCAAGCCCAGCTGTGTGTTCCCGGGTATCTGTCCGAACCTGCATACCGACCACGGCCCGTTGATCAAAATCTACCGCCGTGCACGCAAGCTGCCCGGCATCAAGAAGATTTTGATCGGCTCAGGCCTGCGCTACGACTTGGCCGTGAAGTCGCCGGAATATGTCAAGGAACTTGTGCAGCACCACGTGGGTGGCTACCTGAAGATTGCACCGGAGCACACCGAGGCGGGCCCGCTGAACAAGATGATGAAGCCGGGCATTGGCAGCTATGACAAGTTCAAGCAGTTGTTTGAGAAGTTCAGCGAAGAGGCTGGCAAAAAGCAATTCTTGATTCCCTACTTTATTGCGGCCCACCCCGGAACCAGCGATGAAGACATGATGAACTTGGCCATCTGGCTCAAGAAAAACGGCTTCCGTGCAGACCAGGTCCAGACCTTCTACCCCAGCCCCATGGCCACGGCCACGGCCATGTACCACAGTGGCCGCAACACCTTGACCAAGGTGCGCCGCGAGATGCGTGACGAGGAGGAAGAGCGCGTGGACATCGTGCGCGGTGAAAAGCGCCGTCGTCTGCACAAGGCATTCTTGCGCTACCACGACCCCAACAACTGGCCGCTGCTGCGTGACGCGCTCAAAACCATGGGCCGTGCAGACCTGATTGGCAACGGCAAGCACCATTTGATTCCCACCTTCCAGCCCTTGGTGGACGGCAGCTACCAAAGTGCGCGCAAGAAAAACAGCACGACATCGGCGTCGGTGAAGACTGGAATGGGCTACACCACCAACAAGGATGGCAAGGCGGTGGCTTTGCGCCCTCGCCAGGTGGATGAGCATGCAGCCAAGGAGCCCAAGGGGGATGTGCGCTTCCGCACCCAGGACAATCAAGCGCGCCCCGGCAAGCTGATGACGCAGCACACCGGCCTGCCCCCGCGTGCAGGCGTCAAGTCGCGCACTGCGGCGCCAGGGGCTAAAAAGCCCAAGCGTTGAAGCACAAGCTGCGCTTTTGAAAACACAAGGCCGACGCATCAACGTCGGCCTTTTTTGTGGGCGGGCTATTCTGGAGTTAATGCACTATGCACTGCCGCGGTAGCGTCAGTGCCGTGGCACAGGCTTTCTTTCTGTACCTGCAGGCACGATCTGGGGCGGTGGCAGTGCTGCGCGCACAAAGAACTCCGCGTTCAGTGGCACGGGTGGGGCAATGTAAAAGCCCTGCGCGTAGTCCACGCCCATGGCTTTGAGGGCTTCAAAGGTTGCGGCATCGCCCACAAACTCGGCCACTGTGTGCTTGCCCAGCACCCGGCCAATGTGGTGAATGGCTTCTACCATGGCATGGTTGCTGGGGTTCTTGAGCATGTCTTGCACAAAGCTGCCATCAATCTTGAGGTAATCCACCGGCAGTTGCTGCAGGTACTTGAAGCTGGCCATGCCAGAGCCAAAGTCATCCAGTGAGAAGCGGCAGCCCAGTTTGCGCAACTCGGTAATCATGAAGGTGGCGCTTTCCAGGCTGGCAATCGCGCTGGTTTCGGTAATTTCAAAGCAGAGCTTTTCTGCAGAAACGCCATGCTCCCAAATGTTGTGGCGGATGAAGTCCAGCAGCTCGCTATCGCCCAAGCTGGCCCCTGAGAGATTGATGGAGCAGGTGCTGATATTGGCGCCTTCTGAAAGGTGCGTGCGCAGCAGTTTCAAGGTATTGCGCACCACCCAGCGGTCAATATGGGGCATGAGGTCGTAGCGCTCCGCAATCGGGATGAAGACGGAGGGTGCAATCAATGGCCCTTGCCCGTCTTGCAGGCGCAGCAGCACCTCAAAGTGAACGCCGCCCATGCCTTTGGGCTGTGGCTTGAGCGGGTAGACCGTTTGTGCCATGAGTGAGAACTGATTGTTCTCTAAACTCGATCGCAGGCGCTGCACCCATTCCATATCCCCTTGGTAGCGCTGAAAAATGCGGTTGAACGGGTTGTACACAGAAATGCGGTTGCGCCCACTTTCTTTGGCGTGTTTGCATGCGTTGTCCGCCATGCTCAGCAATGACTGGGGCGCACTGCTGTGGTGGGGCTCAATGTGCACCACACCAATGCTGACACCAGTGTGCAGATTTTTTTGGTGCCAATGCACATTCAACTCATGCACGCTTTTGCGCAAACGCTCGGCCGTTTGCATGGCCGCATGGGGAGGGCAGTTGGTGAGCAAGATGGCAAATTCATCGCCGCCAATACGCGCTAGCGCATCGCTTTCACGCAGAGCAGAGCGCAGCAGATGGCAAACCTGCCGAAGTACTTCGTCCCCCACGGAGTGCCCGTAGGTGGCGTTGATCATCTTGAAGTGATCCAGGTTCAGTTGCAGCAAGCTGGCTTGTTGGCGGCCAATAATTTGCTCCAGGTATTGCTCAAAGGACGCGCGATTTTGCAGTCCTGTCAAAGCGTCGTGGCTGGCTTGCCAGGCCAGCATACGCATGTAGTTTTGCTCCTGTGACACGTCATGCAGCACGATGACGGTGCCCGAATGCTTGGATTCGCTTTCCAAGGCGGTGATGGACACGCGCACGGCCACGTTGTCTTTACCGGGCCGGGTGATCCAGTGGACGTGGTTGTCGCTATTGCTTTTCTTTGCCTGCGCCAAAGAGGGGTTGTGGGTCGCAATCAGCTCTGGCACAAAGCCTAGTACTTCTGCAATGTTGCGGCCCAGCAATTGCGCAGAGGGAAGGTCCAGCAGCTGTGAAGTTGAGGGGTTGGCATACAGAATGCGCTGCTGCACATCGAGCGTAATCACACCGTCGCCCAGGGCAGCCAAGGTGACGCTGCTGCGTTGGCGTTCTACTTCGAGCTCGCTGTAAGCCTTGGCGCTTTCGGCGATGGCCCTTTGCACCGAGAGCCAGTAAATCAGGCTCAGCACCATGGCTGTGAGTAAATTGATGATCAGCAACAACCGGCCAAGCTGCCGGGAGTTGCTGCCAAGCGATGCGCTGAATTGCTTGGACAGCGGCATCACGGTGTTGCCAAGGTCTGAAATTTGTTGGTGCCAGGCATCAATTTCAGCCGCAGTCACCGGTTTGTCTGTGCTGCGCCGCTCTTGAATTTGGTGGCCCAACGCTTGAATTGCTTGCACATGGCGATCGCCACGGCGCCAATACTCGATCGTGGGGGCCAGGGTTTGGAGATTCCATACCCAAGGCAGGATGCGCAGCAAGCTGTCTACATCTGAGGGGTGGTTCTCGCCTTGGAGCAGGCCTTCGCGGATTGCGCTGTTGTTGCGAGTCTGTGCGTCGAGCACTTGGCGGGCCTCGCCCATCCCGATGGGGATGGACAGAGACTTTTGGAAGTCTGTGTAGTCTTGCAGATTGCCAGTTTCTGCATAGCGCTGCAGGTGCATGACCGCCGAAGAGAAGCCCTTGCTCCACAAACTTTCACCACTGACCACCACGCGCACCGAAGACATCAGGGCGATGCTGCTGCTGGCAACCAGTAATTGCACTGCGACCGCAGAGATAAAAATCCAGCGTCGCCAGGTGTAGGTTTTGCTGATGGTGGAGTGGGGCATGCAAGTGTCTCCTGTTCTCAATCGGTGGCTTGCATGTGGTGGGCGAATGTCGCCTTGCGAAAGCAGTGTTGCCTCAGTTTTAAGAATAGGGCTGCCACGGCGTCAACAGGTGCGGGCGGTTGGCAGTAGAAGCTGGAAACAATGCATGCGTGCACATGGCGTAGGTGTTGTTCGATGAGGGTGGATGGGTGCCGTGGTGCAGCGACTGCGCCGCACCTTGTGGGGCCGTTCACTACCCATTACGTATGTTGTAACGCAACATGGAGTGGTTTTTTGTAGCCGCGCAGCCGTTTTGTATGTCGGATGCTATGGCTGTTGCGCAGGGTAAACCACAGTCCCCAGCGCAGTGGCAATTCCGTGACCACCGTGCCGTTTCGTTGCGAGGCATCGACAGCAACCTATTAAGCGCGACAGCTGGGCAAGTCTGCCTATCTAAATAAGTGTGCTGCGTGGGGTGAATACTGCGCCGAGATGGGGTAGTAATTACTCAGGTTGATCAGCAATCAGGTGTAGAGGGATGTCGCTTTGTGCTGCCATTGCCGCGATGTGGCTGCGGCGGTGGCGCTGCATGAAAGTCTCAATGGCTGCATGCACGGCGGGCGTGCGCATCTGCTGGACGCTGCCGTTGCAGTCCGTCAGTCCGACGGCTTGGCAGATGCGCAGGGCAAAGTGGGGCTCCAGCGCAGCCAGCGCGACCCAGCCATCTTGGCAGCGGTACATGCGATAGCCAGCATGGGCACCACCTACATCGCCCTGTGCCGTGGTCATTTGCCACTGCCGCGGCAGCGCCAGCCACTGTGCCGCTTGGGCCAAGCCAATGTCCAGGCAGTGGCCTTTAGTGCTGCGGGCGCGTGCCATCAGCACCTGCAAGACGGCTTCGCTGGCCATGACGGCGCCCGTCATGTCTGCAAACAAGCTGGCGGGCAGTTGCCCGTGATCGGTCAAGCCCGCCTCGGCCTGGTAGGTCAGGTCGTGGCCTGCGTGGTCTGCCTCTGCAGGCTGGGTGCTGCCAAAGATGCGCACCATGCACAGCTGTGGGTGTTGGGTATGTAGGCTGTCCCATTCCAGCCTCAATTTGGCCAGTGCGCTGGGGCGAAACGAGGTGAGTAACACATCGGTTTGTGCCAGTTGCTGGTGCAGTAGCGCTTGCCCCGCCTCGGTTTTGAGGTTGGCTTGTAACAAGGTGATGCCGTCGTGCAGCTGCGCGTAGGCCGCGGGGCTGTAGGCATGCATGGGGTCTGCACTGTGGCTGGCTGTGGCCAGCGGCTCGAGCTTGCTGCACTGCGCGCCCATGCGGTGGCAGCGCAACAAGGCCGCCGGACCGGGTAGGTTCAGCGCCAAGCTCAGAATGCGAATGCCTTGTAGCGGCTGCAGCGTGGGTGCTGTATGGGTGGTGTTGGTGTGGACTGTGTGGCTGGAGGGGTGCATGCCAGCTTTGTAAAGCGAGCAGGCTGCAAAGTCTGCCGCCAAGGCGTCAATTACTTATTTGATAGCTGCTAGTGCTTGTTAATGAAGGGATTCAAGTATGTTTGTTATTGAAAGCATTGATTTGGTTGCGCTGGCAGCTATGTTTTTCATGATTGGCCATGAAAAAACCGCCCGAAGGCGGTTAGGTGCATAAGCGCGAGGCTTGTGCGGTTTACATCACTGCAGCGATGGCCTTGCACACGTGCTCGATGTTCTTGCTGTTCAGCGCGGCCACGCACATGCGGCCGGTGTCGGTGCCGTACACGCCGAACTCAGAGCGCAGGCGCACCATCTGTTCCTTGGACAGGCCTGAGTACGAGAACATGCCGATCTGGGTGGTGATGAAGGACATGTCCTGCTGCACGCCGGCGGCCTTCAGGCCGTCCACCAGCTTTTGGCGCATTTCCTTGATGCGCACGCGCATCTCGCCCAGCTCCTTTTCCCACAGAGCGCGCAGCTCGGGGTTGTTCAGCACGGCGGCTACGACCGCGCCACCGTGGGTGGGTGGGTTGGAGTAGTTGGTGCGAATGACGATCTTCAGTTGCGACAGCACGCGTGCGGCTTCTTCCTTGTCGCTGGCGACCACGGACAGGGCGCCCACGCGCTCGCCGTACAGGCTGAAGCTCTTGGAGAAGGAAGTCGACACAAAGATGTTCAGGCCGGCGGCCACGAACTTGCCGATCACGGCGCCGTCTTCGGCGATGCCGTGGCCAAAGCCTTGGTAGGCCATGTCCAGGAAGGCGACCAGGCCCTTGGCCTTGACCACTTCAATCACCTGATCCCACTGGGCGGCGGTGATGTCGTAACCGGTGGGGTTGTGGCAGCAGGCGTGCAGCACCACGATGGTGCCGGGCGCGGCGGCGTTCAGGTCGGCCAGCATGCCGGCGAAATCGACCGAGCGGGTGGCAGCGTCGTAGTAGGCATAGGTGCCGACTTCAAAGCCCGCGTTGGTGAAGATGGCCTTGTGGTTTTCCCAGCTGGGGTTGGAGATCAGTACCTTGGCGTTGGGGCTGATCTTCTTCAGGAAGTCAGCGCCGATCTTCAGGCCGCCCGTGCCACCGATGGCCTGCACGGTGGAGACACGGCCGGAGGTGACTACGTCGGAGTCAGCGCCGAACACCAGTGCCTTGACGCCATTGTCGTAAGCGGCAATACCGTCGATGGGCAGGTAACCACGGGGTGTGGGCTTGTCCATCATGGCCTTCTCAGCAGCTTGCACGCACTGGAGCAAAGGCAGCTTGCCGTTGTCATCGAAGTACACGCCCACGCCCAAGTTCACCTTGCTGGGGTTGGTGTCGGCTGCGAATTGTTCGTTCAGACCCAGGATCGGGTCGCGGGGGGCCATTTCGACGGCGGTAAACAGAGACATGGATTGTCCTTGAGGGTAGAAATAATGCAGCGAACCCTCAACTGACTCCTGCGGTAGGCTTGAGGGTTAGCTAGCCATTTTACTCCGGCAACAGCCTATGCGTTGAAGACATAAACTCATGCAAGACCAAAACATTGCTTCTGAGCCGCAAGGCACTTTTGTCACTTTTCCTGACTCGCCCTTTGAGCTGTTTCAGCCGTATCCGCCTGCAGGAGATCAGCCCACCGCCATTCAAAAGCTGGTGGAAGGCGTGCAAGACGGTGAAACTTTTCAAACGTTGCTGGGGGTGACCGGTTCGGGCAAGACCTTCACCATGGCCAATGTGATTGCGCGCCTGGGGCGGCCTGCCATCATTTTTGCGCCCAATAAAACCTTGGCTGCCCAGCTGTACAGCGAGTTTCGCGAGTTCTTTCCGCGAAACGCGGTGGAGTACTTCGTCAGTTACTACGACTATTACCAGCCGGAGGCCTATGTGCCCCAGCGCGATCTGTTTATTGAAAAAGACAGCGCCATCAATGAGCACATTGAGCAGATGCGCCTGTCATGCACCAAGAGCCTGATGGAGCGGCGTGACGTGGTGATTGTGGCCACGGTATCGGCCATTTACGGTATTGGTGAGCCTGAGAGTTACCACCAGATGGTGATGACGCTGCGCACGGGCGACCGCATGAATCAGCGCGATGTGATTGCGCAGCTCATTCGCATGCAGTACCAGCGCAACGACCAAGATTTTTCGCGCGGCACGTTTCGTGTGCGTGGTGACACGATTGATGTGTTCCCTGCGGAGCACTCGGAGCTGGCCCTGCGCATTGAGCTGTTTGATGATGAAGTCGATACGCTGCAGCTGTTTGATCCGCTCACTGGTCGTATTCGCCAAAGCATTCCACGCTTTACCGTTTACCCCAGCAGCCATTACGTGACGCCGCGTGACAAGGTGCTGGCGGCCGTGGAAACCATCAAAGAAGAGCTGCGCGAACGCAGCAAGCAACTGGTGGAGATGGGCAAGCTGGTGGAGGCGCAGCGCTTGGAGCAACGCACGCGCTTTGACATTGAGATGCTCAGCGAAGTCGGGCATTGCAAAGGCATTGAAAACTACACGCGCCACCTCTCGGGGGCAGCGCCGGGTGAGCCGCCGAGCACATTGACCGATTACATGCCCAAGGACTCGATCATGTTCTTGGATGAAAGCCACCAGATGATTGGTCAGCTCAACGCCATGTACAACGGCGACCGTGCGCGCAAGACGACGTTGGTGGAGTACGGCTTTCGGCTGCCTTCGGCCATGGACAACCGCCCGCTCAAGTTTGAAGAGTTTGAGCAGCGCATGCGCCAGGTGATTTTTGTCTCTGCCACGCCAGCGGATTATGAAAAGACGCATTCGGGGCAGGTGGTCGATCAGGTGGTGCGTCCGACGGGCTTGGTCGACCCCGAGATCGAGGTGCGCCCGGCCACCCACCAGGTGGACGATGTCTTGCAGGAAATTCGCCTGCGTGAGCAGTGTGGTGAACGGGTGCTGATTACCACGCTGACCAAGCGCATGGCCGAACAGTTGACCGACTATCTGACGGAAAACGGTGTGAAAGTGCGCTATTTGCACTCTGACATCGATACGGTGGAGCGCGTAGAGATCATTCGCGACCTGCGCCTCGGGGTGTTTGATGTGCTGGTCGGAATCAACTTGCTGCGTGAAGGCTTAGATATTCCGGAGGTGTCACTGGTTGCGATTCTGGATGCCGACAAAGAGGGCTTTTTGCGCGCCGAGCGCAGCCTGATTCAAACCATAGGCCGCGCAGCACGCAATCTGAATGGCAAGGCGATTTTGTATGCAGACCGTATTACGGATTCCATGCGCAAAGCGATGGATGAAACCGCGCGCCGTCGCGCCAAGCAAATTGCTTTTAATGAAGAAAATGGCATAACGCCCAAAGCACTTGTCAAGAGGGTGAAAGACCTGATTGATGGGGTCTACAGCGAAAAAAGCGTGCGCGCAGCAGATGAGCAAAGCCGTGCGCAAGTTCGCCATGGGGTGTTCGATGCTATGTCTGAAGCCGAACTCACCAGAGAGATCAAAAAAATGGAGAAGGAGATGCTGGAGCGGGCGAAGAACCTGGAGTTTGAAGCCGCTGCACGCTTGCGAGATCAGCTGGCTGTGTTGAAGCAAAAGCTGTTTGGGGTTTGATTTTGAAGCACTTTTTTGGCATTGATAGCTCTGGTTTATGACGGCGATTGCATGTATCCGACAAAATTGATGGGGTTTCTGGTATACTCCGGGTATTCACTCAACAACAACAAAAACTTCTTAATTTGAAGGGCTCGGCGCGCTGGATAAACGGCGAAGCTGGAGTAAGGGCGGAGGCGGTAGTCAATCCGGTTTGCCGCGATTGATGTTTCTGTAACTAATAGCCTGACTGAAGGAGCTCACGATGCGTCTCACTACCAAAGGCCGCTTTGCGGTCACTGCCATGATCGATTTGGCCCTGCGCCAAAACAATGGCCCTGTCACGCTGGCAGCGATCAGTCAGCGCCAGCAAATTTCACTGTCCTACTTGGAACAGTTGTTCGGCAAGTTGCGCCGCCATGAATTGGTGGAGTCGACACGCGGCCCCGGTGGCGGCTACACCTTGGCGCGCAAAGCGGCTGAGATCACGGTTGCAGACATTATTGTTTCGGTGGACGAACCCATTGATGCCACCCAATGTGGTGGCAAGGAAAACTGCATGGGCGAAGCAGGTCGTTGCATGACGCACGAGCTGTGGTCGGCCCTGAACCAGCGCATGGTGGAGTTTTTGGACTCTGTCACCTTGCAAAAGCTGGTGGACGAGCAGTTGGCCAAGGGTATCCAGATCGAAGACAAGCCTGTCGTGCGTCGTGCCATCTCGACCGCGCCTGTGGTCAAGCCTATCCGTGTGAATGCCCCTAACTCGGTGTTCGCATTGGGTAACGTATTTGCCAAGTCTTGATCGCGAGCGCAAGCCCGCCGGGCACGCTCGGCAGGCAGTAAAGAGTTTCCATTAGGCACTGAAGGTGCCAGACAGATTTCAATAGAGCCAGCCATGGACATGACCCCACATTTCCCCATCTATCTTGACTACGGTGCGACTACACCTTGTGATCCTCGCGTAGTGGATGCCATGATTCCATGGCTGCGTGAGCACTTTGGCAATGCAGCATCGCGCAGCCACGCTTGGGGTTGGGAAGCAGAGGAAGCGATTGAAAAGGCCCGCACGCAAGTGGCAGAGCTGATCAATGCCGATCCCCGTGAAATCGTCTGGACCAGTGGTGCGACCGAATCTGACAACCTGGCCATCAAAGGTGCAGCGCACTTTTACCAAGGCAAAGGCAAGCACCTGATCACTGTGAAGACCGAGCACAAGGCTGTGCTGGACACCATGCGTGAACTGGAGCGCCAGGGCTTTGAGGTGACATACCTCGACGTGCAGGAAAACGGGCTGCTGGATCTGGAAGTGTTCAAGGCTGCTATTCGCCCTGACACTATTTTGGCCAGCGTGATGGCGGTGAACAATGAAACCGGTGTAATTCAGGACTTGAACGCCATTGGTGCGCTCTGCCGTGAAAAGGGCATCATTTTCCACGTGGATGCAGCGCAGGCCACCGGCAAGATGCCTCTGGATATGCAGACCATGCCCATCGACTTGATGAGCTTGGCGTCGCACAAGACCTATGGCCCTAAAGGGATTGGCGCTTTGTACGTGCGCCGCAAGCCCCGTGTGCGCCTGGAAGCGCAAATGCACGGTGGCGGCCATGAGCGCGGTATGCGCTCAGGCACCTTGGCCACCCACCAGATCGTGGGCATGGGCGAGGCTTTCCGTATTGCCAAGGAAGAAATGCAGCAGGACTACGAGCACGCCAAGCGATTGCAGCAGCGTTTGCTGGATGGCCTGAAGGATATTGAGCAAGTGTTCGTCAACGGTGACCTGGAGCACCGCGTGCCCCACAACCTGAACATTAGCTTCAACTATGTGGAAGGTGAATCCTTGATCATGGGTATCAAGGGTTTGGCAGTGTCTTCGGGTTCGGCATGTACTTCTGCCAGCTTGGAGCCTAGCTATGTGCTGCGCGCCTTGGGCCGTAGCGACGAGTTGGCGCACAGCTCGTTGCGCATGACGATCGGTCGCTTCACCACGGAAGAGGAGATTGACTATGCCATTTCGACCATTCGCCAAAATGTGGCCAAGCTGCGTGAACTGAGCCCGCTGTGGGAAATGTACAAGGATGGTATTGATCTGAGCACCATCCAGTGGGCTGAGCACTAAGCACGCCAACCACGTCAACGCACTGATTATTTGAATTCAAGAGGTAGACACCATGGCTTACTCCGACAAGGTTATTGACCACTACGAAAATCCCCGCAACGTTGGCTCTTTTGACAAGGGTGACAACAGCGTTGGCACCGGTATGGTAGGCGCACCTGCATGCGGTGACGTGATGAAGCTGCAAATCAAGGTGAACCCTGAAACCGGTGTGATCGAAGATGCGCGTTTTAAGACCTATGGCTGCGGCTCGGCGATTGCTTCGTCTTCGCTGGTGACCGAATGGGTCAAAGGTAAAACGCTGGACGAGGCAGCAGCATTGAAAAACAGCGTCATTGCTGAAGAGCTGGCTTTGCCGCCCGTTAAGGTGCACTGCTCCATCTTGGCCGAAGACGCGATCAAGGCCGCGGTGAACGACTACCGTGCCAAGCGTGGCGAGACCGTTGCTGCTGAATAAAAATGGCAGTCACGCTCTCTGATGCAGCTGCGCGCCACGTCAATCGCTACCTGACAAAGCGCGGCAAAGGGATCGGGGTACGCCTGGGGGTGAAAACCACTGGCTGCTCCGGTCTGGCCTACAAGCTGGAATATGTGGACGAGCAAGATCCTGACGACGTCGTGTTTGAGAGCAATGGCGTCAAGGTGATGATCGATCCCAAGAGCTTGGCTTATATCGACGGCACGGAGCTGGACTTTGTGCGCGAAGGATTGAATGAGGGCTTTAAGTTCCACAATCCGAATGAGCGGGATCGCTGCGGTTGTGGCGAGAGCTTCCGCATCTAAATTGCCAACGGGCCAGCGTGCCCATACACACCAAACCGCCATTGCTCTCTTGCTGGCGGTTTTTTATTGATATGAATCTGCAGTCTGACGATTTTGAATTGATGGGTTTGCCGCGGCAGTTTGCTCTGGATCGCGCCATGCTCGACGAACGTTGGAAAGAGTTGCAAAAGCAGGCCCACCCAGATCGTTTCGCAGGGGGGGGTGGCGTTGCACAGCGCGTGGCCATGCAATGGTCGGTGCGTATCAATGAGGCTTACCAGCGTTTGAAGCATCCGCTCAAACGGGCGGCCTATCTGTGCGAGCTGTTTGGTGTGCCTGTGCGGGCTGAAGACAACACGGCCATGCCGACGGATTTCTTGATCCAGCAAATGGAGTGGCGTGAGGCATTGGAAGAGGCGACGACGGAAGATCATTTGAATGATTTAGAGTCGGAAGTGGCTTCAGTTAAGCGCAAGATGCTTCAAAAATGCGAGCAATTATTGGTGTCTGAGGTAGGCGCTCAGGAGGCGGTGCAAACCGTGAGATCCCTCATGTTTGTTGAGCGCTTTGCACAAGACATCGATCGACGTCGCGAGCAACTGGAACAATAGGCTTGTTAGAACGCCTTGGGCTAGCCGCCGGGGCACAGGAGCGGTTGTGCCGCTCATAAAGAGACAGATTCACACCATGGCCTTATTGCAAATTTCTGAACCCGGTCAATCTCCCAATCCTCACCAGCGCCGCATTGCGGTGGGTATCGATTTGGGCACGACGCATTCTTTGGTGGCCTCCGTGCGCAATGGCGTTGCAGAGTGCCTGCCCGATGATGATGGACGTGTGCTGCTGCCATCGGTGGTGCGCTATGCGCCAGAAGGCAAGCGAGAAATCGGATATGCCGCACGCAGCCATGAGGTGGAAGATGCGGCCAACACCATTGTGTCGGTCAAGCGCTTTATGGGGCGCAGCTTGGCAGATTTGGGTGAGCACGCTCAGCAGCTGCCTTATGCCTTTGAGCAACCCGACGCCAACGCAATGCTGACGCTGCAAACCCGTGCGGGGCGCAAAAGCCCGGTTGAGATAAGTGCGGAGATTTTGGCCACGCTGCGCTACCGTGCGGAAGATACGTTCAACGATGACATCCACGGTGCAGTGATTACCGTGCCTGCGTATTTTGACGATGCACAGCGCCAAGCTACCAAGGATGCGGCCAAGCTCGCAGGCCTGAATTTGCTGCGCCTGATCAATGAACCTACGGCTGCGGCGATTGCCTATGGGCTGGATAACGCCAGCGAGGGCATCTATGCGGTGTATGACCTGGGTGGTGGTACGTTTGACATCTCCATCTTGCGCCTGACGCACGGTGTGTTTGAAGTGATTGCCACCGGTGGTGACTCTGCCTTGGGGGGAGACGATTACGATGCTGCCTTGGTGCGTTGGGTGCTGGAGCAGGCCCATGTGCAGCCGCAGTCGTTGGAAGACTGGGCTGCACTGCGCGTTGCTGCCAAAGCGTGCAAAGAGCGCTTGACCGATTCTGCAAGCACGCTCTTTGAGTTGACGCTGCCCAGTGGTGCATCATTGGCTCAGTCCGTCGGGCGTGAAGATTTTGCCCAAGCTACTGCTGCGCTGACCAAGCGCTCGCTGCAGGCGGTGCGTCGTGCTTTGCGTGATGCGGACTTGACCGTGGAAGAAGTCAAGGGTGTGGTGATGGTAGGAGGCTCCACCCGCATGCCCCAAGTGCGTGAGGCGGTGGCTCAGCTGTTTGGCCAACCTCCGCTGACCAATTTGAATCCTGACGAGGTGGTGGCGCTGGGTGCGGCCATTCAGGCCAACCAACTTGCTGGAAATAATTCCGCTGGTGAGCTGCTGCTGCTGGATGTGATTCCTCTGTCGCTGGGTGTGGAAACCATGGGTGGCTTGGTGGAGCGCATCATCTCGCGCAACGAAACCATTCCTACGGCCCGTGCGCAAGACTTCACCACCTATAAAGATGGCCAGACAGCCATGGCCATTCATGTGGTACAGGGCGAGCGTGATCTGGTGCAAGACTGCCGCAGTCTGGCGCGTTTTGAGCTGCGTGGCATTCCTGCCATGGCTGCAGGTGCAGCGCGTATCCGCGTGAGTTTCACCGTAGATGCTGATGGACTGCTGTCTGTCAGTGCCAAAGAGCAAGGCAGTGGCGTGGAAGCGCACATTGAAGTCAAGCCGTCGTACGGTCTGTCTGATGAGCAGGTGGCGCAGATGCTGCAAGACGGCTTTGCGACGGCCCAGGAAGACATGAAGGCGCGTGCGCTGGTGGAAGCGCGCGTGGATGCAGACCGCATGTTGCTGGCCACCCAAAGTGCACTGGATGCCGACGGTGATGTGCTGGCACCTGCACAGCGGGCAGATATTGAAGCCTTGATGGCGCAATTGCGCCAGGCGGTGACATCGGATGATGCTGCTGTTGTGGAAGCGGCCACGCAAGCCCTGGCCAAGGGAACAGAGGCATTTGCTGCAGAGCGCATGAACCGTGGCATTCGCCAAGCTTTGGCTGGCAAGAGCGTTCAATCTATTTCTTGACCCATTCAGAATTCAGAATATGGCAACCATCAAAATTCTTCCCCACGCAGCATATTGTCCTGAAGGTGCAAGCTTGGAGGTGCCCGCGGGCACGTCTATTTGCGAGGCCTTGCTGGATAACAATATCAAGATTGAGCACGCTTGCGATATGAGCTGCGCTTGCACCACCTGCCACGTGATCGTGCGCGAGGGCTTTAACAGCTTGAATGCTTCTGAAGAAGAAGAGGATGATTTGTTGGATCGTGCCTGGGGTCTGGAGCCGCAGTCGCGTTTGAGCTGCCAAGCCATCGTGGCGCAGACCGATCTGGTGGTGGAAATTCCCAAGTACTCGATCAACCACGCCAAAGAAAACCACTGATAGCTATGTCACGTCTTATCGTTCTGGATACGGAAACCACGGGCCTGTCTGCAGAGACGGGTGACCGAGTGATTGAGCTCGGTTGTGTGGAGCTGGTCAACCGCAAGCTCACGGGCAACAACCTGCATCTGTATTTCAATCCGGAACGTGACAGTCACCCCGATGCCTTGCGCGTGCACGGGTTGACGACGGAGTTTTTGAGTGACAAACCCAAATTTGCAGAAAAAGCGCAAGAAATCTTGGCTTATCTGCAAGGCGCTGAACTGATCATTCACAACGCCCCCTTTGACGTGGGTTTTTTGAACAAAGAGCTGGAGCAACTGGGGCTAAAGCCGCTCACGAGCTATGTGGAGAAGGTGACGGACTCCTTGGTGATGGCCAAGGAAATGTTTCCCGGCAAGCGTAATTCGCTGGATGCATTGTGCTCGCGCCTGGAGGTGGACAACAGCGGCCGTGAGTTGCACGGCGCTTTGCTGGATGCGGAGTTGCTGGCAGACGTCTACATCAATATGACGCGCGGCCAGAACTCGCTGGTCATGCTGGACGATGCGGGTGGTAGCACCGGTGCATGGGGCGGTAGTGGTGTGGCGGCGATAGATCTGCGTGGCTTTAAGCTGCCCGTGCTGCAGGCCAATGAGCAGGAGTTGGCGCTGCACACCGCAGTGCTGGCAGAGATTGACAAAGCGTCTGGAGACAAAACTATTTGGCGCGTTTGGGAAAACGCCAAGTAAGCTGGGCTATAATCGTGGGCTTGTCAGATCACTGATTGATATTGATTTGATGCAGGGTGATTAGCTCAGCGGTAGAGCACTGCCTTCACACGGCAGGGGTCACATGTTCGATCCATGTATCACCCACCAAATTTAAGTTTGTACTGGCTGCAGATTTAGCGTGATTAGCTCAGCGGTAGAGCACTGCCTTCACACGGCAGGGGTCACATGTTCGATCCATGTATCACGCACCAAATTCAAGTTGGCATTTATGCCAGCACAGGGTGATTAGCTCAGCGGTAGAGCACTGCCTTCACACGGCAGGGGTCACATGTTCGATCCATGTATCACCCACCAGATTTGAAGTTTGCACTGGCTGCAAATTTAGCGTGATTAGCTCAGCGGTAGAGCACTGCCTTCACACGGCAGGGGTCACATGTTCGATCCATGTATCACGCACCAAATTCAAAGTTGGCATTTATGCCAGCACAGGGTGATTAGCTCAGCGGTAGAGCACTGCCTTCACACGGCAGGGGTCACATGTTCGATCCATGTATCACCCACCAATCCATAGCCTCTTAAATCTTCGATTTAAGAGGCTTTTTTGCGTCTGCCGTTGACGCGGATTGGAAGCGTATTTGGCTATTTGCAGAAGCTTTGTTTGGTGCGCAAGCGTTGGTTGCAACAAGGAAGCGCTGATTATTTTTGATAGCTTATAGCGCTGGTGTATTCATGTTTTTCACATAAAAAGTATCTGAAAGCTATGTTTTTAAAGCGCTAGCAGCTATTTTTTTGTGGTTGCTGCCCGTGAAGGCATGTGCCCATGCGTGGGTCAGGCATGAAAAAAGCACCCGTAGTGGGTGCTTTTTTTGAAGGTGCGCAGGCGTTGGCGGGCGCAGGGCGCTGGCAAAGGGTGGGTTAAAAGTCCCAGTCTTCGTCTTCGGTGGCGACTGCCTTGCCGATGACGTAGGAAGAGCCTGAGCCCGAGAAGAAGTCGTGGTTCTCGTTGGCGCTGGGGCTGAGCGCGGCCATGATGGCGGGGTTCACCTGGCACATGTCCTCGGGGAACATGGGCTCAAAACCCAGGTTGCTCAGCGCCTTGTTGGCGTTGTAGTGCATGAAGCGTTTGACGTCTTCGGTGAGGCCGACTGAGTCGTACAGCTCGGCCGCATAGTGGCACTCCAGCTCGTACAAGTCGTACAGCATGCCGTAGGCGGCTGCTTTGGCTTCTTCTTTTTCGGCTTCCGAGAGCTTGGCGTAGGCCAGCTGGAACTTGTAGCCGATGTAGTAGCCGTGCACGGCCTCGTCGCGGATGATGAGGCGAATCAGATCGGCGGTGTTGGTCAGCTTGCCGCGGCTGGACCAGTACAGCGGCAGGTAAAAGCCCGAGTAGAACAAGAAGCTCTCCAGGCACACGGAGGCAATCTTTTTCTTCAGCGGCGTTTCCATGGCCTTGTACTCGGTCAGGATCAGCTCGGCTTTCTTTTGCAGCCAGGGGTTTTCCTCAGACCAGCGGAAGGCCTCGTCGATCTCGGCGGTGGAGCACAGCGTGGAGAAAATCGACGAGTAGCTGCGCGCGTGCACGGCTTCCATGAAGGTGAAGTTGGACAGCACCGATTCTTCGTGCGGTGTGACGGCATCGTGCATCAACGATGGTGCACCCACCTGGTTTTGCACGGTGTCCAGTAGCGTCAGGCCGGTGAACACGCGGATGGTCAGCTGCTGCTCGTTGGGGCGCAGCGTGGCCCAGGATGGAATGTCGTTGGACAGTGGCACCTTTTCGGGCAGCCAGAAGTTGGCGGTGACGCGGTTCCAGATTTCGAGGTCTTTTTCGTCCTCAATGCGGTTCCAGTTGATTGCTTGGGTCAGCAAGGTCATAGCGTTCTTTCAATCGTTGTCATCACAAGGTGCAGGACACGCAGGCGCTCTTGACCTCGGTGCCTTCCAGCGCAAGCTGGCGCAGACGGATGTAGTAAATGGTTTTGATGCCCTTCTTCCAGGCGTAGATCTGCGCCTTGTTGATATCGCGGGTGGTAGCGGTATCGGGGAAGAACAGCGTCAGGGACAAGCCCTGGTCCACGTGCTCGGTGGCTGCGGCATACACGTCGATGATGGCGTTGGGGCCAATCTCGTAGGCGTCGCGGTAGTAGGCCATGTTGTCGTTCGAGAGGAACGGCGCAGGGTAGTACACACGGCCAATCTTGCCTTCCTTGCGAATTTCGATGCGCGAGGCAATCGGGTGGATCGACGAGGTGGAGTTGTTGATGTAGCTGATGGAGCCTGTGGGTGGAATGGCCTGCAGGTTGCGGTTGTACAAACCGTGTTCCATTACATCGGCCTTGAGTTGTGCCCAGTCTGCGCGCGTAGGCAGCTGCATGCCATTTTTGGCGAACAGCGCGCGCACGGTCTCCGAAGTGGGCAACCAGTCGCGGCTGATGTATTTGTCAAAATAGCTGCCGCTGGCATAGGTGGACTGACTAAAGCCCACAAAGCGCTGCTTTTTCTCCTGTGCCAGCAGGCAGGAAGTGCGCAGACAGTGGTAGGCCACGGCAGCGAAGTAGACGCTGGTGAACTCCACTGCTTCGGGCGTGTCGTAGTGCACTTTTTCACGGCCCAGGTAGCCGTGCAAGTTCATTTGACCCAGGCCGATGGCGTGGCTGTCGTCATTGCCTTGGCGCACCGAGGGTACTGAGTTCACGGCACTCATTTCAGAGACGGCCGTCAGCGCACGGATAGCGGTTTCCACGGCGTCGCCCAGGTTGCCGCTGTCCATCACGGTGGCAATGTTGAGTGAGCCCAGATTGCAGGAGATGTCGTTGCCAATTTCCTCGTAGTTGAGGTCTTCGTTCAGCACCGAGGGGGTGTTGACCTGCAAGATCTCCGAGCACAGGTTGGACATGTTGATGCGCCCGGCAATCGGATTGGCACGGTTGGCTGTATCTTCAAACAGGATGTAGGGGTAGCCGGACTCGAACTGAATTTCCGCGATGGTCTGGAAGAACTCGCGCGCCTTGATCTTGGTTTTCTTGATGCGCGGGTCATCCACCATGGCCTTGTAGTGCTCGGTCACCGAGATATCGGCAAACGGCTTGCCGTAGACGCGCTCCACGTCGTACGGCGAGAACAGGTACATGTCCTCGTTTTTCTTGGCCAGCTCAAAGGTGATGTCTGGAATCACCACGCCCAGCGACAGCGTCTTGATGCGGATCTTTTCGTCGGCGTTTTCGCGCTTGGTGTCCAGAAAACGCATGATGTCCGGGTGGTGGGCATTCAAGTACACCGCACCTGCGCCTTGGCGTGCGCCCAGCTGGTTGGCGTAGGAGAAGCCGTCTTCCAGCAACTTCATCACAGGAATGACGCCAGAGGACTGGTTTTCAATACCCTTGATGGGGGCACCCAGCTCGCGTAGATTGCTCAGCAGCAAGGCCACGCCACCACCGCGCTTGGATAGCTGCAGGGCCGAGTTGATGCCGCGGCCAATGCTTTCCATGTTGTCTTCCAGGCGCAGCAAGAAGCAAGACACCAGCTCGCCACGCTGGCGCTTGCCGGCGTTCAGGAAGGTGGGGGTGGCAGGCTGAAAGCGGCCCGCGATGATCTCGCCCATCAGCTTCATGGCCAGCTTTTCATCACCCCGCGCCAGGGCCAAGGAGACCATCACCACGCGGTCTTCGAAGCGCTCCAGATAGCGCTTGCCGTCACGCGTTTTCAGGGTGTAGGCCGTGTAGTACTTGTAGGCGCCCAAGAAAGTGGGAAAGCGAAATTTCTTGGCATAGGCGGCCTTGAAGATGGCCTCCACAAAGGCCGGGGTGTAGGCATCCAGCACCTCGCCTTCGTAATAGTCTTCGGAGCGCAGGTAGTCCAGCTTTTCTTCCAGCGAGTGGAAGAACACGGTGTTTTGGTTGACGTGCTGCAGAAAATATTGGCGTGCTGCCATGCGATCCGCATCAAACTGAATTTGGCCTTTGTCATCCGGCAAATTCAGCATGGCATTCAGCGCGTGAAAGTCCAGCTTGGTCGAAGTAGGGGTCATGGGGGTCATAACGCAGCGTCCAAGACGTTGGGAATAGGGTTAATGAGAAAGTGTTGGTCGATGTGCTGCAGGCGCTGCCAATCCGTGCTGGTGCCAGCCATCTCCACGCGGTGCAGCAAAGGCACTTGGCATTTGTGCGCAATCACGTCACCGGCTTGCGCAAAGGCCACGCCGAAGTTGCGATCACCGCACGCCACCACGGCGCGCAACCACTGACGACGCTCCGGCGCGTTCAAAAAACGGATCACCGCCTTGGGTACGGCGCCTTTGCCTGCGGCATCACCAAAAGACGGTGTGACCAAGATGAAGGGGCTGGTGATGACGGGCATGTCGTCTTCCACCAGGCGCGGAATGCGCGTGCCGGCCAGCCCGGCATTGCGCAGCAGTCGTTCGGTATTGCCAGTTTTGGAGGAGTAGAAGACCCAGCGCGCCATCTCAGGCGGTGGTCAGCGCGGAAAGGCGGTCAGGGCGGAAGCCACTCCAGTGCTCTTCTCCAACTTGCACCACGGGCACTTGGCGGTAGCCCCAGGACTGAATCAGGGTGGCTGCAGCGGTGTCTTGCGTCACGTCGATGACTTCGTACTCGGTGCCTTGGCGGTCCAGAGTGCGCATGGTCATGGAACATTGAACGCAATTGGGTTTGGAGAAAATTTTGATCATGAAGCCTACAGGAACTACCAAAACGGGCGCGGTGCAGGGCTCAGATGCAAGTCAGCACGCATGACGGCGCATTGCGCAGCAAAAGGCTGCGCCAAAGCATATGCGTGCAGAAGATGTACTGCCACCCAGGCGACCCCGCCTGTACAGATAAAGAAAGCGCGGCAGCCAGGGCTGCAAGCGCTGCGTGTTGGCCGGTATCCAGACTGTGGGTAGGGGTGACACTCCTTCCCGAAGAACAAACCTCAGTGGCTGTCCGTGTCACTTTGCGTGCAAGCCAAACTTGCAACGCACCGCACTTACTGTTGCGGGGGCAGTTCAGGTTAGGGCGCAGAACAAAGCGCCTCCTGATTCCCGTTTAACACCGTGTCTGAGGGGCTCAGATTGGTGCACCAACGCGTTCAATTCTAAGCCGAATCGCCGGTGTAAATCGCCTGATGAGCCGGTCGCAAGAGACGTGCGCAAAGCGCGCCAAAGTGGTATGGGTGGCGCCGTTGGCACCGCACGTTTCAGAAAGGGGAGCGAACTTTTTTATTTGAATTCACGGGCTTGCACCATGAAAGAGTGCAGGTCTCCCGAGTCACTTTCGTTGTTTCGGATGCCCAAATAAATTTGCTTGGCGCTGCCTTTGGGGCCCATCTTTATAGGGGTAATCAGTAAATTCTCCGCATACTCTTGCACCAGCCACCGAGGCAGGGCACTCACCCGCGTCCGCTGGCCACCAGCTTGCCTCGTGATGTCAGTGGTTTCAATGGTCTTGTGCTTCTTGGGCGTGATGACTGCAGGCAATAAAAACTGTTTGTAGATGTCCTGGCGCTCGATGGGCACAGGGTAGGTCATCAAGGTTTCTTTGGCCAGATGTTGGGGCTCGATATAGGGCTTGGAGGCCAGGGGCGGTCGCTGGCTGCTACCAAAACTTGTTCCTAGCCAAACACTTCCTCAAACCGCAGCCTCGGTTTGAACACCGGATCGGGGGGGGGCAGCAAATCAATTTCAAAGCCCTGTAAGGCGCCGATGCCGCCAAACTGAAATTTCTGGCGCATGTCCACATCCACATCCACATCCACATCCACATCTGGCGATTGTTGCAAGTAGGGTCTCACCATCTTGAGCAGCCACTCGTAGCACGTATGACACTCCATAGCAATCCGCAGCGCGCAGCGTTCACCATGTGCAAACTGGGCCAAGCGTTCTTCGGCCGGTTGCAACTGCTGTAACACCCGCTGGGCGCCAGTCCGCGACGCGTTTTCACTTTCAAAACCGGTGGCACCTGTCCGCTGTGGACTGTGTATGAGGCCTTCGCTCAACCAAGCAGCATCTTGCCGCATTTGGCTGGCATGCCCGACGGGCGTGTGTCTCTCTGGGTGGCAAGGTGTATTCCAAAGGTTGGGATTTGCGCAACCAAGAAGCAACCACACCGGTTGGCATGGGTGCAAAGTGTGCGAGTGCCAGTTATGCCCCCAGCGGGCTTTTCCGTTTGTGGGCAAAGCTTTGCAAGCGAATGAAACCCAAAGGGGTTTTGTTCCTTACGCTTAGGGCGTGTCACCCAAGCTTGAGCAGGCCATTGAAGGGTTTTGACAGGGATGCAAGGCAAGGCGCAGTAGTGGCGCAGCAAAACTGCAGCATTGCCTGCCGCTACAACGCAGCAGACCGCCTCCATTATTCAATGCCCTGATGTGAAAGTTTTCTAGGGTAACTCCATAAAGCTACCTCCATGCTCTGCTGCATGGGGGGCCGGGTGCATGAAAGCGCAGCATTGCACGCCTGCTTGGCGGGCCTTGTCAGGGTGAGGCGCCTCCCCATACGTCAAAAAAATATTGACAGCAGTGTGGGCTGTTCAAGGGGGGCTCAAGGGTGATCCAAAGTAGGACAAGAGGTTCCGCCAGCGATCTGCTTAATGCGTTTCACGATGTAGGAGATGTGACATCCGACATGGAATCAGTTTGCTGATGCCGACGCAATATCAATGGCCCGGCTGACTGGCGTACAGGCCTGTACTTCTCTCTGCAACAGTTGGGCTAGGGTTTGCATGTACGACGGAGTTGGTGATTTGTTAAAACAATGAATTGCGACTATTAATAAATATTTACTTATCTGTTCGGTTCCTCTGGCTTCACTCGCAATGGCTTTCGTCCTTTAAGGAGTGCATCATGACTTTCCGCCTCAATCTTGATGATATTTCGCGCATCCTCACCAGCATTCAAGTCGCTGAGCGACACGTGCAGTCGGGTTATCTGGAACAGACCGATTTGATGGGTAACCCACTCAACAATTTAGTGCCACTAGGCTTGCGCACGGTCAGCGGTCAGTACAACAACTTGATCCATCAGGGATATGGTTCGGCCGACCAATTCATGCCGCGTTTGCTGACGCCAACGTTTCAAGACGCTGAAATCAACCCGCGAACTGGGCAATCGACTTCTTATGCGCAGACCGCGGGGAGCGTTTACGACTCACAGCCGCGCACAATTAGCAACCTCATTTCAGACCAATCCGCAAACAACCCTGCTGTGCTGGTTGCGGCTTTTACTGCACTGGGCTCAACAGATCCCTACGCTGATGCAGCCACCTACACTGCTGCACGCCAGGCAGCGCAGGATGCAGCCACTGCACTGCAGGCATTGCAGGATGCGATAGGTGGCGGCGCCGACTTGACTGCTTTGCAAGCGGCCTACGATGCGGCCGCGTTACAGGCCAGTAGCGATCGTGCCGCAGCCACCAATGCCCAGGCAGCAGCTGATGCAATCAACGATGGTGCAGAAACCAGCCTCGCCACAGCACAGCAAAACCTCACGAATGCAATTGCGGCCGAAGCGGCGGCTGACATGGCTACGAGCGCGGCTGCTACACAACTCGTAGCTGCACAGAGCGCTCAGGCTGTCGCGCAGGGCGCATACAACGCCAAGCTTGGCGCGAGTAATGCGGCGCTGGCTAACCTCAACGCTACGAATAGTCTGTTGACGACCTCGACCGAAGCGATTACTGCTGCACAGGCTATTTTGGCGAACTTGGTGGCAACAAATGCCTCGCCAGCGGACATCGCTGCGCAAGAGGCTTTGATTACGCAACTTGAAGCAGCAAAAAATCTGGTGAATTCGTTGCAGACCAATGCTCAGGCCGCCTACAACCAAGCGGCCGCGGAAACGGCTACAGCGCTAACTAGCTTGCAGGGCGCGCAGGATGTTACGGCAACAGCCATTAATGCTGTGGCTGCTGCTGCTCTGGCTGAGACTGCTGCTGAAGAACAAGTAGGGGCTGCCCAAGATGCAGTCGAAGCAGCTCAGGCTGCGCTGGTGCAGGCGAATGCTGACGCTGCCGCAGCGCTGCAACAAGCCTTGGTTTTGGATGCTACGGCAGATGCCTCAGAAGCGGCTGCAGCTGCTGCGCTCAGCGCATTGCAGGCGGCCCAAGATGCTTCGTCTGTGACTGCCGAAGACCTTGCCGCTGCCCAGGCGCTGGCAGACAGCACTGCAGCAACTTTTGAGGGGCTGCCTGCGCAGATGGGGCTAGAGTTTGATGTCAACGACACGACGCTGTTCGTGCCCAACGTCATGCCTGACTTGGGAGACACGGCTCCTTTCAACAGCTTCCTCACTTTGTTTGGTCAGTTCTTCGATCACGGTCTGGATCTGGTCACCAAGGGTGGAAGCGGTACGGTTTACATACCTTTGCAGCCAGATGATCCGTTGTACGTCGAGGGCAGCCCCACCAACTTCATGGTGCTAACGCGTGCGACCAACGCCCCGGGTGCGGATGGCATTCTTGGGACTGCTGATGACGTAAGAGAGCACGTCAATGAGACCACGCCATTTATTGACTTGAACCAGGTCTATACCTCGCACGAGTCGCACCAGGTTTTCTTGAGAGAGTATGTGCGCGTGGAAGTGAATGGGGTAATGAAGACAGTCGCTACCGGTCACATGTTGGAGGGCCAAAACGGTGGCCCCCCCACTTGGGCAGACATCAAAAACCAAGCACGCCAGATGTTGGGGATTGAGCTAACGGATATGGATGTGCTGCGTGTACCGCTGGTGGTTGCAGACCTTTATGGCAACTTCATCCCAAGTGCTAACGGTTACGCACAACTTGTGACACCCGAAGGCCTTGTAAGCGGCACTGCTGATGCTCCTGCGCAGGCATCCAGTGCATACGGTGCAGGCCGCGCCTTCCTTAATGACATTGCACACAATGCGGCTCCCGGGACCGTGGACCATGACCGTGATCCAACTACCGCAGAGGTGGTGAAAACCGCCGATGCCGACACAGACACGGGCAACGACATTCCGTTCAATCCACAGGGTGTTGCTACCACCTACGACAATGAGCTGCTGGACAAGCACTATGTGGTGGGTGATGGGCGTGGTAATGAGAACATCGGTCTGACAGCCGTGCACCACGTGTTCCACAGTGAGCACAATAACCGCGTCGATCAGATCAAGGCAGAGTTACTCGCAAGCGGTGATATGGCTTTCATTAATCAGTGGCTGTTGACACCTATTCAGGGTGACGCTGTGCCTGCGGACACCTCTGGCCTTGTGTGGAACGGAGAACGACTCTTTCAAGCCAGTCGCTTTAGCACCGAGATGGTCTACCAGCATTTGGTGTTCGAGGAGTTCGCGCGATTGGTGTCGCCCGACATAGATCCCTTCCTGTTCTCCAACACGGTAGACATTGACCCAGCCATCATGGCGGAGTTTGCGCACGTGGTGTACCGCTTTGGCCACTCGATGCTTACCGAATCGGTAGATCGATTGGCTGCGGATGGTCAGACCACCAACCACATCGGGCTGATTGATGCTTTCCTCAATCCCGTGGCGTTTGAAGCCAGCGGAGCGACGCCCAATGAAGCTGCCGGCGCGATCTTGCGCGGGATGACGCGCCAAGTGGGAAATGAGATCGATGAATTCCTGACGGGAGCACTTCGCAACAACTTGGTAGGCTTGCCGCTGGATCTGGGGGCGATCAATATTGCCCGTGGTCGGGACACAGGCGTTCCTTCGCTCAACGAAGCACGTCGACAGTTTTATGAGCAGACCCAAGACACCACGCTGAAGCCCTATGCCAGTTGGTACGAGTTTGCCTTGGCCATCAAAAACCCAGCGTCCATCATTAATTTCGTGGCGGCATACGGTACGCACAGCAGCGTAGTTAATGCAGTGACGCTGGAAGACAAACGCGATGCTGCAACTTTGCTGGTGATGGGGGGAGACGGTGCTCCAGCTGACCGTCTGGCTTTCCTGAACGCTACGGGTTCATGGGCTGGTGGTACGTTGGGCGGTCTCAACAATGTTGATTTCTGGATCGGTGGACTGGCCGAGAAAAAAGTTGCCTTCCAAGGCCTGCTGGGGACTACGTTCAACTTCGTGTTTGAAGTGCAGATGGAAAAGCTGCAGGATGGGGACCGCTTCTACTACTTGAGTCGCACCCAAGGGATGAATTTGCTCAATCAGTTGGAGGCGGATTCGTTTGCTGAACTAGTGATGCGCAACACCGATCTGGGCAATCCCGGCGCAACGCACTTGCCGAGTTCACTGTTCCTCACGCCGGACTACATCTTGGAGCTGAACCAAGCGCGCCAAAAGGTGGCAGATCCCAACCATACTGACCCGATTCTCGCTGCTATCAGTCCCATGGTCATCCGCCGTGATACTGACGGTGACGGGGTGAATGACTATCTGCATTACACCGGCGGGGATCATGTCGTGATTGGGGGTGATGACAACAACAACACGCTGATAGGCGGAGAAGGCGATGACACTATCTGGGGTGATGGCGGTAATGACCGTATTGAAGGTGGCTTTGGAGTAGATCACCTCTTCGGAGGAGATGGCGATGACATCATCACTGACTCTGGGACTGACTCTGGCGCAGCCGATGTTATTCACGGCGATGCTGGGAATGACGTTATCAATGGTGGCAATGGCCTGGATTTGATCTTTGGTGGTAGTGGTCAGGACTTCATATTTGGTGGAGTGGATGGCAAGACGATCACGGCAGGGGAGGGCAACGATTTTGTACGCGGCCCTGATGGCCTGAGCTTCATCGCGGGCAACGAAGGTGATGACTGGCTCGAAGGTGGTGATAGCTTTGACACCCTGGCTGGTGAGAACTCTGAACTGTTCTTTAACAGCCCGATCATTGGTCACGATGTCTTGAACGGTCGCGGTAACGACACCGACTACGATGCGGAATCTGGTGATGACATCATGTTCCAAGGCCTGGGTATTCAGCGCAACAACGGGATGGCAGGCTTTGACTGGGCCATTCATAAGGGTGATGCGCAAGGCGCCAACTCAGATCTCGGGATTCCGATTTTCGTGAACCAGGAGGCGAATATTTTGCGCGATCGCTTCGATTTAGTGGAGGGGCTTTCGGGCTGGAAGCATGCCGATACGCTGACCGGACGCGACGTTGTGATTGGGGCTTACGATGAGGCAGCTGGTGCAGCCGCTCAATTCAATCCGAACTCGCCTTTCGAGTCTTATGCGAACGCGTTGCTGGAAAGCGGCGTAGCTCGGATTGCGGGACTGGCCGAACTGGTGGCGCATTTGGATCGTGTCACCTTCACCACGGCCAATGGTCAGACACATACAGCAGTGGTGTTCGACGCTAATGCTGTGCAGTACAACGAAGATGGTAGCGCTCGAACCCTCTACGACACAGCGGCCGATATCCTTCTGGGTGGAGGCGGTAGCGACATTTTACAAGGCAAGGGTGGCAACGATGTCATTGATGGTGATCGCTGGCTGAATGTGCGCATCCGCATCAACGACAGCAATGGCAATGAGATCGGATGGTCTGATGACTTAGGGAGCAAGGTATATAGCACTGCCGGGTTGCTGCTTTATGGAGGCAGAACGCTGGACAGCCTGATGTTTGATCGCACTCTGAACCCAGGACAGCTCAGTATCGTGCGTGAGATTCTTGATGGTGATCCTGACGATCTGTCGCTTGATACAGCAGTCTACAGAGGCAACCAGTCCGAGTATGAGATCACCTATCACGATGACGGCTCAGTGACCGTAGCGCATGTGAATCCCGACGTGAACCTGCCAGAAAACGACGGTATTGATCGCCTTTTCAACATCGAAGTGTTGAGGTTCGCAGATGGAGAGGTCTCAACGCGATCACCTGATATTGTCGGAACCAACGGCAATGACACCTTGGTAGGTGATGGTCGTGCAAACCGTATCTTTGGTCTCAATGGCAATGACCTGCTGCAGGGCTTGGCTGGCAACGATCTACTCGATGGTGGAGCTGGCAACGACAGGCTGGAAGGCGGTACAGGCAACGACACATTGCTGGGCGGTGCAGGCAATGACACGCTGGACGGAGGTGCCGGTAATGACGCTATGACAGGCGGTGCCGGAAACGATACCTACGTAGTGGATAGCACGGGCGATGTCGTGATAGAAGAGGCCAACGGGGGGACTGATACTGTGCAAACCGCACTTGCGGCTTACGTTCTAGGCGCCAATGTAGAGCACTTGACGTTCACCGGCAGCGGTAACTTCGCAGGCACCGGCAACGACTTGGCCAACACGATTACCGGTGGAGCGGGTAATGACACGTTGGATGGTGGGGCTGGCATCGACCGTTTGGTAGGCGGTGCTGGTGACGATACCTACCTCATGGGCACAGAAACCGATGTCGTCGTGGAAGCTGCAGGCGGAGGCAATGACACGGTGCGCTATGGCGGTACCAACGCATATCAACTGGCTAACAATGTCGAAAACCTTATATACACCGCATCCACCAATGCCAACCTGGTCGGCAATGGCTCTGCCAACGTGATTATGACGGGGGCTGGCAACGATACAGTCAATGCGGCTGCTGGCGATGACAGTGTGTACGGTGGCGACGGCAATGACCGGCTGCTCGGGGGAGCAGGTAACGACGCCTTGTATGGTGAAGCCGGTGATGATGAACTGTTGGGCGAAGCAGGCAACGACCTGCTCTACGGTGGGGCAGACAATGATCGACTTTATGGTGGTGCCGGCAACGACACGCTGGAAGGCGGTGATGGGAACGACACCATTTATGGTGGTGATGGCAATGACCAGATTCACGGCGGAGCGGGTGATGACACTTTGTTTGGCGACATCGGCAATGATGTGATCAACGGCGGTGAGGGCAACGACAGCATTGACGGAGGCGCTGGCAACGACCGGGTGACTGGCGGCGCAGGCGACGATATCATGGATGCTTCACTGGGTGCTGACATCTTTGTTTTTGGTCCCAACTTTGGCAATGACATCATCAACGGGTTCTCCGCGAGCGGGGGAGGGCAAGATCGATTGAATCTCGCTGCGTTCGAGTTCGACACCGCTACTTTCAACAGCCGTGTGGTCATCACTGATGCTGGTAATGACACTTTGGTCACGGTCAACGGAGTGGATGGTGGCACTGTGCGGTTGGTCGGGCTTGCAGACCATACAACCGTGACGATCGCTGACTTCCAGCTCGCTTGATCCTCAGAAAGCCGCTATGGCATCCACCCAATACCCGGCCAGCTCGCGTCGGCCGGGTTGGAAGCTGGCCGACAATGAGATCGGCGCCGCATTGCGTGAATTCCGCTCGGCATTTCGCAACGTCGGCATCTTTAGCGCCATCGTCAACTTACTGATGCTGGTGCCATCGCTTTACATGCTTCAGGTCTATGACCGAGTACTGGCTAGCGGTAATCAGACAACGTTGTTGATGCTGACGGTTATGGTGATCGGCACTTATCTGCTGATGAACGGGTTGGAACTAGTGCGCAGCTTTCTGTTGATCAGAGTAGGTGCGAGGCTGGACCTAAAGCTCAATCAGCGGGTTTACACAGCAGCCTTCGAGCAGAACCTTAAGCAAGCCGGCGCAAACGCTGGTCAATCGCTGAATGATTTGGCAACCATTCGCCAGTTCGTAACGGGCAACGGGTTGTTTGCTTTCTTCGATGCGCCCTGGTTTCCGATTTACCTTGCTGTGATTTTTCTGTTTGACTGGGTGTTGGGCGTATTTGCAGTTATAGGTACTTTGGTGCTCGTTGCCTTAGCTTGGGCCAACGAGCTTGTGTCGCGCAAACCTTTGGCACAGGCTAATGCAATGTCTGTTGCAGCCGGTAACTTGGCAACCAATAACCTGCGAAATGCCGAAGTCATTGAAGCCATGGGAATGCTACCGAACCTGATGAGGCGTTGGTTCAAATTGCATGGCAGTTTTTTACAACTGCAAGGACAGGCGAGTGAGCGTGCTGGAGCTATCAGTGCGCTCAGCAAATTCATGCGTATTTCGCTGCAATCACTGATTCTGGGGTTGGGCGCATTGCTGGCTCTGGAGAACCGCATCACACCCGGGATGATGATTGTGGGATCCATCCTCATGGGGCGGGCGCTAAGTCCCGTCGATCAACTTATCAATGTCTGGAAAGGCTGGTCGGCTACACGTAGTGCATACCAGCGTTTGGTTGATCTACTGGCTGCAAATCCGCCCCGCCAGGGCGGTATGCCCTTGCCCCGGCCCAAGGGGATCATTGCATTTGAGGGGGTAACAGCGGTGCCACCTGGTGCGACCCTGCCGGCCCTACAAAACCTTAGCTTTACGTTGCCTGCGGGTGAGGTGTTAGGCGTCATTGGCCCCAGTGGCTCAGGGAAGTCGACGATGGCGCGATTGCTTGTTGGTGTCTGGGGTGCAAGCGTGGGTAAGGTCCGTTTGGATGGTGCCGATGTCTATCAGTGGAACAAGGCAGAGCTTGGACCTTCCGTAGGCTACCTGCCGCAAGATATTGAGCTGTTTGCAGGTAGTGTGAGCGAGAACATTGCCCGCTTTGGTACGGTCGATGCGGGCAAGGTCATCGAAGCGGCGATGTTGGCGGGTGTGCACGAGATGATTCAACGTTTCCCTCGAGGCTACGACACCGTCCTCGGAGATGGAGGTGCCGGTTTGTCGGGAGGGCAGCGCCAACGCATTGGATTGGCACGGGCACTTTATGACTCACCGTCACTCATTGTTTTAGACGAACCCAACTCCAATCTAGACGACGTCGGGGAACAGGCGTTGTTAACAGCCCTGCAGCGTTTGCGTGAACGGGGCAGCACAGTGGTAGTTATCTCGCACCGTACCAGTATTTTGGCTGTGACCTCATGTTTGCTACTGCTACGACAAGGCAGCATGCATGCTTTTGGCCCCACATCGCAGGTGCTCACAGAGCTTTCCAAGACTGTGCAGCCTTCTGCAGCAACCTCAGTTGCCGCCAGCGCTCATGAGCGTTCAATGATTGAAAAGAAGATGGCTCCGCAAGCACCACTTTCTCCATCCACGTTGAGTTGAAACATCCATAGATTGAGCAGGAGGCCGCCATGAATACCGACACGCCACTTGTCCATGAACTGGTACAAAACTTGCCGAATGATGCTTTGTTGCAAGACGATGCCAAACGTCACACGCGCATAGGTTGGTGGATTGTTCTGGTGGGTTTTGGCGGGCTGCTGTTATGGGCATGCTTGGCTCCACTAGACCAAGGTGTTCCCATGAGTGGCACGATCACGGTGGCTGGTAATAAAAAAGCAGTACAGCATCAGGTAGGGGGGACGGTACAGACTATTTTTGTTCAAGAAGGCGATTCGGTGAAAGCAGGGCAGCCATTGGTGCAGATGAACGCTGTACAAGCGCGTGCCAATGCGGCGGTGACCAGGGTGCAGTACTACACCGCACGTGCAACCGAAGCAAGGCTACTTGCTGAGCGAGATGGAAAACCATCAGTGACTTTTCCAGCTGAAACAGAAGACGCGCGCAGTGATCCGCGTGTTGCTTCCACTATGTCAGTGCAGCAACAGCTGTTCGCTTCTCGTCGTTCAGCTTTGCAGGCGGAGATGTCAGCATTGAATGAGGGGATTGCAGGTATAGAAGCCCACACTGCAGGGTTGAAAGCAGCGCGTGAAGGCAAGCAAGAGCAGTTTCGTCTTCTGCAGGAACAACTGGATGGAATGCGCGAATTGGCGCAAGGTGGCTTCATACCGCGTAACAGGTTGCTTGAACTTGAGCGCACATATGCGCAGCTTGCTTCATCAATGTCGGAGGATTGGGGCAATATCGCTCGCGGCCTGCGCCAAGCCAGTGAACTTAAGCTTAGACGTATTCATCGCCAGCAAGAGTTTCAAAAAGAAGTTCGTGAACAGTTGGCCGATGTGCAAAAAGAAGCAGATGCTTTAAAAAATCAGCTTGAAAGCTTGGATTACGAGTTGGAAAACTCTGTGGTACGAGCCCCGGTAGATGGCACTGTTGCTGACCTCAACATTTTTACTGAAGGTGGTGTTGTTGCTCCAGGGTTTCGGATGATGGATGTCGTTCCACAGTCAGAGCCATTGATCGTTGAGGGGCAGATTCCTGTGCATCTGATTGATTCTGTGAATATCGGGCTGCCTGTGGAGCTGATTTTTTCGGCATTCAATCAAAACACCACGCCACGTATTCCGGGAACGGTGGTGCAAGTTTCTGCCGACCGATTGGTTGATCAGAAGACGGGAGCACCTTATTTCCGCATGTTTGCTGAAATTACTGCTGAAGGCCGCGTTGCAATGAGTAAATTGCCCGTCCGGCCAGGGATGCCTATAGAGCTATTTGTTAAAACAGGTGAACGCACGCTGGCTAACTACCTGATGCGTCCTATTCGGGACAACATCAAGATGTCACTGACGGAGGAGTGAAGTGCAAAAAAGTCTTGCAAAGCGCGAATCCACAAGAAGACAGCGGTGTTGGCTTGCAGTTGCACTGGCGCTGTTGAGCAACGGTACTTGGGGCAAAGAGCTAATGGGGCTTATGCAGGCATATGAGGCTGCGCGTGCGCATGACCCGGTTTTCAAAGGCGCCCAAGCTGTTCGTGATGAGGGCTTGGAGCATCAGGCAATTGGCCAAGCAAAGCTGCTACCAATAATTTCTGGGGTGGTATCCAGTAATCAAAACCAATCTCGGGTAACCGAAGCAAGCGGCCGAACTGACAACCGAGGTCGCTATGCCAGTAACACCTCTAGTCTGCAACTGCGCCAGCCTTTGTATGACCGTGAGGCATGGGCCGCAAAAGAACAAGGCGCTGCACGAACCGCTGCGAGTGAAGCGATATTTCGATTTCGTGAGCAAGAACTGATGGTGCGGGTTTTTGAAGCTTATTCAAAAGCATTGCTGGCGAGCGAAGAAGTAAGTCTTGTTAAGGCGCAACTTCAGTCGGCAGATGAGTTGTTGCGCGCCAACGAGCAACGCTTGTTGCAAGGTGAGGGAACCCGTACTGACATGCTAGAGACCCGTTCAAAGCAGGCCTTGATACAGGCTGAGCTGATTGTGGCGCAGGATCGGGCGCAGCATGCACTCGATGCACTCCAAGCCATCGTGGGCAAACCAGTTAGCCGACTTGAGCGGCTTTCATCAAGGGGCGCTGCCAGATTGGTTTTGGGGGCTCTGGATGATTGGCGCAGTAAGGCATTTGACGCTAACCCAGAAGTTGAAAGCCTAAAACATACTCTAGAGGCTGCGCGCCAAGAAGTCAGGCGCGTTGACAGCGGACATTATCCGCGGTTGGCTTTGATCTTGAGCGTGGGAAACAATGAATCAGACACCACTTCCACGTATCGCCAGTCTTCGCGCACCACTACGGTAGGGGTGCAATTGAATGTGCCCATCTTTGCTGGTGGCTCCGTCTCTGCACAGTCCCGGCAGGCTGTAGCGCAACTGGTGAAGGCACAAGCAGACTTGGATGCCAGAGTTGCTGAATTGGAGGTTGAGTTGCACCGTCAATACAGTGCCCAGAAAAATGGAGTTTTGCGTATTGCTGCGCTTGAGTCTGCCGTGGCTACCAGCCATGCGCTGATTGAGGCAACTCAACGCAGCTTTATTGGTGGTGAACGTACCAATGTTGATGTCCTGAATGCACAGGAACGTCTAGCACAGTCTGTCCATGATCTGGCGCAAGCCCGATATGAGCAATTAGTCGCAGACTTGCGTTTGCGTCATTTGGCCGGAGTTTTGGGCGAGGCAGACTTGCGAGAAGTTGCTTCTCATTTTGGTGGTGAGATAAATTAATTCATAGTCACCATCAGCACGGTGCGCATATTTAGGATGCGACATGGCTCTTCGTATGGGTGGTCTTCTGTAGAGGGCAATATCCGCAATCCCGTGAGGCTCAAGGAAGACTGGATGATTCCCCCTGACCTGGTTCAACGCCGCTTTACGCCGTAAGCCCCCACCAGCTTCTGTGCGGTGACAGCAACTATATCGCCCCAGATGAAGGCTGGCTGTACTTGAGTGCTGTCATTGACATATGTAGTCGCTAAGTAGTGGAGTGTGCCCTGCCAACCGAGACTGATCCAACATGCCCTGAGCCAGGAGCTATTTGGAATCAC
>NZ_JARXOV010000023.1:0-77693 GCF_030162955.1 Comamonas jiangduensis
TCTCGCCCCCCCTGAGGCCGTCACGCCAGCTTCAACTTTCACCGACTCGCCGCCTCGGAATCTGGGGCTGTTCACGGGCTTGACCATGGCTGACCGCGAAAGCGCATGGGGCATTTCCCTCCCACACAAGCGCAGGCAAGCTATTGGCGTAAAGTTGCCACGCCCGTGCAGGCTAGCGCGTGTACTTCAACAAACGAGCTTTTAACGGCAGCCGATGTGATTCAGGGCAAATACTTACCAAGGATGCAGTGACACCAGTCTTCGACTGGCTGTTGCTGATCTTTTTTACCAGCGAGGCGCTATTCCTCACTGCAGACAGTGTCAAGCCATAGGTTGGAAATTTTCACAATGATCGATTGGACCCCCGTAGTCTTCGTCACGTTCAAGGTACTCATCTTTGGCACGTGCATGTTCTTCGCTATCAAGTGGCATTACGACCAAGGTAAGAAGGGGGCGAACAAGCGCGCGCTGTGGCTCACGGGCGGCAAGGTGGTGGCTGCTTTCATGCTGGCGCTTGTGTGCGTGGTACTTTTCACTTTCACACTTGCCAGCAAGCTTGGTTTAGATTTGAACATGCCATGAGCGAAAAGGCCGCTTGGTCGCGATCGCTTGAAACAAAAAAAGCCAGCAGTCGCTGGCTTAAAACTACACAAAGTAGTAGGTGCTCTCAGAAAGTTTCAGCTGTTTATATGTAAGGCACGCCGTAGTAGTCGTGCACACGGCGACCATATTCATCGGTGTACTCTGGCCACGTATTGTTTTCATAGCGTGGAGCGTTATGCAGTTGCTCCTTGGTGACAGAAACTACATAGCCACCCTGATTCGGTTCATATTTCAGGCTGTGCCAAGGCAGGGGGTACAAGTCAGTGCCTATGCCCAAAAAGCCACCAAATTCCATGACGGCATAACGTACCTGACCAGTGATCTTGTCGATCATCAGAGAGTCAATAGAGCCCAGCTTTTCGCCAGCAGGGTTGTACACATTGGTGCCGTTAACGCGAGACGATGAGATGACGGATGAAGCGGTGTTCGATGTATGCATTCCTTCTCCTGTTCCATAAATTTCAGGGCCTAGTGCCAGAACATCTGGCTGGCCTGAGAAAACCAAGCAGTGCTTATTGCTGTTTCTGTTTTTGAGATTGCTGCTGATGACCCTGGTGGCTCTTTTGGTTGGCGTCCTGCTGTTGCTGCTGAGGCTTCGGGGTGTTTTGGCCCGTTTGCTGCTGGTTGGGGCTTGGCTGCTGTTGCTGCTGTTCCTTTTGGCCGGGATTTTGTGGCGGTTGGTGTTGCGACATTTCCATTACTCCTTCAGGTTGGCAGGCAAGCAGGGATTGCTTACCTTGGTATCAAGCATCGCCGACGAACGGCGCTTGTAGGGTAGGACAGACGGTCACTTACCAACTTTTGCGGAATAGTCTTTTCTTTACATCGCTCTGAGGGCGAGGGTGCCTCGGTTGGAGCGCCCAAGGTTTAGCGGCTGTCTTTGCACGCATCGTTGCTTAATTTTTTATAGCTATTAGCGCTTGCTGCATCTGCGATATATGCAGTTTTTATATGAAAAGGTAGTGGGAATGCATCCACGCGGCGAAAGTGCTGTTGACGGTCCACCCGGGGGTGGTGCTCACAGAGCGTAGGCGGTGGGTGTAGCAGCTAGGCTGCTTGAGACAAAGCGGTGGCAGGCGAGGCGCCAGAGGGCAGGTCACTCAGCATGACTGCGCAGTTGTTGGCGCAGTCTCATGTGCAAGCATGCTGGGTTTGCCGGCATCCAGTGCGCTGTAATCATTCAGCGGCAGCGGCGCTTGAACACAGTTGCGGCCAGCGGCTTTGCCCCGGTAGAGGGCAGCGTCAGCGGCACGCATGGCTCCTTCTAATTCTGCAATGGAGCTAAAGGGATGGGATATGCCGATTGTGACCGTGCAGCGCAGTGGCTGGGTGCTTTCCGGAATGTCGATGATCTGCGCTTCTAGCATGGCGCGCAGCCGCTCTGCCAAGCGAAAAACACCGGCTTCGTCCGTGTCGAGGCAGATGAGCACAAACTCTTCGCCGCCGATGCGGCTGGTTAAATCACCGCGGCGTGCGGTGGTGCGCAGCACTTGTGCCACGTGGCATAGCACTGCATCTCCTGCAGTGTGGCCGTAGGTGTCATTGATGTGCTTAAAGTGGTCAACGTCCAGCAGCAGCAAGTAGGCTGGGGCCGTGGTGCGGGTATGGAAAAACAGCTGCAGCGCTTCTGAGAGACCCCGCCGGTTAAGCAACTGCGTCATCGGATCGCGTGCGGCCACGTCGCGCAAATCATCGGTCAAGCGGCGCAGTACCAACCAGACGATGGAGGGCGGCAAAATAGTGGCCAAAGAAGACATGTAAATGTAGAACACTGTCTGGAAGCTGTTGTCCATTTGCAGTGCGTCCAGTCCACCGTCCACAATTTTGATGAATTTCAAGGCGTTGAGAACACAGATGCCGCTGATCAGCAGGGCAAAAAAGACCATTTCGGCATACAAATCTTTAGCAAAAGTGCGCACGCCATGGATGACAGTCAGAGCCATTAAAAAGAACAGCAGCGACGACATGGCCGCCAGCATCGCGTAGCGCGCGGTGGGGCCGAGGCTCCATTGCACCAGCACTTGTGCGGAGCCATACACCACCGCAAAAACAATCAATGGGCGCCACAAAGGCACCATGTGGCCAAAAAAGCGCATCGCGCCCAGCCAGTAGGCAATTGGGGAGGCTAGTGTGAGCGTGTGGTTGATAACGCTCACGGCACTCCATGTGGGCCCGCCCTCAGCCAGTTGCAGGATGTAGGCCAGCCCGAGCAAAAGATTGCCCAGGGCAAAAAAATCCATCCCCATCTTTTTGCCATGCAAGCGTTTGCTGATCAGCAAAAACATGGCTGAAAAGCACAGCAGGTGGGCACACAGCATGCCGACGAGAATGGTTGCAACCATGGTGTTGAGGGAAAAATGCAATACAGGCAGCTGTTAGGGGAAACGACTGGCTGCCCTGGCAGTCGCTTGCAAGAATCAGTAGGCAAAACATGCAGAGGCAGGATGGGCCTGCTTCCCACGGCATGCTGTGTGGTAGCTGTTGACGTTCTTGGGATTGAACGTCGCAGTGTAATGATTTGTGAATAGATGCCAAGCCCTTTGACCAGAAAGCACCGCAGTTTTGCGCCGACTTTGCAGGAAAACTGAGTCTCTCTGGGGGAGATGCAGCAAGGCGATGGCGTAAGAATTTATTAAGCTTTGCAAGGCAATTCTGCGCGTACGCTTGCATGCTTAGGCACAAGTACATCAGGGAGACATACGTGGTAGATCAAGTGCAAAGTGTGGTGATTGGGGCAGGTGTGGTGGGGCTGGCTGTGGGCCGAGCCTTGGCCCAGTCCGGTCGGGAAGTGATTGTTTTGGAAGGCGCTGATGCGATTGGCACGGGCACCAGTTCACGCAATAGTGAGGTGATTCATGCCGGTATTTATTACCCCACAGGCTCGCTCAAAGCGCGTTTGTGTGTGAAAGGCAAAGAGCAGCTGTACGCCTTTTGCGCAGAAAAAGGCGTGGATGTGCGTCGCTGTGGCAAGCTGATTGTGGCAACCAGTGCCGAGCAAGTGGCACAGCTGGAACACATTCAAAAAAAGGCCGCTGCCAATGGTGTGCATGACTTGCAGTTACTCAGCCGCGAGCAGGCCAGGGCGCTTGAACCCGAGCTGGAATGCCATGCAGCCTTGCTCTCTCCCAGCACTGGCATTGTGGACAGCCACGGTCTGATGCTGGCGTTGCAGGGCGATATGGAAAATGCTGGGGGTGCGCTGGCGTTGCTGTCACCGGTAGCGTCTGCGCAGGTGCAGTCGGATGGAATATTGATTCGCACCGCAGATGGCACCGAGTTGTTGGCGCAGGAGGTGGTGAATGCCGCGGGCCTGTTTGCTCCCAGCGTAGCCAGCAAGATACAGGGTTTGGATGCATGCCATGTGCCGCAGGCTTTTTACGCTAAAGGTAACTATTTCACGCTCAGCGGCCGTGCGCCGTTCAGTCATTTGATTTACCCCGTGCCTGAGGCGGCTGGCTTGGGCGTGCACCTGACGCTGGATTTGGGGGGACAGGCCAAATTTGGCCCCGACGTGCAGTGGGTAGACAGCCCAGATCAACTGGAGGTGGATCCCCAGCGCTGTGAAGGCTTTTATGCAGAGGTCAACAAGTACTGGCCTGGTCTGAAAGCCGGTAGCTTGGCCCCCGGCTATGCGGGGATGCGTCCCAAAATTTCAGGGCCGGGCGATGCCGCCGCAGACTTTGTGATTCAAGGTGCAGGCACCCATGGCGTGGCGGGGCTGGTGAATTTGTTTGGCATAGAGTCGCCCGGGCTGACCAGTTGCATGGCGATTGCCGATGAAGTTTTGCTGCAATTAACCAAGAAATCTTGATGTTCTGCGGCCTAGGCTGACTTGTGGGTGCCCATGCATTCGCTAAGATGGCATCCAACATTGCTGCTATGGTCTTTGGCCGTGGCGGGTGATTTCTCTTCCATTTAATGACCAAGAAAGGCTTTTATCATGGCGTTTTCTGACACTGTTTCTTCTGCCCAAGCTGATCTGGAAAAGCTGGTGACGGATGTGCGTGGCCTGCTGGCCAGCAAAGATCTGGACTCTATTCCCCAAATCAGCGTGCTGCGCCAAAAGCTCGATGACGGTGTGTACCGTGCCCGTGAAAGCACCCTGAATGCGGCGCACGAGGCAGCACGCCAAGCCAAAGAAGCGGCGTATGTGGCAGACCGCTACGCCCACGACGAGCCGTGGCGCGTGGCTGGTGCTGCACTGGCAGTAGGTGCATTGCTGGGCTTTTTGCTGGCACGCCGCTAAAACGCGCAAACACAACCCTTGGTGCGTGGTTGCGTAGCCTGTAGTACAGCTGTACTGCCTACGACTTCGCGCTTTGCATCCATTGCAAATCAAAGATTTGCTGTGCTGTGCTGGGTTGTGTGAGTGGTCCTCAGCCGCTCAAGCTTGTTTACACCTTCTGCCTACAGCCCTGCAAAGGAAATCTGCCGTGAATTGGATGTCGATTCTTGGATTGGAAAACTTGTCTGCTCGCATGCGAGCCAATCTCAATGAAGGAGCCATAGCGGCAGAAGACCGCATTGCGCTAGCACGTCTGGAATGGTCTGCGCAGAAACAGCGCCTGCAAACCATTTTGGTGCTGGGCATTGTGATGGGCGGTCTGACGATTGTGGCCCTGGTGCTGCTGTCACTGGCCGTTTTGGTGCACTTTTGGGATTCGCCGCAGCGCTCTGTGGTGGCTTGGGTGATTGCGGGCGTTTGGATGTTTGCATGGCTGGGCACGCTGGTAGTGCTGTTGTCGGCGCTGCGCAAGTCCAGCCATCCTTTTGCGCTAACGCGTGCAGAGTTGGCGCAGGACTGGGCTTTGTTGAAGGAGAAGCTGTGAACAATTTGGCAACTAGTTCCGCAACCGCGGTGCCAACACATGCCGAAGCACCGCTGGTCATCTCTGCGGTGGCGGCTTTGGAGCAAGATGTGCGCTGGCAGCAAGCCAGTGAGGCCGAGCGCGTGGTGCTCAAGCGCATTGCCATGCAGCGTGACCGCTGGGTGGCAGCCAAGCATGCGCAGCAGCAAGCCAAGGCGCTGCGCACGCAGGCAGACACGGTGCCCGCAGATGCTCCGCTGATGGAAAGATTGGTGGTGTTTGCCAAGCTGCACCCGATAGCGACAGCTGCGGTGGCTGGGCTGGCTGTGATGGTTGGCCCGCGCAAGTTGATGCGCTATGGTGGCTTGGCGCTGCCGTTGATCAGCAAGCTCAAGCGCTGAGTGCGGCGTTTGCGCTGATTCAATACAAAAGCCCGGCATGCCGGGCTTTTGTATTGATATCTGCTAGCGCCTGATTTTTAAGGATTTCAGATGGTAATGATGCCGAAAACCTTGTTTTACTTACGCTGGCAGCTCCTTTTTTTACGAAAAATTAACGCATGGCCTTGATGGCTTGGGCTGCATCGCTTACCAAGCCTGGGCCGGCATAGATCAAGCCGCTGTAGATCTGCACCGCATCGGCACCCGCGCGGATTTTGGCGGCGGCATCTTCGCCGCTCATGATGCCGCCCACGCCAATGATGGGGTAGCCAGCGCCCAGTGCAGCGCGCAGTTGGGCAATCACGCGGTTGCTGGCTTCAAACGCGGGCGCGCCGCTCAGACCGCCGGTTTCTTCGGCGTGCTCCAGCCCCTGGACGGCTTCGCGGCTCAAGGTGGTGTTGGTGGCAATCACACCGTCCATGCCGTGGCGCTGCAAGGTGGCGGCAATCACTTTGACCTGTTCTTCATCCAGATCGGGGGCAATCTTTACAAAAATGGGCACACGGCGGCCCTGGGCGCTGGCCAGCTCTTCGCGCTTAGCGGCAATCGCGCCCAGCAGCGCATCCAGCGCTTCGTCACTTTGCAGGGCGCGCAGGTTCTTGGTGTTGGGCGAGCTGATGTTGACCGTCACGTAGTCCGCATGGGGGTACACGCCTTCCAGGCAGATCAGGTAGTCGTCGGTCGCTTGCTCAATGGGCGTGGCGGCGTTTTTGCCAATGTTCAGGCCCAGCAGCATGGGCTTGCCCTGTGCACGCACTTTGGATTGTTTGACGTTGGCAATAAAAGCATCCAGCCCGTCGTTGTTAAAGCCCAGGCGGTTGATCAAGCCCTTGGCCGCAGGCAGGCGGAACATGCGTGGCTTGGGGTTGCCCGGCTGGCCTTTGGGCGTGACGGTGCCCACTTCCACAAAGCCAAAGCCCATGGCGGCCAGCGCGTCGATGCAGCGCGCGTTTTTGTCCAGGCCCGCGGCCATGCCCACGCGGTTGGGAAACTTCAGGCCCGCCAGGGTGATGGGGTCTTCCACCAGCGGTGCGGCCCATGCGCATTCCAGCAAGGTGCCTTGGCCCTTGGCCAGCGTGTTCATGGTGAAGTCGTGGGCCTTCTCGGGGTCCATACCAAATAAGAAGGGGCGTACAAGGGCGTAAGGAATAAGCGACATAGGGAATAATTCGGAGGATTAACCGGATTTTCCCCCATGACGACACCTACTGCACCTCTCACGCAAGATGAATTGAAAACTTTGGTCGGCCAAGCCGCTCTGCATTACGTGGTACCTGGCGAAATTGTGGGCGTGGGCACCGGCTCCACCGTCAACAAATTCATTGACGCGCTGGCCACGATGAAGGACCAGATCAAGGGTGCGGTTTCCAGCTCGGTAGCGAGTACCGAGCGTTTGAAGGCGCTGGGCATCACCGTGTTCGATGCCAACGACGTGCAAAGCCTGTCGGTCTACATCGACGGTGCCGACGAAATCGACGGCCAGGGCTATATGGTCAAAGGCGGGGGCGCTGCGCTCACGCGCGAAAAAATTGTGGCTGCGCTGGCCAAGCAGTTTGTCTGTATTGCTGACGAATCCAAGCTGGTTGCGGCATTGGGTAATTTTCCGCTGCCCGTGGAAGTGATCCCTATGGCTGCTGGCCAAATCGCCCGCAAGTTTGAAGTCATGGGCGGTACTGCCACGCTGCGCATGAAAGACGGCCAGCCCCTGGTGACCGACAACGGCCAACACATTCTGGATGTGCGCGGCCTGCAAATCACCGAGCCACTCGCGTTTGAGAGCCAAGTCAACCAGTGGCCCGGCGTGGTCACCGTGGGTGTGTTTGCGCACCAAAAAGCCCATGTATGCTTGCTGGGTTGCGCCGATGGCGTGCGCACCATCACTTACTAACTTTTGAGCTGATTTACACCTATGCTCAACGCGCTTTGGTTGGGCTTTTTTCTCGTGGCTGCTGTCGCTGCGCTGGCCCAATGGCTGGTTGGCGGGCAGCCACAAGTGTTTGCACAGATGGTGCAGGCACTGTTTGCCATGGCCAGGTTGTCGGTCGAGGTCATGGTGCTGCTGTTTGGCACACTGACGCTGTGGCTGGGTTTTTTGCGCATTGCCGAAGAGGCGGGCGTGGTGCAGTGGCTGGCCAAAGTGCTGGGACCGTTGTTTGCCAAGCTCATGCCCGAAGTGCCGCGCGGGCACCCGGCACTGGGGCTCATTACGCTGAACTTTGCCGCCAACGGCCTGGGGCTGGACAACGCCGCCACGCCCATGGGCCTCAAAGCCATGAAGGAGCTGCAAACGCTCAATCCACAGCCCGACAGGGCGACCAACGCCCAAATCTTGTTTTTGGTGCTGAATGCCTCGTCGCTCACGCTGCTGCCGGTCACCATCTTTATGTACCGTATGCAGCAGGGAGCGCCCGATCCGACGCTGGTGTTTCTGCCGATTTTGCTGGCCACCTCGGTCTCGACCTTGGTGGGGCTGCTGGCAGTGGCACTGGTGCAGCGCTTACCGATTTTCAGCCCCGTGGTGCTGGCCTATTTGCTGCCAGTCGGTCTAGGCTTGGCGGCCTTTATGGCATTGCTGACCACTCTCAGCGCCGCCGCCTTGGCTTCGCTGTCGGCGTTGCTGGGTAATTTCACCCTGTTTGCACTGATTGTGCTGTTTGTAACGCTGGGCGCTTATAAAAAGGTGCCGGTGTACGACAGCTTTGTGGCCGGGGCCAAAGAGGGTTTTGACGTGGCCAAGGGCTTGCTGCCGTATTTGGTGGCCATGCTCTGCGCTGTCGGGGTATTCCGTGCCTCGGGTGCTTTGGACTATGTGCTGGATGCCGTGCGCTGGTGCGTGCAGTGGCTGGGTATGGACGGCCGCTTTGTGGATGCGCTGCCAACGGCCTTGGTCAAGCCCTTCTCGGGCAGCGCCGCGCGCGCCATGTTGATTGAGACCATGCAAACCCAGGGGGTGGACAGCTTTGCCGCTTTGGCGGCCGCCACCATCCAAGGCAGCACCGAAACCACGTTCTACGTGCTGGCCGTGTATTTTGGCGCGGTAGGCATTCAAAAAGCGCGGCACGCGGTGCCGTGCGCTTTGGTGGCAGAGCTGGCGGGTGTGGTGGCGGCCATTGGGGTGACGTACTGGTTTTTTGGCTAGGTAGAGCACCGCACCCTGCGGGTGTCACTCAGTTGTCACGCAATATTCACACAATGTTGCAAGTAGAACTGGGCTTTCACCATGACATGGCTTGCGACGCATTTCGGTGCACGAACTCAAAGAATTTCACCCCGGCACGGGGCCGCGAGCAGGGGCAAGCGCTGGCAGCCTACGCATGGGATGCTGGTTGCTGTCATCGTTCTGGTGTTGAGTTTGCTGTGGTGGCTGACGGCTAAGCATTTGCGCGCCCAACAGGAGCAGGTAGAAAACGCCACCCGCTTGCAGCAGGCTGGTGTTGCAGCCATCGTGTCAGAGAATTTGCGGCAAATCCTGGAAAAAGCCCAGCTCATGAGTGTGCTGGCTTTGCAAGGGGTGCAAGGCACGGGGCCGTGGCAGCATCAACTGGCACAAATGCTGGATCGCGACCGTGTCTTTCTGCGCTATACCCTGCTGGATCAGCAGCTCCAGCCTTTGGCGGGTGATGTTCAAAATTTAGGTCGATGGGATGACGCACTTGCTCAACAGCAAGGTGCGTGTGCGGGTGGCAGGGGGGCTTTGGTCTTGCCAGGAGCCCATCAGTCCAGCTCCCAGGAGCTGACATGGCAGGTGCCCCTGCTGCTGTGCGTCACGGATGCCCAAGGCGTGTCGCAAGGCTATTTGATGCTGCACATGGACTTGGGCTATTTTTTGAGTCTGTACCAAGATGTGGATTGGGGTGCAAGCGGCAGCTTGCATTTGCTGGCACCCGATGGCCGTGTGATTGCAGCGATGGTCGGCGGTGGATTGGTGGCGCAGCCCAGCAGCGCAGCGGTCGATGCGTTTCGCAAAGTGCCTGAAGGCGCAGGGGTGCGCAACTTTGAGTGGCCCCAAGGGGTGGCACGGCTGGCCAATTTTCACCGTACAGCGCACATGCCCATCACCGTGGTGGTCAGCCGTGAATGGCGCGAGATCCTTGCCGCTCATGACGACTATGCCCACCGTGCCTGGTGGTTGTTGTCGGTGGTCTCGGTGCTGACCATGGGGGCTACTTTGTTTTTGCTGCGAACCTTGCATCGGCGCCAGCAGTGGTTTGATGCGCTGGAAAAAGCGGACCAAGACAAACAAGAGTTGATTGCCCAGCTGGAGAGTGAAAAGCAGCGTGCATTGGCCTTGGCGGCCAGTGACCACCTGACAGGGCTGCACAACCGGCGCATGTTTTATGAGCTGGTTTCAAGCCATCTGGCTTTGGCCAGGCGCAGCAGCAAATACTACGCATTGCTGTACCTGGATTTGGACCGTTTCAAAAGCGTGAACGACACCTTGGGGCACCATGTGGGTGATGCCTTGCTGCAAGCAGTGGCCCTGCGCTTGCAGGGCATGCTCAGAAGCTCTGACATCATTGCTCGCATGGGAGGCGATGAATTCGCAGTGCTGGTCACGGCCATGGAAGGCCCGCAGGATATGGATGTGCTGGCTCAGAAGCTGGTCGAGGGGCTGTCCGCACCTTATGAAGGCATCGCGCCAACGGCACTGCATACCTCGCCCAGCATCGGTATTGCTTTTTTCCCGCGCGATGGACATGACGTGGAGGTGTTGTGCCGCCATGCGGATACCGCCATGTATGCCTCCAAAAAAGCGGGGCGCAACCGGTTTACGTACTACGAACGCATCACCCCCGTAGACAGTGAGCGCGGTTACCGCTTGGCACGGCAACTGCCCGATGCGATTGCGCAAGAGCAGTTGGTGCTGCACTTTCAGCCCAAGGTGCGGCTGGAGGATCGAAATATTGTGGGTTTTGAGGCGCTGGTGCGCTGGCAGCATCCAGAGTTGGGGCTGATATATCCGGGGGACTTTATTGCGCTGGCAGAAGAGCATGGCCACATTGAAGCCCTGGGTGAGTGGGTGATGCTGGCTTGCTGCAGGCAGATTGCGGCGTGGCGCATGCAAGGGCTGGATGTCCGCCCCATCGCGTTCAATGTCTCGCCATTGCAGCTGCGTGACTGCGCGTTTCCACTGCGTCTGGCAACTTGCTTGCAGCACTATGGGGTGCGCGGCAGTGACGTCGAGGTGGAAATTACCGAAAGCTGCCTGGTGGAGCCGGTGGGGGTGGCCACGCGCGTGCTGAGCCAGTTGCAGCAAATGGGTGTTCGGATTGGGTTGGATGATTTTGGTACGGGGTTCTCCAGCCTGAGCCAGATTCGTTCGCTGCCCATCGACACCATCAAACTTGATAAATCCTTTGTCAATGAATTGCGCAGCAGCAAAGAGGCGGGAGTGTTGGTGACGTCGATCATCACCTTGGCCCATAACCTCAAAATGCAGGTGGTGGCAGAGGGCGTGGAGTTGATGGATCAACTGGTGTATCTGAAAACCGCGGGCTGTGACATTGCACAAGGGTATTTTCTAAGTCGCCCGGTGACGGCGCAAAACGCAGAAGCGTTGTTGCGACAGAGCATTCTGGAGATTGCATGAGCAGCATGGCCAGAGGGTTCGGGGTGGTCTGCGTGCTGTGCTGCAGTGGGTGGCTGGCTGCCGCAACCGCAGCATGCTTGAACCCCAAGGTGCTGCAGATGGCGGTGATACCCAAGAACGTGCGCAATGCCCAGGTGTCATCGCAGTCGGCATTGCTGCAAAGCATCCAGGAAGAAAGTGGCAAAGCGGTCGAGTTGTTGCCTGCCACTTCTTATGCGGCGGTGATTGAAAACCTGCTGGCCGGCAAAGCACATATTGCAGAGCTGGGGCCAGCCAGCTACGCCTTGCTGAGCAAGCGCGCACCGCACTTTGTGCCGTTCGCCACCCTGTCGCGCAGTCGGCAGCTGGGCCAATACCATTCGCTGCTGGTGGTACGTGGGGATACCATTTATCAAAGCCTGCTGCAGTTGCGTGGCAAGCCACTGGCCCTGACGGATCCCTCCAGCACTTCCGGGGCCGTGGTGCCAGGGTGGATGGTGCAAAAGGCCACAGGCTACGCGTTGACCCATTACTTCTCGCGCGTGCTGTTCATGGGTTCCCATGACCGGGCACTGGAGGCGGTGCGTAAAGGATGGGTAGAGGCAGCGTTTGTCGCCAGCGATCAAATGCCCGAAGACGACAAAAGTTGGCGTGTGTTATGGCGCTCTCCAGCCTTGGTGGGCAGTCCTTTTGTGATGGATGCCCGCCTGTGCCCTGCCATTCAGGCGCAGGTGCGCAAGGCTTTCTTGGAGCGGCAAGAACGGCTGCAGGCATGGCTGCAGATGCAGCACTATCAGTATGTCGTGCCAGTTACGGCAGCGGATTACGCAGGTGTCCAAGCCCTTATTGCACCGCCTCCAGACGGGCGGCCCTCACCCTAACAACTAGGGCGTTGCCACCAGACGGAGTAACTGGCCATTGCTGCGATCGGTCAGCACATACAGCCAGCCATCGGGGCCTTGGCGCACATCGCGCACGCGCTGACCCAAATCGGGAAGCAGGTGCTCGACTTTGCTGATCTTGTTGCCTTCAAAGCGTATACGCTCCAGCCGCTGGGCTTTGAGCGCGCCCACCACCATGTCTCCTTTCCAGCCGGGATAGCGGTCGGAGGTAATGAATGCCATGCCTGACACCGCGATCGAGGGCGTCCAGTGGTGCACAGGCTGCGCCATCCCTGCTTGGTGTGTCTTCCCGTCGCCAATCTTGCCGCCGCCATAGTTTTCGCCATAGGTAATGACGGGCCAGCCGTAGTTGTTACCGGCTGTTGGGCGGTTGATTTCATCACCCCCTTGGGGGCCGTGCTCGTTCATCCAATAGCTGCCATCCGGTGCCAGGGCTGCCCCCTGCGGGTTACGGTGGCCATAGCTCCAGATTTCTGGCAGGGCATCGCTGCGCCCCACAAAGGGGTTGTCTTTGGGTACGCTGCCGTCTTTGTGGATGCGCACAATCTTGCCCAAGTGGTTTTGCAGATTTTGCGCCTCTTCCTTGAAGTGGTAGCGCTCGCCCAGGGTGAGCAGCAGCGTGCTATCGCGGCGCTCCACAATGCGGCAGCCAAAATGCAGCTGGCTGGCTTTCTTGGGGCGCTGGCTGAAAATGACTTGCAGGTTTTCTAGCCTTGTTTGATCCGCCGAAAGCTGGGCTTTGGCCAGTGCCGTGCTGTTGGTGCCGTTGTGGGTGGGGGCGGGTTCGCTGTAGCAAAAGTACACGGTGCGACTGTGGGCAAAGTCGCTGTCCAGCACCACATCCAGCAAGCCACCTTGCCCGCCTGCCGCAATCGCGGGCAAGCCCTGCAGTGGTGCGCCCAAGGTGCCATCGGCAGCTATTACGCGCATGCGCCCCGGGCGCTCGGTGACCAAAAACTTGCCTTCGGGTAAAAACGCCACAGCCCAAGGGTTTTGCAACCCTTGTGCTACGACTTGCAGCTGTATGTGGAGTGCGTGGGCGCTGACCAGTGTGCAGCACAGGGCCGCTGCGCAGATGCGCGGCGCAAGACGCTGACAGAGGGCGGTGGAAGGCATGCATGTCTCCTTGGATTGGGCTTGCGGCAGCGCAAGCACGAAAGCAGAAGGCACAAAAACTTGGCAACGATGGCGCAGGGGCCACTGCGGCAGGTGTATAAATCCTGCTGAGTCATTCTATGCCGCTCATAAGAAGCGGCTTTTTTTGTTCTTTTTCGAGAAAGGCCCCCTATGGGAGCGCAATGGAAAGCCAAGGGCAAGGCCCTGGTTGCGGACGCCAAAGGCAAGCTGTTTGGCAAATTGGTCAAGGAAATCACCGTAGCAGCCCGTTTGGGCGGGGGCGACCCCGGCAGCAATGCGCGCCTGCGCATGGCGATTGAAGCGGCCCGCAAGGCTTCCATGTCCAAAGAAACGCTGGACCGGGCGGTCAAAAAAGGCGCGGGCGTGGGCGCGGATGCGGTCAATTACGCCAGCGTGATTTTTGAAGGCTATGCGCCTCACCGCGTGCCCGTGATGGTGGAGTGCCTGACCGACAACCCCAACCGCACTGCGCCCAATATGCGCGTGTGCTTTCGCAAAGGCCAGATGACTGCGGTGGCGTGGGACTTTGACCATGTGGGCATGATCGAAGGCGAGGCCGAGAGCGGCGCTGACGTCGAGTTGGCTGCGATTGAAGCGGGCGCGCAAGACTTTGAAGCCGGTGACGAAGAAGGTGTGACACTGTTCATTACCGACACCAGCGACCTGGACGCTGTGAGCAAGGCGCTGCCTGCGCAAGGCATCAAGGTGCTGTCGGTCAAGCTGGGCTACAAGGCCAAGAACCCCGTGAGCATGGGCAGTCTGTCGGCCGAGCAGCAAGAGGAAGTGCAAGCTTTCTTGGCGGGTCTGGAGAACGACGACGACGTGCAACACGTGTTCGTGGGCCTGGTGGACTGATTGCGTAGCACGGCGTTCAAAGTCGCATCACGCGGCCTGCATGCAAAAAGGACTGCACCCGGCAGTCCTTTTTTTGGTTTGAATTCTTGTCTGAATGAAAATGTATAGCTGCTAGCGATTGTATTTTAAGGGTTTTGTGTATATTTTGCGATGAACTCATTACCGGCTTTGCGCTAGCAGCTATCAATTTTTGCTTGATGGCCAATGCGGATGGATGGTGTAGGCCCGCGCTGGCACGCGTTGACCCGCGCGTGGCAGGGTCTTATGGGCACAAAAAAGGCTTCCCGCAGGAAGCCTTTGTCTTGGGATGAAGGCGTGGGTAACGCCTGCATCTGTGTTTACTTGGTACCAAAAATACGGTCCCCCGCATCACCCAGGCCTGGCAGGATGTAGCCGTGGCTGTCGAGCTCACGGTCAATGGCGGCGGTAAAAATTTCCACGTCAGGGTGGGCGGCTTGCATGGTCTTGATGCCCTCGGGCGCTGCCAGCAGGCACATGAACTTGATGGACTTGGGCGCGCTCTTGTCTTTGAGTTGCTGCACAGCAGCCGCTGCAGAGTTGCCGGTGGCCAGCATGGGGTCCACCACAATCACGTCGCGCTCGCCCATGTTCTCGGGCATCTTGTAGTAGTACTCCACGGGTTGCAGTGTCTCGGGGTCGCGGTACAGCCCAATGTGACCAATGCGCGCACCGGGCACCACGTTGAGCATGCCATCCAGGAAGCCATTGCCTGCGCGCAGGATGGACACCAGCGCCAGCTTTTTGCCGTCAATGACCTTGCCCACCATTTTTTCCATGGGGGTTTCGATTTCCAGGTCTTGCAATGGAAAGTCGCGCGTAATTTCGTAGGCCATCAGGGTCGACAGCTCGCCGAGCATGCGGCGGAAGCTGTTGGTGCTGGCTTCCTTGCGGCGCATCAAAGTCAGTTTGTGCTGAATCAGGGGGTGGTCGATGAGATGGACGGTGCTCATGGTCAGTGTCGGTATTTAGAAAGGTTGTGGCTGGCACGCAGCGCTCAAGAATATTGCTGTCTGTTCTGTCTCAAGCACGTGGTGTGCCACTGCACATTGCGATGACCTGCATTGTGCTTATTTCTCATTACCTCTGTGGAAAGTCCTGATCTTGTCTGTGCGCGCAAGGGTGTTTTTTGACCTTGCGCACATCTGCCCGGGATTGGGCGCTGCAAACATTACATCTGGCCAAACGCCCGTTGAGGCATCAGGGCAGGGAAGTCGCCTGCGCGCTGTTGCTTGGAGGCCTGCACGGATTCCATCACGTGGCGGTTGCTCCAGATGCCCGCTTGCAGCCAGCCCATCTGGCGCAAGCTGTCTTGCACGCTGTGGTCGCGCGCAAAGTCCAAGGCCTGCTTGCTACCCCAGATGGCAATCGGGGGTTTGGATGCAATTTCTTGGGCCGTCTGCATGGCGGCGGCCAGCATGTCTTCTTGGGTGGCATAGAGGCCGTTGACAAAGCCGTGCTCCAACGCCGCCTGAGCGGGCCAGCGGCGGCCCGTGTAGGCCAGCTCTTTGACCAAACCCATGGGCAGCAGCTTGGGCAGGCGCTGCAAGCTGCCAAGGTCAGCCACCATGCCGATATTGATTTCCTGTACACAGAAAAAAGCTTCTTGCGTAGCGTAGCGTATGCAGGCGCAGCACACCATGTCCAGTGCACCGCCAATACAGCCACCTTGGATGGCCGCGATAACAGGAATACGCAGTTGCTCGATGCGGGTAAAAACCTGCTGCATGTCCCACAAGAACTCTGACATGGCGGCGCGCCCCTCAGGAGATTTGTCTTGCGGGGCAAATTCTGGGTTGGCAAATGTTTCTAGCGCCATGCCCGCGCTGAAGTGCTTGCCTGTGCTGCTGATGACCAGCGCCCGCACATCGCCGTGGGCCTGAATGTGCGTCAGCGCAGCGTCTAAATCGCGCCAAAAGCCCGGGTGCATGGTGTTCAGGTTCTGGGGCTGGCTCAATTGGAGGTGGGCGATGTGGTCGTGCAGGTGCAGTTGCATGACCGACAGCGAAGGGGGTGCGGTAGGTGTAGATGTGGGCATATGGCCCTGCACTCTAAAGAGCGCACCAGCCAAGTTGAAGTCGCACATTCCCTGAGGAATGTGCGATCAGCGCGCAGACTTAACGTTTTTTACTGCCAGTCAAGCTGCCCAGCACACCGCGCAGCAGCTCGCGTCCAATCTGGTTGCTCATATTGCGGGCGGTGGATTTGACAAGGCTTTGCACCAGGCCATCTTTCTTGCCCCCACGCGGGCCGGTGCTGCCAAACAAAAAGTCGTTAAGGCCACCCATCAATCCACCGGCTTCGGCCTGGGTTGCCGCAGGGGCACCGGCCACGCCCCCTGTGGCTGCAGGTGCGGTGGCGGCACGGGCTTGCAGCACTTCATAGGCGGATTCGCGGTCTTCCGCTTTTTCATAGACGCCAGCCACCACCGAGTTGGCAATCAGCGCTTGGCGTTGGGCATCGGTGATGGGGCCAATCTGGCTGCCTGGCGGCACCACATATACGCGCTGGGTAATGCCGGGGCGGCCTTTTTCATCCAACAGGCTGACCAGGGCTTCGCCCACGGCCAGCTCGGTGATCGCCGCTTCAATATCGACCTCCGGGTTGGGACGCATGGTTTGAGCTGTGGCTTTGACGGCTTTTTGGTCTTTGGGCGTGAAAGCGCGCAGCGCATGCTGCACGCGGTTGCCCAGTTGCGCCAGCACGCTGTCTGGAATGTCCATGGGGTTTTGGGTGACGAAGTACACGCCCACGCCTTTGGAGCGCACCAGACGCACCACCAGCTCGATGCGTTCAATCAAAACTTTGGGCGCATCGTTGAACAACAGGTGGGCTTCGTCAAAAAAGAACGCCAGCTTGGGCTTTTCCGGGTCGCCAATTTCGGGCAATTGCTCAAACAACTCTGAGAGCATCCACAGCAAGAAGGTGGAGTACAGGCGCGGCGATTGCATGAGCTTGTCAGCCGCAAGAATGTTGACGATGCCGTGGCCTTGCGCGTTGGTTTGCATCAGGTCTTCAATGTTGAGCATGGGCTCACCAAAAAAGGATTCACCGCCTTGCGACTCAATTTGCAGCAGCCCGCGCTGGATGGCGCCCACGCTGGCGGCCGAGATGTTGCCGTACTCGGTAGTGAACTGTTTGGCGTTGTCCCCCACGTGCTGCAGCATGGCGCGCAGGTCTTTGAGGTCCAGCAGCAACATGCCGTTGTCGTCGGCAATTTTGAAAACGATGTTGAGCACGCCCATTTGCGTGTCGTTCAAACCCAACATGCGGCCAATCAGCAGCGGCCCCATGTCAGAGACGGTAGCGCGCACCGGGTGGCCTTGGGCGCCAAACACATCCCACAGGGTGCTGGGGCACTGGAGTGGCTCTGGCAAGGCAATGCCGCGCTCTTGCAGGGATGCCGCCAATTTGCCGCCGATAGCACCGGTTTGGCTAATGCCCGTAAGGTCCCCCTTGATGTCGGCCAAAAAGACAGGTACACCCGCTACAGAGAAGCTTTCTGCAATTTTCTGGAGTGTGACGGTCTTGCCAGTGCCGGTGGCACCCGTGATCAAACCATGGCGGTTGGCCATGCCGGGCAAGATGGAACAAACGGTATTGCCGCGCTGGGCGATGGGTAATGCTGGGGCCATGTTCGGGTTTCCTCTGTCAAGGGGCGCTGTCAAACGTAGAATCCGTGCCTAGTAGATTAAATCAAGACCAAAGGATTTCCTGTGGCAGGACATAGCAAGTGGGCCAACATCCAGCACCGCAAAGGTCGCCAGGATGAAAAGCGCGGCCGTATCTGGACCCGAATCATTCGTGAAATCATGGTGGCTGCCCGCCAAGGTGGTGGTGACCTGAACGCCAACCCTCGTTTGCGTCTGGCGGTAGATAAGGCCAAGGCTGCCAATATGCCTGCCGACAATATCAAACGCAATATCGACAAAGCCACGGGCAACCTCGAAGGCGTGACCTACGAGGAAATTCGCTACGAAGGCTATGGCATTGGTGGTGCGGCCATCATTGTGGACACCATGACCGACAACAAAGTGCGTACTGTCGCGGAAGTACGCCATGCATTCAGCAAGCATGGTGGCAACATGGGCACCGAGGGTTCGGTGGCCTTCCAGTTCAAGCACTGCGGTCAAATTATTTTTGCGCCTGGAGCCTCGGAAGACCAAGTGATGGAAGTCGCTTTGGAAGCAGGCGCCGAAGATGTAATCACCGATGAAGAGGGCGCCATCGAGGTGCTGACGGCGCCCGCCGACTTTGAAGCGGTCAAGAATGCGCTGGAAGCCGCAGGCCTGAAGCCCGAAGTGGCGGAGGTGACCATGCGTGCTGAAAATACGATTGGGCTGCAAGGCGATGACGCTGAGCGCATGCAAAAGCTGTTGGACGTTCTAGAAGATCTGGACGACGTTCAAGACGTTTACCACAACGCGGACTTATGAAAATTCTTGTGATTGGCGGCGGTGGCCGTGAGCACGCTTTGGCGTGGAAGTTGGCCCAGTCGCCCAAGGCGACCAAGGTATTTGTGGCACCCGGCAACGCTGGTACTGCTTTGGCCGGAGGCAAGTTGCAGAACTTGCCGATTACGGATGTAGTGCAACTGCGCGAATGGGCGCAGGCAGAGGGCGTGGCGCTGGCGGTGGTCGGCCCTGAAGCGCCTTTGGCTGCGGGTGTCGTGGATGAGTTCCGCGCACATGGCCTGAAAGTGTTCGGCCCCACCAAGGCCGCAGCGCAGCTGGAGTCTTCCAAGGCCTTTTCCAAGGCATTCATGCGCCGTCACGGCATTCCTACTGCCGACTACGATACGTTCACCGACCCGGCGGCTGCCCACGCCTTTGTAGACCGTTTGGGCGCACCCATCGTGATTAAAGCCGACGGTCTGGCTGCAGGCAAGGGTGTGGTGGTTGCCATGACGCTGCAAGAGGCCCACGACGCCGTGGACTTCATGCTGGTGGACAACAAATACGGCGTGCAACACAACGAAGGTGGCGCGCGTGTGGTGATTGAAGAGTTCCTGGCGGGTGAGGAGGCTTCGTTCATCGTGCTGTGCGATGGCAAGAACGTGGTGGCGATGGCCACCAGCCAAGACCACAAACGCCTGAAAGACAACGATGAAGGCCCCAACACGGGTGGTATGGGTGCGTACTCGCCCGCGCCCGTGGTCACGGCCGATGTGCATGCCCGCGCCATGCGCGAGATCATCTTGCCTACCATCCGCGGCATGGAAAAAGACGGCGTGCCGTTCACCGGCTTCCTGTATGCCGGCTTGATGATTGATGGCAACGGCCACCCCAAGACGCTGGAGTTCAACACCCGCATGGGTGACCCCGAAACCCAGCCCATCATGATGCGCCTCAAGAGCGATTTGGTGGATGTAATGCTGGCAGCGGTCGACGGCAAGCTCGACAACGTGGAGCTGGAATGGGATCGCCGCACCGCCTTGGGCGTGGTGATGGCCGCCGCAGGCTACCCCGAAGCTCCGCGCAAGGGTGACACCATCACCGGCTTGCCTGCAGAAGCTGATGATGCCGTGGTGTTCCATGCCGGCACCCAACTCAATGAAGCAGGAGTGCCTGTGACGACGGGTGGCCGCGTGCTGTGCGCGACCGTGCTGGCCGACAGCGTGCGCCAAGCGCAAACCCGTGTGTACGACGTGACGCGTGGCATTCACTTTGATGGCATGCAGTACCGCCGCGACATTGGTTTCAGGGCCATCAAAGGCTAAGGAGCTTCACGTGCAAGAACAAAAAGCCACGGTGGATAACGTTCGAACCTATTTGCTAGGTTTGCAAGCCAGCATCACGCAGGCGCTGGAGGCCGTCGAAAAAGCGGCGGGCGCAGGGGGCGCACAGTTTTTGGCAGATCCGTGGGCGAAGGGCGCTGATGAGCGCTTGCAAGGCGACGGCATCACCAAAATCATGGAAAACGGCTTGGTGTTTGAACGCGCTGGCTGTGGTTTTTCGCACGTGAAGGGGGCGCAGTTGCCACCTTCGGCCACGCAGCACCGGCCTGAATTGGCGGGTGCGCCGTTTGAAGCCATGGGGGTTTCGCTGGTGTTCCATCCGCGCAATCCCTATGTGCCCACGGTGCACATGAATGTGCGCATGATCGCTGCAGGTCACGAAGGCCAGCCTGCCACCTGCTGGTTTGGTGGCGGTATGGATTTGACGCCGGTGTATGGCTTTGAGGAAGATGCCGTGCATTTTCACCAAACCTGCAAGGACGCACTGCAGCCTTTTGGCGCGCAGCTTTACCCCCGCTTCAAGACCTGGTGTGACGAATATTTTTATTTGAAGCACCGGGACGAGCAGCGCGGTATTGGCGGCATTTTCTATGACGACTTCAGCGAGCTGGGGCAAGACCAAGGCTTTGCCATGATGCGCTCGGTCGGTGATGCCTTCCTCAAGGCTTATCTGCCTATCGTCGAAAAGCGCAAGACCACACATTACGGTCCGGCGCAAGTGGATTTCCAGCGCTACCGCCGTGGCCGTTATGTAGAGTTCAACCTGGTCTGGGATCGTGGTACGCACTTTGGGCTGCAGTCGGGTGGCCGCACGGAGTCCATCTTGCTGTCCATGCCCTTGCACGCGGACTGGAGTTACCAGCGCCAAGACCCGCAGGGAACCCCGGAAGCGCAGCTGCTGAGTCAATACTTGGTACGCCGCGACTGGCTTTGAGGCGTGAAAAGCGCTATCGGATCAGGAAAACTATAATTTCCATAGCTGCCGGTCTCAGATTGCCTGTGCCCGGCATTATTTTTTATAAACACAATAAAGCCCTGTCAGCGTGGGGCAGCATACCGAAGGGCATTGAAGCCTCGGCCAGCACCACGCTATATTGACCGGAACTTACTCAACCAAACATCGCCTGATGAGCACTTCCACAAAATCGGATTCCGCAGCCAAGAAAGACGTGACCAAACTTCAGCGTGCCATCGTCGATGGCCTGGAAGACGTCAAGGCACAAGATATTCAGGTTTTCAATACCGAACACCTGTCGCCGCTGTTTGAGCGCGTGATCGTGGCATCGGGCGCGTCCAACCGCCAGACCAAGGCCTTGGCCTCCAGCGTGCGTGATGCGGTCAAGAAGGCTGGCTTTGCCGTTCCACGTCACGAAGGTGAAGAAAACGGTGAGTGGATCATTGTGGACTGCGGCCAGTGCGTGGTGCACATCATGCAACCCACTATTCGCCAGTACTACCGCCTGGAAGAAATCTGGGGTGACAAGCCAGTGCGCTTGAAGCTCGGAGGTGCCAAGCCTGCCAAGATCTTCGCTTCGGAAGATGCATCGGCAGCTGCCAAGCCCGCCAAGAAGCCTGCAGCCAAGAAATCTGTGGCGGCAGTCGATGGCAAAACCGTGGTGAAGAAGGCAGCTGCCAAAAAGTCTGCAGCCGCCAAGACAGCGGCGGACAAACCTGCAGTCAAAAAAACTGCGGCTAAAAAGCCTGCAGCCAAGAAGACCACAGCGCTGAAGACCGTGGTGGTCAAGCCCACGGCACCCCGTGGTGGTGCGAAGAAGGCTGCTGCCAAGAAGGCATGAAGCTGCTGATAGTGGCCGTGGGCCAGCATGTGCCTGATTGGGCACAGACGGCTTACGACGATTACGCCAAGCGGTTTCCGCCTGAACTCAAGGTCGAGCTCAAGGCCGTTAAGACCGAGCCGCGTGGCTCTAAAACGGTGGAAACCTTGTACGCAGCGGAGCGCAAGCGCATTGAGGCAGCCATTCCACGTGGCACGCGCATTGTGGTGCTGGATGAGCGCGGCACCAATTTGACGACCAAGGCATTGGCCGCACGGCTGCAAAACTGGCAGCTCGAAGGCGACGATGTGGCTTTGATCATTGGTGGCCCCGATGGTTTGGACCCCGCCTTCAAGCAACTGGCGCATGAAAAGATTCGTTTGTCTGACATGACGCTGCCACATGCCATGGTGCGTGTGCTGCTGATCGAGCAGCTCTACCGCGCATGGTCGGTCAATGCGGGTCATCCGTACCACCGCGAGTGAGATGGTTGCAGCCATACTCAGAACCCAGCCCTGTAAGTGTCTTTACAGGGCTTTGTTTTTTGTGTCAGGTGTGGGTGAGATTGCCGATTTGCAGGCTGCGTGGTACTATTTTTTTAGTAGCTTTCAGCGCTTGTCAGATAAGCGCAAACGCCTTTTTTTATTGAGATTGCATGCCTGACTTTATTTATCTTGCTTCCCAAAGCCCGCGCCGCAGCCAACTGCTGCAGCAACTGGGTGTGCGCCATGAACTGCTGCTGCCCAACGCGCCAGGCGATGTGCCCGAAGATGCGGAAGCGATCGAAGCAGTGTTGCCCGGCGAAGCGCCTCGCGATTACGTGCAACGGGTCACAGCTTTGAAGCTTGATGCTGCGGTCGCACGCTGGGCACGGCGTGGTTTGTCGCCTGCACCGGTGCTGACCTCAGACACCACGGTTGCGCTGGGCACAGAAATTTTGGGCAAACCGGAAGATGCTGGGCAGGCGCAAACCATGCTGCGCAAGCTGTCAGGCCAAACGCACGAAGTACTCACGGCCGTAGCGCTGCAACATGGTGCGCAACGTTTGCAGGCACTGTCCATGTCCAAAGTGCGCTTCATGGCCATGAGTGATGCACAGATAGCTGCTTATGTGGCCTCTGGCGAACCCTTTGGCAAAGCCGGTGCCTACGGCGTGCAGGGCTTGGCGGCAGCCATGATTGAACACATCGAAGGCAGCTACTCGGGCATCATGGGTTTGCCCGTGTTTGAAACTGCACAATTGCTGCGTCAAATCGGTTGGAAGCTCTAAAGCGTGCTTAGATTGATCTGCCAGCCCTGCCTCGGGTGATCCTTATAGAAAAACAGACAACATGCAGCAAGATATTTTGATCAATTGGTCGCCCCAAGAGACCCGGGTGGCGGTGGTGGAGCAGGGGGCGGTGCAAGAGTTGCACATTGAGCGCACGCTCGAACGCGGTTTGGTGGGCAACATCTACCTGGGCAAGGTTTCGCGCGTGCTGCCGGGCATGCAGTCGGCATTCATTGACATTGGCCTGGAGCGCGCAGCCTTCTTGCACGTGGCCGATGTGTGGCAGCGCCATGAAAGCGGCGATGCACCCATGATTGCGCGCAAGAATGAGCCTCCCAAGCCCATTGAACACCAGGTGTTTGAGGGTCAATCGATTGTGGTGCAGGTCATCAAGGACCCGATTGGCACCAAGGGCGCACGCTTGTCCACGCAGATCAGCATTGCAGGGCGGTTGCTGGTGCACCTGCCGCAAGACGAGCACATTGGCGTGTCGCAAAAAATCACCCCTGAAGAGCGCGATGCCTTACGTGGCCGTTTGCAGCAACTGGTGGGTCTGAAAGAAAACGGCGGCGGTGGCGGCTTTATTTTGCGCACCAATGGCGAAGATGCCACCGACGATGAGCTGGCCGAAGACATCGCTTACCTGCGTAAAACCTGGGCGCGCGTAAAAAACGCAGCGGTGACGCTGCCGCCCATGTCGGTGTTGCACCAGGACTTGAATTTGCTGCAGCGTGTGCTGCGCGACATGGTGGGCGAAGACACGCAAAGTATCCGCATTGACTCCAAAGAGCAATTTGGTTTGCTGATGGCCTTTGGCAAAGAGTTCATGCCCAGTGCTGCCCCCAAGCTGCAGCTGTACAAAGGCGAGCGGCCGATTTTCGACCTGTATTCCATCGACGAGGAAATCGCCAAAGCGCTGGGACGCCGTGTGGATTTGAAGTCGGGGGGCTACCTCATCATCGACCAGACCGAGGCTTTGACCACGGTGGATGTGAACACCGGTGGCTATGTCGGTGCGCGCAATTTTGATGACACCATCTTCAAAACCAACTTGGAGGCTGCGCAAGCGATTGCGCGCCAGATGCGGCTGCGCAATTTGGGCGGCATCATCATTGCCGACTTCATTGACATGGCGCACGATGAGCACCGCGAGCAGGTTTTGGAAGAGCTGAACAAACAACTCAAGCGTGATCGTGTCAAGACCATGGCGGGCACCTTCTCGCAACTGGGTTTGGTGGAGATGACGCGCAAACGCACGCGCGAGTCACTGGCGCACATGCTGTGCGAGGCCTGCCCCGTGTGCCAGGGCAAGGGCAGCGTGAAAACGGTGCGCAGCGTGGCCTACGAGATCCTGCGCGAAATTCTGCGTGAGGCGCGCCAGTTCAATCCCAAGGAATTCCGTGTGGTGGCCAACCCCGATGTGATTGATTTGCTGCTCGATGAAGAAAGCCAGCATCTGGCCGGGCTAAGCGACTTTATCCAAAAGCCGATTTCACTGCAGTCCGAAGGCGCGCTAGCGCAGGAGCAGTACGACATTGTGCTGCTGTGAGTTGGCCGCAGTATTCATGCAGGCTGCACCGACAGCATCGCCCGGCTGGGGCAGATAGGAACGGATAGGGAACGGATTGGTGCATGAGCAACACCCTGCATTACATTTTTGATCCTCTGTGCGGCTGGTGCTATGGCGCCGGTGCGGTAGTGGCCAAAGTCGCGGACTTGCCCGGCCTGCAGCTCAAGCTGTGGCCGTGCGGCATGTTTTCGGGTGCTGGCGCGCGCGCTATGGATGATGCCTTTGCGGCCTACGCTTGGGCGAATGACCAGCGTATTGCACAGTTGACGGGGCAGCCTTTTTCGCAGCGTTATCGCAGCCAGGTACTGGATGATCGGCAGCAACGGTTTGACAGCGGCCCCCTCAGCCTGGCGCTGACTGCCGTGGCGCTGACGGCGCCGGCGCACGAGGTCAGGGCGCTCAAGTCTTTGCAGCATGCACGCTATGTGAACGGGGAGGATGTGACCTCCACCGCGCATGTGGCGCAGTGCTTGCAAGGGCTGGGTTTGGCGCAGGCGGCACAGTGCTTGCGTGACGGCGGGGCTGCGCTGCATGCCGCACACACGGCCCGCACGCAGCAAGCGCAACACTGGCTGCAGCAATTGGGCGTGCGGGGCGTGCCTGCCTTCATGCTGGAACATGATGGCCGTGGTCAGCTGTTGTCATCAGAGCTGTTGTTTTCGGATCCTGCTGCGTGGATGGCGCAACTGCAAGCCGCTTAAGGCTTAAGGCTTGAGCTTGTTAGCAGCATTCCTTCACTGAAAGGTGCGCAGTTAAGTAGGTCATAGCACGCCTTCAAGTCATAAAAAAAGAGCTAGCAGCGCTGATTGAATAACTGCTTCAGCGCGAAAAGTATTTGAAAACAAGAAAGGGAGAGCGCAGGCAGCTCCATTTTTTGATAGCGCCTATAAACCGTTACGCGTGGGGGGCGTGATTTGAAGGAGCATCGCGTGGGGTGCGCTGCCCGATGGCCAGCATGGCGGCCACATTGCGTGCAGCGCTGCGCACGTTGAACGTAGCTTCCGCCATGGCGTCTTCGATGTTGCAGGTGCGGCTGAGCACGCTGAAGATGGCATCAATGCCGTGGTCATGCACCACATGGGCGTTGGTGCCCAGGCTGCCCGCAATACCGATCACCGGTTTGCCGTGCTTGCGTGCGACGGTGGCTACGCCAAACGGGGTTTTGCCGAAGATGGTTTGCTGGTCAATGCGGCCTTCGCCGGTGATGACCAAATCTGCATCTTGCACGGCGGCTTCCAGACCCACGGCCTTGGCAATGATTTCACAGCCGGGGCGCAACTGGCCTTTGAGAAAAGCCAGCATTGCCGCACCCATGCCACCTGCGGCACCGGCACCGGCAATGTGCTCCACCTCTACGCCCATATCCCGTTCAATGAGCTGGGCAAAGTGCTGGAGGTTGGCATCCAGCGTTTGCACCATCGCCGGGGTGGCGCCTTTTTGCGGGCCAAAAATGGCCGAGGCACCGCGCGCGCCGGTCAGCGGGTTGTCCACGTCGCAGGCGACTTCGATGGTGCATGCGGCCAGGCGTGCATCCAGGCCGCTGGCATCGATACGTGCCAGTTGCGCCAGTGGGGCGCCGCCACGGCCAATGGGCTGGCCCTTGTCATCCAGCAGCTTGACACCCAAAGCCTGCAGCATGCCGGCTCCGCCGTCGTTGGTGGCGCTGCCGCCAATGCCCACAATCAGGTGGAGCGCCCCGGCATCCAGTGCAGCGGCGATGAGCTCGCCCGTGCCGTAGCTGGTGGTGATGAGTGGATCGCGCTGGTCGGCGGGCACCAAGGCCAGGCCGCTGGCTGCGGCCATTTCAATCATGGCGGTGTGGCCGTCGCCGGTCAGTGCGTAAAAGCTGGGAATGCGCTCACCCAGCGGGGCGGTGACTTCAACTTCTACGCGGCGACCGTGCGTGGCCTCAATCATGGCTTGCACCGTGCCTTCGCCGCCATCGGCCATGGGCACTTTGACGTACTGCGCATCGGGAAAGACTTCCTTGAAGCCCAGCTCAATCTGCGTGGCCACTTCCAGCGCAGACAGGCTTTCTTTGTAGGAGTCGGGGGCGATCACAATTTTCATGATGGACGCTTTGGGCTAGTCGGGCGAACCGCGGGCATTACAGGAAGAAGAAGCTTGCGCCCCAGATGCAGGCGAAAGTCACCACGCCCATGACGATGGTGGAGGTGGTGAACACGCGCAGCGATTGCTCCATTTCAATGTTGGAGAACTTGGTCACCACCCAGAAATAGGAGTCGTTGGCGTGCGACGCAACCAAGGAGCCTGCACCAATGGCCAGCACGGCAAAGATGCGGCCCGCTTCAGAATCCAGGCCGAATGTGGCCAGGCTGGGCACGATGATGGCGGCGGTGGTAATGGAGGCAACCGTAGAGGAGCCTTGGGCAGTTTTCAGCAACGCGGCAATGATGAAGGGCATCAGCAGGCCGACAGAGGCGGAACCCAGCGCTTGGCCCAGCGCGCCGCCCACGCCCGTTTCCTTGATGATGGCGCCAAACATGCCGCCAGCGCCCGTGATGATCAAAATGGGGCCCGCCTTGGAGATGGCTTCTTCCAGCACGGCGCTGAAGTCACCCTTTTGACCGCCGTTGCATGCCAGCAGCCAGATGCCGCACAGCATGCCCACCAGCAGGGCAATCACGGGGTTGCCCAGAAAGTGAAAGACTGCGGCCACGCCGTCCTTCAAGCCAAAGGTGGTCAGCAAGGTGGAGATGGAGATCAGCACCAACGGCAGCACCACGGGCAGCAGCGAGAAACCAAACGAGGGCAGTTGGGTCGTCGATGGCTGCGCGGGGGCTTCCAGGGTGGCGGGCGCGTAGTCCATGCCCTTGCACATTTTGCTGGACCAGAAGTAAGCGGCGATCAGACCGGGTACTGCAAAAACGATGCTGGCTACCACCAGCAGGCCGAGGTTGGCATTCATGGTGGTTGCAGCTGCCAAAGCGCCGGGGTGGGTAGGAACCAGGCAGTGCACGGCAAACAGCGAGGTGCCCAAAATGGATGCCAGCAGGGGCATGGGCAGCTGGGAGGTTGCGCTGATGGTGCGCACAATGCCGCTCAGAATGATGTAGCCGGTGTCGCAAAAAATGGTCAAACCGGGGATGAAACCGGTCCAGGCCACGGCGGCTTTGGTGTTTTTCTTGCCCGCCATGTTCATGATGTGCGTAGCCAGACTCAGCGCGCCGCCGCTGCGCTCCATGCACACGGCAATCGCCGCGCCAAAGATGATGATGAAGGAGATGCCGCCCAGCGTGTTGCCAAAGCCGGTCTTCATGGCGTCAATCACTTTGCCAAACGGCAGCCCTGTGCCAAACACGGCCAGCGCCATGGTCACGGCAAACAGTGCACCGAAGACGTTGAATTTGACCTTGGCGGTCAAATAAATGATGGCCACGATACTGAGAACCACCAAGATGGAGGAGATAGCAATACTGCTCATGGGTTGATACCTGATAGAGAGAAATCGTGCGCAGAGGTGGGCGTGCGTCTTGGTAGCAGCAGAGGGATGCCAGCTGCGCGGGCGCTAGGCCGCTGGGGCTCAAAGGGGCATCCTGATCGGCGCATGCTGCGCGTTTGCGCATGCATGCCAACGGGGCGCGATTATAGGAGCGCACCCTCCGCCAGCTTGGTTGCAAGGGCTATGTCAACGCCTTGTGCAGCGTGGCCAAGCAGGGGGATTGGATTTATTTTTATAGCTACTAGCGCGCTTTAATCAATCATTTCCAATACAAAGCTATCTGAAAACAATAAAGGGAGGGCGTAAGCTGCTCCCTTTATTGATTGGTGCGCGGTGGGTGTGCGCTTAACCGGCTGGCACAATCAACCGGCTAACACGACCCCTGTTACGCCCTTGCTGCGGTTTGCCGTAATTAGCCGAAGGCGTGCCCCTTAAAGCTTGCGCAGACGCTCCAGCGCGGCCAGCAAGGTTGCATCTTGCTTGGCAAAGCAAAAGCGCACCACTTTTTGAGCGAAACCATCCCCGTAAAACGCAGACAGCGGAATGGCGGCCACGCCCAGCTCTTGCACCATCCACTGGCAAAAATCGGCTTCGTTGAGATCTGTCACTTCAGAAATATCCACGCACTGGAAGTAAGTGCCCGTGGTGGGCAGCAGCTTCAGGCGCGTTTGCTGCAGCCCTTCTGCAAATAAATCGCGCTTGCGCTGGTAGAAGGCGGGCAACTCCAGATAGGGCGCCGGGTCTTGCATATAGGCGGCCAAGCCGACCTGCATGGGCGTGTTCACGGTGAATACATTGAACTGGTGCACCTTGCGGAATTCGCTCATCAGCGCGGCTGGTGCTGCCACCGTACCCACCTTCCAGCCGGTGACGTGGTAAGTCTTGCCAAAGCTGGAGACGATGAAGGCGCGCGCTGCCAAGCCGGGAAAGCGTGCGGCACTTTCGTGCTGCGCGCCGTCAAACACCATGTGTTCGTACACTTCATCGCTGATCAGCAGCACGTTGGTGGGGGCGAGCAGGGCTTCGAGCTGGCGCATTTCATCAGCGGTCCAGATGGTGGCGCTGGGGTTGTGCGGGGTGTTCACAATCATCAGGCGCGTTTGGGGCGTGATGGCTGCGGCAATTTTTGCGAAGTCTGGGCGGAAGCTGCCGGGCGTAAGCGGCACCCGCACAATGACGCCGCCGGCCAACTCAATATTGGGGGCATAGCTGTCGTAGCAAGGGTCCAGCACAATGACTTCATCACCCGCGTGCACCGTGGCCAAAATGGCCGTCAAGATGGCTTGCGTGGCACCTGCGGTGATGGTGATCTCGGTGTGTGGGTCGTAGTGTGTGCCGTGCAAGGCGGCAATTTTGGCGGCCACGGCTTCGCGCAACTGCGGCATGCCGGGCATGGGCGGGTATTGGTTGTGCCCGGCTTGCATAGCGGCGGTGACGGCATCCAGCAACTTGGGGTCGCAGCCGAAGTCGGGAAAGCCTTGGCCCAAATTAACAGCGTGGTGCTGGTTGGCCAGGGCCGACATCACAGAAAAAATGGTGGTGCCCACGTTGGGCAGCTTGCTAGGGAAAGCAGGGGTCACAGGTGTTGTCATGGCAAAAAAATGGGATGCCGTGTGGCACCCCGGTTTTGAGCAGGAAATCAAAGTTCGTAATCGTTCACGTGGCCGCTCATGGCGCGCAAGATCAAGTCTCGCGAGAGGCGGTCGCTCAGCGTTTCGGCAAATTTGTACACAAAGTTGCGCAGGTAGGCGCCGCGCTTGAAGGCGACGCGCGCCACGCTCTGGCCAAACAGGTGGCCCATGGGGCGTGAAACCAAATCAGGGCCCAGTTCTTCACGCATGGCCATCTCGGCCACGATGCCAATACCCAGACCAAGGCGCACATAGGTTTTGATCACGTCCGAGTCAATCGCTTCCAGCACGATGCGCGGCGCAATTTTGCGCGTGGCAAAGGCCGCATCGACCTTGCCGCGCCCCGTGAACGAGGGGTGGTAGGTAATCAGCGGTTCGTCGGCCAAGTCATCCAAACCGATGCGCTCTTTGGTCGCCAGACGGTGTCCACTGGGCACGACCAGCACGTGCTGCCATTCATAGCAGGGCAATGTCACCAAGTCGGGGTAATCGGCCAGCGATTCGGTGGCCATGCCAATTTCAGCGACTTCGTCGATCACCATGCGCGCCACTTCGTGGGGCGTGGCTTGGTGCAAGCTGATATTGACCTTGGGGTAACTGCTGCGCAGCTTGGCCACGGCGTGCGGCAGCACATAACGCGCTTGGGTGTGGGTGGTGGCAATGCTGAGTGTGCCGCTGTCTTGGGCGCTGAACTGCTCACCAATGCGCTTGAGGTTACCCACCTCACGCATGATGAGTTCAATGCTTTTGAGCACGTGTTGCCCGGGCTCGGTAATGCGCTTGAGGCGCTTGCCGTGCCGCGCAAAGATGTCCACCCCCAGCTCTTCTTCCAGCTCAATGATGGCTTTGGAGACGCCGGGCTGCGAGGTGTGCAGCGCTTTGGCCGCTTCGGTCAGATTGAGGTTGCGGCGGGCAGCTTCTTGGACAAAACGGAATTGATGGAGGTTCATAAGAGGATGGTAGCAACGATGCTTTCATCATTATGAATGAAATATCTAAAGATGTATTTTTTTATGCAATATATTGCATGGCAATCTGTGCCAGTAGCTGGATCACACGGGGGTCTTCGCCCACGGCGGTGGCAACCTCAAAACTGACAGCAGGATGCTGTTGGCGCAGCGCTTCGACCAGGACGGGTAAATCATGGCGGGCGTGGCGGCCTGTGCCTAAAAACATGGGCAGCACCATAATGGCTGTGCAGCCCTGATGGATCAGGTGCTGGCAGGCCGTGGGGAGATCGGGCTCGGTGAGTTCGAGGTATGCACAGGTACTCAGCGCATCGGGGCACTGTTGCTGCAGGGCATCGGCGACGGCTGCAATCGGTAGCGACCAGCGCGGATCGCGCGAGCCGTGGGCGAAGAATACGATGCCGCGCACCGGCGGCATCTGCGTTATCGGCGTATGACCAGCCATGCAAAAGCTCCAAGGGAGAGTAAGGAGTAAATCAGGCCAGGAGCTGCAGCCGTGAGCATGGGCGACCAGTTCTGCAGATTGCCCGCATAGCCAAACACGTTGTTGAGCAAGAAGAAGCTGATGCCCGCCATGACACCCCCAAACACGTAGCCTGCGATGCCGCCAGAGCGAAAGTGCAGGTAAGCAAAGGGCAGTGCCAGCACGACCATCACCAGGCAACTCAGCGGATAGAACACTTTGCGCCAGAATTCAATTTCGTATTTCTGTGCGGACTGATCGTTGGTCTTCAAGTGCTGGATGAACTGAAACAGCTCCAGCGTTGGCATACGATCCGGCTTGTGCACGGCTGCAATCAGCATCTCGCTGGTAATGCTGGTGGGCCAATTCAGCTGCGCATGGCTGTCTTTGGTGACGGCTGCAGCGCTGTCGTTGGCGGTCGAACTGGCATAGCTCAGCTGTGTCAGGCGCGCATTTTCCAGCAACCAGTTGTCCGCCTCTTCTTGCACTTGGCCTTGGTCTGCATGCAGTTGCAGTGTCATGCGCCCTTGGCGATCAAACTCAAAAATGCGGATACCGGTGAGGGCACCGTCTGCGCGTACAGCACGCACGTTGACAGCCAAGGTGCCATCTTTGGTTTTTTCTTTGAGCCAAGCGCCAGTCGATCCAGTGGTGGAGGTTTGCCCTAAATACTTGGCCTTGGCTACCAATGCCCAGCGTTCTGCAGCAGGTGCAATGTAGTCACCGACGGCGACGGTGAGCACGACAAAGCCAGCGCCCAAAACCAGCATGGTGCGCAAAGCCATCCATGGGCCTAAGCCACTGGTGCGCATGATGGTGAACTCCGAGCTTTGTGCAAAGCGCGCCATCACAAAAATACTCCCAATCAGCACCGCAATCGGCAGCAATTCATACAAATGCTTGGGCAATCCAAAGGTGACGGCCAGTAATGCGTGCCATACGGTGTAGGTGACGTCGCCAAATTTGCGGCCTACGTCCCCCATTTCATCGAGCAAATCGAAGAAAAAAAACATGGCCAAAAAAGCCAGCGCCACAAAGCCGATTGCGCTGATGGTGTCGCGGTAGATGAGTGTGCGTAACGTTTTCATGCAGTTACTCCACGACGTTGCCACAGGTCTTTGATGTGCCAACGGTGATGCCGGATGGCCAAGCCGAGTGCAGCAATCGCAAAGATGCTTCCATGGATGCCCAGGAGATAACCACCTAAAGACATGCGACCCGAAGCAACCCAGCTTTGTCCCATGTTCATTAAGTTGTAATACACCACGAAGGCCAATAAAGCGACGACCAAGCTGGTGCTTTGGCCGGCACGAGGGTTCACGATGGTGATGGCTAAAGCCAGTACCAAAAGATTGAGCGCTGCCAGTGGCAGGCCTGCACGCCAGCCCGCTTCAGCCAGATAGACAGGGTTGGTGTTTTGAAGCAATTGCGGTGTAGAAATCGCTCGCGCGGTCAGGCTGGTTTTGGCGGGGCTGCTGTCTTCCAAACGCAGCGTATAGCTGTCAAAGTGTGTGAGTTTGATTTGACCGGTAGTCTGGTCGGTTTCTACACGCTGGCCCTCAGTCAGGACGGCATTACGCACACCATCCACTGTTTGGATTTGTGCGGTCTTGGAGGACGTCACAAATTCACGACCTTGGCGTTGCTCCACCAGAAAAATATTGCTGGCCGATTCTTGTGAGACGCTGTCCTTGTCAATGAAGATCACGCGTGTGCCATCAGAAGATTCTTGAAACTCACCGGGCGCAATGCGGTCTATATCACTACGTTGCTCAAATTGGCTGCGCAATTCTTGGATCTGTTGGTTGCTCCAAGGCCAAACGAGCAGGCCCAGTACAGCAATCACTGCCACAATCGGCCAAGCAAAGCGCAAGATAGGCTTGAGTTGGCTGGCGAGGCCTTGGCCACTGGCAAACCAGATGGACATTTCGCTATCGCGGTACATGCGCGACAGCGTGCCAACCACCGCCACAAAGAGGCTCAGCGTCAAAATCGTGGACAGTTGACCAAGCACGGTAAAACCCATGACCAGCATCACATCGGATGGGCTGACAGTGCCTTTGGTGGCTTGGCCCAGCGTGCGGATCAGCATCATGGTCATAACCACGGTGATAAGCACCACTAAGGTGGCGCCGAAGCTGCGGCCCAGCTCCTTGCGTATGGATGAATCGAATAACATTGGCTGAAAAGGAAAACGCCGATTATGAACTTTGAACTGAAGGCTTTGAATCTGTCCAGCGCAGCTGCAGCAAAGTGTGATCTTCTTTTATTGTTGGTGCCTGAGTCATTCAAGCCCCAACAAGACCCTTTGTCCGCCTTGGTAGACAGCGTAACGCGCCATGGTGACTGGTCTGCGGCCGGTAGTAAACAGCTGCATTTGTACCAGCCCCAAGGGGTGCAAGCGCGCCGCGTGCTATTGCTGGGCACAGGCAAAGGCTCTGCGCGGGATGTGCGCGCTGCGCTAGCAAGTGCTGCTTCCGTGCTCAAAGCCGAAGGTGTCAAACATGCGGTAATTTGTTTGAGCGCTTTGGAAGATGCTGCCGAGGCAGTGCGTATTGCTGTGCAGTCTGTAGCGGATGCTGCATATACCTACACATTGACCAGATCAAAAGCAAAATCCCCTGCGCTGGGCAAAGTGACCGTGGGAGTGACTAGCAAGACTGCTGCTATCAGCCAGATTTTTGACCAAGTCGTGGCGGTCTCTGTGGGCCAGTCGCTGGCCAAAGAATGGGGTAATCGACCTGCAAACTACGCAACTCCTAGCTTGCTGGCCAAGGCCGCGAAGGACTTGGCCAAGCAGTCGCCAGCTATTCAATGCAAGGTGCATGGCCCCAAGGATGTTGAGAAACTGGGAATGGGGGCGTTTTTGGCCGTTGCCCAAGGCTCTAAAGAACCTTTGCAATTGATTGAGCTGAGCTATAGCGGGGCAGCGAAGTCGCAGGCTCCGGTGGTGTTGGTGGGCAAAGGCATCACGTTTGATACAGGTGGCATTTCTCTCAAGCCTGCCGCAGCTATGGATGAAATGAAGTTCGATATGTGTGGCGCGGCGAGTGTGCTGGGGGTATTTCGTGCGTTAGCGGAACTCAAACCTGCCATCAATGTGGTCGGTTTGATTCCTGCGTGCGAGAACATGCCTGATGGCGCTGCTGTAAAGCCCGGTGATGTGGTAACCAGCATGAGTGGTCAAACCATCGAAATTTTGAATACTGATGCTGAAGGGCGCTTGGTGCTGTGCGATGCGCTGACCTATGCTGCACGCTTTAAACCGGCTGCCGTGGTCGACATCGCAACGTTGACGGGTGCGTGTGTAATTGCCCTGGGCGGTGTACGCTCGGGTATGTACGCCAACCAAGAGGCACTGGGCCAGGCATTGCAGCAGGCAGGTGAAAAGAGTCATGACCTGTGCTGGCGCATGCCTTTGGATGATGATTATTCCGAAGGCCTCAAGAGCAATTTCGCGGACGTGGGTAATGTGGCTGGCCGCGCTGGTGGCTCTATCACTGCGGCTAAATTCCTGCAGCGTTTCGTGGGCGATATGCCCTGGGCGCATTTGGATATCGCGGGTACCGCATGGAAGGAAGGGGCTGCAAAGGGGGCAACAGGTCGTCCTGTGCCTTTGCTGGTGCAGTATCTGCTGGATGCAGCGCAGCAACCTGTGGCCAAGACGCGTAAAGCGCCAGAGGCAACCAAGCCTGCGCGCAAATCTGCCTCGAAGACTGCATTGGCGCCTCAAACAGCGGCGGTAAAAGCGAAGGCGCTTCAAGTCTGATGACTGACACAACCTCTAGCCCACAGGTGGCTTTTCACTTCAACGCACCAGATAAGTTGGACTATGCGTGCCGTTTTATTCGCAAAGCATTGCGCCACGACGCACGTGTGACCGTGGTTGCTCCGCTGGAGCGGCTGCTGCAACTGTCTGCACGTCTGTGGAAGTTTGCAGGGCATGAGTTTTTGGCCCATGCAGTACAAGGCGATGATGCAGAGCTTTTTGCTTTGGCTCCCGTGGTGCTGGTGGAAGCTGCTCAGCTCAGCACGCACCGTGAGGTGCTGCTGAATTTGGGGCCGGAAATGCCACAAGGTTTTGAGTCGTTCAGCAAAGTGGTAGAGGTGGTGTCCAGCTTTGATGAACAAGATCGTGCATTGGCCCGTGGGCGTTGGCGCAGTTACCAAAGTGCAGGACATGCGATTGAGCGGTTTGACTTGGTACTGCAAGGAGATCGGTGATGGCTGCTATGGATACACGGCATCCTCCGCGTTTCGTGCCGACGCTCACTGATGTAGTTCCAGACGCTGAGACGATGCTGACTGCTCCCAACTTCGCTGTGTCGCAAGAGCATTTGCCAGAGCCGGTGGATGCGCCGTTTGTGCAAGATGTTGCGGAGTCCGCAGCACCTCTGGCGAAAACTGCCGGCGCGCCAGAACTGCCAACGCAGCAGTGCTTGGTGGATATAGCGCAGTCTATGCAGGCCAATGTCATGGCTCGCCTGGATGAGACTTTGGAGGAGCGTTTGCGCTATGCGCTGGCAGACATGGTGCAACTGCACACCCAATCGCTGTATCAAGCGATTCGCGCTGATGTTGAGCGCCTGGTGAGCAGTGCCGTGCATGAGGCCATCGCCCAAGAGCTGGCGCATATGCGCTCCCAAACCGATCAGCTTTGATTGATGCTCAGCTGTCCTAACGTGGTGCAGCTTCAGGGTTCAAAATATTGCTAGGCGTACCTTGTGCAAAGTTACGCACGTTGTCAAACGCAGCCCCGAAGTACAGTTCATAGCTGTCTTGCTCTACATATCCAATGTGGGGCGTGCAGATGCAGTTTTCCATCCGCAGCAGGGACTGGCCTTGCAAAATAGGCTCGCTCTCAAAGACGTCAATAGCGGCTAAGCCGGGACGGCCGCGCTGCAAGGCGGTCACCAGCGCATCGGGCGCTATCAGTTCTGCACGTGCTGTATTTACCAGCAATGCTGTGGGTTTCATGAGTGCTAGGTCTTGGCCTTGCACAATATGTTGGGTTTGCGCATTAAGTCGCAGGTGTAAGGACAGCACGTCGCTGTGAGCAAAAAAGGATTCTTGGCTTGCAGCGGCCGCATACCCATCTTGCTGGGCTTTTATGCGGGAAGATTCACTGCCCCAGATGGTGACTTGCATGCCAAATGCCTTGCCATAGCCTGCCACCAACTGGCCGATTCGACCATAACCCCAAATGCCTAATGTGCGCCCTCGCAGCGAGGTACCCAAGGCAAAATTGGGGGGCATAGAGGCTGTCTTTAACCCTGATTGTTGCCATGCACCATGTTTGAGGTTAGAGATGTATTGCGGCAGGCGCCTTGTGGCAGCCATGATGAGTGCCCATGTCAGCTCAGCAGGCGCAACTGGTGAGCCTACGCCCTCTGCAATCAGAACGCCGTGGTCGGTGCAAGCCTGAACGTCGATGTGGGGCCCTGCTTTGCCTACCTGCGCAATAAGTTTTAACTTGGGCAGTTTCTCAATCAATTGCCGGCTAATCGGCGTGCGCTCTCGTATCAGGACGATGACGTCTGCATCGCGCAAGCGCACCGCGAGTTGACCCACACCTTTGACCGTGTTGGTAAAGACTTTGGTCGTAAAACCATCCAAGAGCGCTGCGCATTGCAGCTTGCGCACAGCATCTTGGTAGTCGTCGAGGATGACAATATTCATGGGCAATAGGGGCTTGCTGCTGGAGCCAAGAAAAGCATGCATTGCAAATAGCATGCAAGGACTGCTGTACCCCGCGTATTGTCCTATAGCCTGAGTGCATGAAGCCCGTGGTTAGGGGCATATCGTGTATGCAACTGCGACATTCGTGCAGTTTTAGTTGCACGAGCGGTTGAGGGGTATATGCCAATTAGGCTCTTGAGCTAAGCGGAAAAAGCGCTGCTAGCTCCTATTTTTGCACTTCATGCAAGTGCCTAAGCTGGTTTGGGTGGGTGTTGCAACTGGGCCTTGGCGCGCTCCCAAGTCACGCGCACATCGGTTTTTTCAGCGGTGCGGTAGGTGAAGCTGCGGCCCATTAACCCGCCGCTGCTGGGCATAACAGGTTGGCGTGATGTGGAATACGGCGTAGTGCTCATAAATCCTCCTGCGGGTATGGCGCAACTGTATGAATCGGTGAGAACCGTTGGTTGCATCGTGCAGCAATTATCGGGAACTGATTCGGGCTTATTCACGCTATTTGTTGTCAGGTGTTTTTGATGTTTGGGTGAAGGGCCAAGAGTGGCGTGTGGTGGACGATGGGTTGTGCAGCATTAATGTGCTGCGACGCGCCATGTGTTGCGCACTTCTTGCGCAGCCAAAGCATCCAGCGCCGCACAAACATCCGCTAATTTGCCGGATAAGGCAAAACGATTGCTGTCCTTGTCTTTACTGCGGCGCATTAAACGGACATTCCCGGTGCAAGTTTTGCAAGTCACGGTGCGCAACGACACATCGCAGAAAGTATTTTGGTTGCTGGCGGATGTGCGCGCAGTTTCGATATGTGGCAGAGGCAATGGGCAGTGCAAAAGGTGCATGGCGTACTCCTTGGTGGAGAAATTGAGATAAAACAGGCGACAGCAATCCCTGCAGCGCAAATGGCCGCATGCATGGAGGGGGGGATGGCTTTTTTAGAGCTGGATGGCGTTGCGGATCAGGCCAACCGCCAGGCCTTCGATCGCAAAATTTTCTTCTTCACCGACTTGGATGATGGGGTAGTCAGGGTTTTCAGGCAGCAGCTCAATCCCGTGAGCGGATTTGCGCAAACGCTTGACGGTAACTTCATCACCGAGGCGTGCCACCACGATTTGACCGTTGCGGGCTTCTCGGGTGGATTGCACCGCGAGTAAATCCCCGTCCAAGATGCCGGCATCGCGCATCGACATGCCACGCACGCGCAAAAGGTAGTCGGGTTTGCTGGCAAACATGGAACTCTCGACGGCGAAACTTTGGTCAATGTGCTCTTGCGCCAAAATGGGCGACCCTGCAGCGACGCGGCCCACCAGCGGTAACCAAAGAGGTTGCATGGCAGCCATTGGCAGGTCAAAGTGTGTGCCACGGGCGGCGTTAATGTTGCGCACGGTCTCGCTGACCAAGCGAATGCCACGCGAAGTGCCGCTGACCAATTCAAGTACGCCTTTGCGTGCCAAAGCCTTGAGGTGCTCTTCTGCTGCATTGGCAGACCGGAACCCCAGGGTGCGCGCAATCTCGGCGCGTGTTGGCGGCGCGCCTGTGCGGGAGATGGCTTCTTGAATGAGATCCAGAATCTGCTGCTGTCTGGGGGTGAGGGTGGTGTGCTCCATGCCTGTCCTTTTGAAGGATAACTGTTTGTTTATCCAGTACCTGTATTTTTAACCAGTTTCGTGAGGTGTGCAAGTGTCTACAACAAGAAAAATTGTGATCTTGGGGATGGGGGGGACAATTGCGGGCCAGGGCAGCGCCCATGGAGGTGGTGTTGGCTACCAGCCAGGGCAGATTGATGTTGCACAGTTGTTGCAGCCGATTGTTGACCACTGCCTGCCAGAGCATTTCGTATTCGAGGCTGAACAGGTTGCGCAACTCGACAGCAAAGACATGGATATCACGACTTGGCAGCAGCTGGCGCAGGCGTGCAGCAAATGGCTGGATCAAGCTGATGTGGAAGGTGTAGTGATTACCCATGGCACCGATACATTGGAAGAGACGGCTTGGTTCTTGCAGTGCGTGCTGCGGCCGGTGAAACCTGTGGTCATGACATGTGCGATGCGCCCCGCCACGGCTTTGTCGGTCGACGGCCCTGCCAATTTGCGGGATGCAGTGATTTGTGCCGCTGATGGCGTGGCCGGCGTGTGGGTGACTGCGGCGGGCGAGGTGCATGGCGCGCAATGGCTGCGCAAGGTGCATCCGTACCGCGTACATGCCTTCTCCTCTGGAGCACAGGGGCCTGTAGCTTGGGTCGAGGAGGGGCGTGTGCGTTGGCTGCAGCGTGCATCTGCAGCCGTGGTATTGCCTGAAATGGCATCGGCAGTGTGGGAGCGCGATGCCCAGCATTGGCCGTGGGTGGAGTTGGTGACCAGTACCGCGGCAGCGCGGCCTGCTGCGGTAGATGCGTTGGTGGTGGCGGGCGTGCAGGGCCTCGTGGTGGCAGGCACGGGCAATGGGTCTATTCACCAAGCCTTGCAGCAAGCACTGCAGCGTGCCACGGCCCAAGGCGTGATGGTGTGGCGGACTACGCGCTGCGAGCAGGGGCAGATTGTGCTGGCCGATGGCGAGCAGGACGCGGCGGTGACGCCGCTTGGTCCTGTCAAGGCACGCATCAGTCTGATGCTGGCGCTGCTGCAAAACTAGTGCACACGCTTTGCGTGTGGAATGCGTGTGGCGCTGCGTGGCTGCAATGCACATAAAAAAGCTGCCTCTAGGGCAGCTTTTTTATGGAGTGTGTAAAAAGATCAGGCGCCCAAGGCTTGGAAAGCGCGCGCCGTGATTTCTTCGACAGAGCCCATGCCGCTGATGGCTCGGTACTGGGGAGCCTTGGCTGGGTCTTGCTTGGCCCAAGCTTGGTAGTAGTCCACCAAAGGACGCGTTTGGTTGCTGTACACATCCAGACGCTTTTTGACAGTCTCTTCCTTGTCATCGTCACGCTGTACCAGGTCTTCGCCGGTCACGTCGTCCTTGCCTTCCACCTTCGGTGGGTTGAACTTGACGTGGTAGGTGCGACCCGATGCAGGGTGCGAGCGGCGACCGCTCATGCGCTCGATGATGGCGTCAAAAGGAACGTCGATTTCCAGCACGTAGTCCAGATCCACGCCCGCAGCCTTCATGGCGTCGGCCTGTGGGATGGTGCGGGGGAAGCCATCGAACAAGAAACCGTTGGCGCAATCGGCTTGGGCGATGCGTTCTTTGACCAAGTTGATGATTAGGTCGTCGCTCACCAGCTGTCCAGCTTCCATCACGGCCTTGGCTTGCAGGCCCAAAGGTGTGCCAGCCTTCACGGCGGCGCGCAGCATGTCACCCGTGGAGATTTGGGGAATGCCGAACTTCTGGCAAATAAAAGCAGCTTGTGTGCCTTTGCCGGCGCCGGGAGCGCCCAACAAAATCAGTTTCATGGAGATCCTCGATATATAGAAATTCTTGGCGAAGCGGGGCGTTTTGATGCAGCAAAAAAGCAGGCGGCTACCGCTTGATATCTGTTCAAGGATAGCATGCACGCCCTTATTTTTGACTTACAAAGTTGCCAGTACTTCGCGTCTGCGTCGTTTCTCGGGGGCGATGCCAGTGACTTGACAGGCGGTGCTCAGAGTGCTTATTCGCTATACACAAAGCATACTGTGTTGATAATTGACAGATATGTCTTGTAGAAGACATTGCTGTGTAATTTCTGAAAATAGGAGCATTTGGCGCATGTCTGTGTTGAGTTTGCCATTGGAATGCATGGCATCTCTTGGAAATTCAAGCGCTAACTGCTCTTATTTTTCATTCATTTTTCAGAAATTCCTGAAATGTTTTGGCTTAAGCGTGGCGCAAGAGCGTGCGTACACGTTCCAAATCTTCTGGCGTGTCTACGCCTGTGCCGGGTGGCTTTCGTGTAATGTGCACGGCGATTTGATGGCCGTGCCACAGGGCGCGCAATTGTTCCAGTGATTCCAGCTGCTCCGTGGGCGCAGGCGTGAGTTGTGGAAAGCTGCGCAAAAACCCCGCTTTGTACGCGTATATACCCACATGGCGCAGCGGCGCGTGGTCGCTGTTTTCGCTCCACCATTGCGTGTCGGCATGGTCGCGGTTGAAGGGAATAGGGGCGCGGCTGAAGTAGTGCGCCAGGCCCTGGGCGTTGCACACGACTTTGACCACATTGGGGTTCAGATAGTCAGCCAGGGTGGCAATGCGGTGGGCGGCGGTGCCCATGCTGGCACTGGGTGCGCAGGCAAGCACCTGTGCCACGGCGTCAATCAAGGCGGGGTCTATCAGCGGCTCATCCCCTTGCACGTTGACCACCAGGTCGTCGCCATGCAGGCCCAATTGGGCGCAGGCTTCGGCCAAACGGTCGCTGCCGCTGGGGTGGTCAGCACGGGTCAGCAGCGCTTTGACCCCATGGGTGGTACACGCTTGCACGATAGAGGCATCGTCGGCGGCCACCACCACACGGTCGGCAGCACTTTGGCGTGCTTGCAGTGCTACACGCACCACCATGGGCAAGCCTGCAATGTCTGCCAGCGGTTTGTTGGGCAGACGGCTGGAGGCCAGTCGCGCGGGGATGAGAACGGTAAAGCCCACGGTGTTTAGCCTTCCAGTTCGCTGTCTTCCAGGGGGCGGGCTTCGTTTTCCAGCAAGATGGGCATGCCGTCGCGCACGGGGTAGGCCAAGCGGGCGCTTTGCGAGATCAGCTCCTGGCGCTCTTTGTCAAAGCGCAAAGGGCCTTTGGTGACGGGGCAGACCAAGAGTTCAAGCAGTTTGGAGTCCATAGCGGTGTACCAGTGGTGTTCTGTATTAAGAGGGGGATGATAGGCACGGATGCTTATCTAGCAGATCAAAATAGCCTTGATCCACGTGAAGGTGCAAAGGCACCGCCAAGGCGTCAGGGCATTGCTGCCAGAGCTTGGCGGCATCTTTTTCGGTGCAAATCACTTGCATGCGCTCACCAGACGGGCGCTTCCAGCTTTCAAAATTGTAGTGATCTGGCAGGGCTTCGGTGCTGGCCAATGCCAGAGACTGGGCGCGCAGCATGGCAAAAAAATCTTCGGGGCGGGCAATGGCTGCCAAAGCGTGCAGTGGCTGGCTTTGCAAGTTCTGCAAAGGCACGCGCTGGCCGCTGCGTGTGATGGCATAGGGCGCCAATTGGCGCTGCACATGAAAACACGGGATGCTGGCCGGTGTGCCTGAAGGCGGCCGCGCTGCGGAATACAGTGCAGCAGTGACCGGGCGTGGCCACGCTTCGCGCAGCGGGCCAGCAGGCAGCAGCCAGCCATTGCCAATGCCTTCGTTGTTGAAGACGCAAATCTCTATGTCGCGTGCCAGTGCGTGGTGCTGCAGCCCGTCGTCGCAAACCAGCACATTGGTGGCTGGATAGGCGGCCAGCAAGGCGCGAGCGGCATCGATGCGCTGGCGCGCCACAAAAACTGGCACGCCGCTGGCGCGGGCCATGAGCAAGGGCTCATCGCCCACCTCTTGCGGCAGGGATTCGGACGTCGCCTCGCGGCAGTCATTGGTGCTGCGGCCATAGCCGCGCGAGATGATGCCGGGCGTGAAGCCCCGTGACTGTAAATGCGCCACGGTGGCCAGCGTCACGGGGGTTTTGCCTGCGCCGCCTGCAATCACATTGCCCACCACGATGGTGGGAATGCCCGGGTGCGCAGCTTTTTTCCAGCCCCATACATACAGCTTGCGCTGCAACCCAGACAGTGCGCCATACACGGCCGCTAGTGGCCACAAAGCGCGGGCGGCCAGATTGCGGCTGCGCCAGATATGGCGCAAGCGCTCAGAGCCTGTGCCCTGGTGGGCGGGGGCACTCATTGGTGCAGCCTTATTTTTTGCCGGCAGAAGCGGCCGACTGGGTGGCAAAGGTAATTTGCGTCAAACCTGCACGTCGCGCAGCTTCCATGGCGGACACCACGGCCTGGTGCGGGGCTGCCGCATCGGCGCTGATGATGACAATGCTGTTGGCACCCGCTGGGGCGGCGCCAGCCAGGGCGCTGGCAATGGCATCGACCGAGCGGTCTTCGAGCGCGTTTTTGTCCACCGCGTAACGCCCATCGGCCGCGATGGAGACAATCACTTCCTTGGGGCGATCGCGCATTTGCTCCGCGTCTGCGGTGGGCAAGGTCAGTTGCAGTTCTGTGAATTTGCTGTAGGTGGTGCTCAGCATCAAGAAGATGAGGATCACCAAGAGCACGTCAATGAAGGGAATCAGATTGATCTCTGGCTCTTCAGCGCGGCGGGGGCGAAAATTCATAGCCATGGTGCGCTTCGCTTCGTTATTTGATGCGCAGGCGGTTGAGGTGGCGCACAAACTGTTCGCTGGCCAGCTCCAACTGCAGCAAATAAGCATCCACGCGGGCGCGGAAGTACTTCCAGAAGATCAGTGCAGGAATGGCCACGATCAAGCCAAAGGCGGTGTTGTACAGCGCAATCGAAATGCCGTGGGCGAGCTGGCCGGGGTTGCCGGTGCCTATTGCGCCTGCGTTGGCTTGTGAGCCAAAAATTTCAATCATGCCGATCACGGTGCCGAGCAGCCCCAGCAGTGGTGCGGCCGAGGCGATGGTGGCCAGTGCGCCCAGATATTTTTCCAGGCGGTGTGCCACCGAGCGGCCCTCCGCCTCCATGCGTGCGCGCAGGTCTTCTTCGCTGCTCTTGGGGTAGGCGCTGAGCTGCTGCATGCCACTGGCCAGCACTTCACCCAAGGCACTGTTTTGCGCCAGTTGCTGGATTACGTCGTTGGAGGGCAGCCGCTCTTTGGAGACGGTGATGGCTTCGTCGAGCAATTTGGGAGGTGCAACACGGGCGGTTTTCAACGAGATAAAGCGCTCAAAAATCAGTGCCAGTGCGAAGATGGAGCATGCAATAAGGGGCCAGATGGGCCAGCCAGCGGCCTGTATGATCGACAGCAACTTTGTTTCTCCCGTGCTTGTGTTGTGAGTCTGCAGCCATGCATTATCGCGCAGCACCAGCGCGCTGCTAGGCTTGTGTTGCTTGATTGGCCTGCAATTGGTAAGCATCAAAGCTTACGCGCTGGCCGTGCAGGTGCGCTGTTGTTTTCTGCACTTGTTTGAGTGGATGCAGTCCTGATGTCTTTCTTTGATCCCCTTCCTTCGCTTGGCAAACCCCGTGTGTGGGATGTAGGCGCTTTGTGCCGCGCTATTGCTGACAGTCTGGAGGCGCGTTTTAACCCTGTGACGGTGCGCGGCGAGATCACGGGCTTTTCTCGCGCAGGCAGTGGGCATTGCTATTTCAGCATCAAGGATGCGGGCGGGCAGTTGCGCTGTGCCATGTTTCGCCGTGCCGCTGTGGCGATGGATTTCACGCCGCGCGATGGTGAGCTGGTCGAGGTGCGTGGCAAGCTGGGGGTGTATGAGCAGCGTGGCGATTTGCAGCTGATTGTGGAGAGCCTGCAGCGCGCGGGGCAAGGTGCACTCTTTGAGCAGTTTTTGCGTGTGAAGGCCCAACTGGAGAGCGAAGGGCTGTTTGATGCTGCGCGTAAACGCCCTTTACCGGTGATGCCGCGTGGCATTGGCGTGGTCACATCGCTGGGCGCTGCGGCGTTGCACGATGTGGTGACGGCGCTGCGCCGCCGCGTCCCCCACATTCCGGTGTTGATTGCCCCTTCACTGGTGCAAGGGGGCGATGCCCCTGCATCGATTGCCCAGGCGCTGCAGCAGCTGTATGACGTGGCAGCGCGTAAAGGCGCGCCTGGCGTGCCAGTGATTGATGTGATTTTGCTGGTGCGTGGCGGTGGCTCCATGGAAGACCTGTGGGCTTTCAACGATGAACGGGTGGCGCGCGCCATTGTGCAAAGCCCGGTGCCGTTGATCAGCGGCGTAGGGCACGAGACCGATTTCACCATAGCGGACTTTTGCGCGGATCTGCGTGCGCCCACGCCCACGGCTGCGGCGGAGTTGGTGGCCCAGCCGCGCCAAGCATGGCTGGATGGGTTGGATGCGATGCAGGCGCGCATTCAAGATGCGTTGCTGCGCCAGGTGGACCGTCAGGCGCAGCGTCTGGATGCTGCGGCTCACCGGCTGGGGCGGCCCAGCCAGCAAATGGCGCAGCAGCGGCTGCATCTGTCGCAAACCCAGCAGCGTGCGCGGCATGGATTGCTCATGAAAATGCAGCGGCAGACGCAGGCTTATCAAGCGCTAGAGGCTGATTTGGTTAAAAAAACGCAACGCAGACTGCAGCAGCATGGCCAAGGTTTGCAGCAGTTGCAAGTGCGTGTTGAATTGCTCAATCCGCAGCGGGTGTTAGAGCGTGGCTACAGTGTACTGACCACGCAGAGCGGGCAGGTCATCACCAGCGCCAAGCAGGCACCCGTAGGCACACCGTTGAAAGCGGTGTTGGCCGATGGCAGTTTGGATGTGAGCGTGACGCAACCAAAGCTTTTGTAATCACCGTCATACTGAGTCATAGTCAAGCGCTTTGGCTTTTATAGCAAAAGCCTTGAGGTTTTAGCTGCAATTCGCCTGTGATGTTCCTACAATGGCTGACACAGTGCATGGTTTGCGCCAAGTCAAACTAAACGCTTGGATTGCACGCAGCATCTGGCTGACCGCTGCTGCGGTGCACCCTCTCTAACTATTTACACCACGAGGATTGAACATGGAACGCACTCTGCCCCCATTGCCTTACGCCATCGACGCCCTGGCTCCCCATTACAGCCAAGAAACGCTGGAGTACCACCACGGCAAGCACCACAACGCTTATGTGGTCAAGCTCAATGAGTTGCAAGTGGGCACCGAGTTTGAAAACATGGAACTGGAAGACGTCATCAAGAAGTCTTCGGGCGGCATCTACAACCAAGCAGCCCAGATCTGGAACCACACCTTCTTCTGGAACTGCATGACGCCCAATGGCGGTGCAGAGCCTACAGGCGCACTGGCGGATGCCATCAACAAGAAATGGGGCTCGTACGCTGAGTTCAAGAAAGCCTTTGTGGCTTCGGCAGTGGGCAACTTCGGCTCTGGCTGGACATGGTTGGTGAAGAAGGCTGATGGCTCGGTAGACATCGTCAACATGGGCGCTGCGGGCACACCTTTGACCACCGGCGACAAGGCGCTGCTCACGGTGGACGTGTGGGAACACGCTTACTACATCGACTACCGCAACGCACGTCCCAAGTTTGTGGAAACTTTCTTCGACAAGCTGGTGAACTGGAAGTTCGCTGAAGCCAACTTTGCCGCTTAATGCACTGACTGACAGTTAACTGTCATCGCCGGTCATGATGCCGGTCAAGCCCGCTGGTGAAAGCCCGCGGGCTTTTCTTTTGTGGCGCTGTTAGATTGTGGGCTGCAAGTCTCAAAAACAGCTTGCATTCAGCAAGTCTTATAGAAGAGTTTTTGATTAACTCTTGTAGAAGACTTGGCAAAAAGGGTGCATCAACGGTTAGAATTTTGTATTGTGGGAGTTCGCTTCACGGATACGAAATTTTGCGCTGTTGCTCCGGGCACCAAGCAAAACAGATACGGCAGCGGGCAACCGAGTCGGGACCAGGTCTTGTGCCTATCCATATCCCAGTAAACCATCGAGCCAAAAGCAAGAGATGACAACTCAGCAATCCACCATCATCTATACCCTGACGGATGAAGCTCCCCGTCTGGCCACCAGCGCTTTCCTGCCAGTGGTGCAAGCTTTCGCATCCACTGCGGGTGTGAATGTCGAAACCAGCGACATCTCTGTGGCTGCCCGTATCCTGGGTGAGTTCAGCGATATGCTGCCTGAAGCGCAGCGCGTTCCGAACACACTTGCCGAGCTGGGTAAGTTGACCCTGACGCCCGAGGCCAACATCATCAAGCTGCCTAACATTTCCGCTTCTGTGGCGCAGTTGATCGCAGCCATCAAGGAGCTGCAGGGCAAGGGCTACGCACTGCCCGATTACCCCGAAGACCCCAAGACAGACGAAGAAAAGGCCATCTTGGCGCGCTACTCCAAGTGCATCGGCTCGTCGGTGAACCCCGTGCTGCGCGAAGGTAACTCCGACCGCCGTGCGCCTGCTGCGGTGAAGAACTTCGCCAAGAAGAACCCCCACTCCATGGGTGAGTGGAAGCAGTGGTCGCAAACGCATGTCTCGCACATGCACGAAGGCGACTTCTACCACGGCGAAAAGTCCATGACGCTGGACAAGGCCCGTGACGTGAAGATGGTGCTGGAAACTACTTCGGGCAAGTCGATTGTTCTGAAGGAGAAGGTCGCGCTCAAGGACGGCGAGATCATCGACTCCATGTTCATGAGCAAGAAGGCGCTGTGCGACTTCTATGAGCGTGAATTGAATGACTGCAAGGAAGCAGGCATCTTGTTCTCGCTGCACGTCAAGGCCACCATGATGAAGGTCTCGCACCCCATCGTGTTCGGTCACTGCGTGAAGATCTACTACAAGGAAGCGTTCGAGAAGCACGGCAAGCTGTTTGATGAGTTGGGTATCAACGTCAACAACGGCATGGCTACGCTCTACGAAAAGATCGAGACGCTGCCTGCTTCGCAGCGCGAAGAGATCATTCGTGATCTGCACGCTTGCCACGCCAACCGTCCTGAGTTGGCCATGGTGGACTCTGCCAAGGGCATCACCAATTTCCACTCGCCCAACGACATCATCGTGGACGCATCCATGCCCGCCATGATTCGCCAAGGCGGCAAGATGTGGGGCGCTGACGGCAAGACTTACGACTGCAAGGCCGTGATGCCTGAGTCCACCTTTGCCCGTATCTACCAAGAAATGATCAATTTCTGCAAGTGGCACGGCAACTTCGACCCCCGCACCATGGGCACCGTGCCCAACGTGGGCTTGATGGCGCAAAAGGCGGAAGAGTACGGCTCGCACGACAAAACCTTTGAAATCTCTGAAGCCGGTGTGGCCAACATCGTAGACATCGCCACCGGTGAAGTGCTGCTGAGCCAAAACGTGGAAGCTGGCGACATCTGGCGTATGTGCCAGGTCAAGGACGCGCCGATCCGTGACTGGGTGAAGCTGGCCGTGACCCGTGCCCGCAACTCCGGCATGCCTGCCGTGTTCTGGCTGGACGCCTACCGTCCGCACGAAGCCGAGCTGATCAAGAAGGTGCAGAAGTACCTGAAGGACCACGACACCACGGGTCTGGACATCCAGATCATGAGCCAGGTGCGCGCCATGCGCTTCACCCTGGAGCGTGTGGCCCGTGGTCTGGACACCATCTCGGTGACCGGCAACATTCTGCGCGACTACCTGACCGACCTGTTCCCGATTCTGGAGCTGGGCACCTCGGCCAAGATGCTGTCCATCGTGCCTTTGATGGCAGGCGGCGGCATGTACGAAACCGGTGCCGGCGGCTCTGCGCCCAAGCACGTGCAGCAGCTGGTGGAGGAGAACTTCCTGCGCTGGGATTCGCTGGGCGAGTTCTTGGCATTGGCCGTGTCGCTGGAAGACATGGGCATCAAGAACAACAACGCGCAAGCCAAGTTGCTGGCCAAGACGTTGGATGAAGCCACCGGCAAGCTGCTGGACAACAACAAGTCGCCTTCGCGCAAGGTAGGCCAGATCGACAACCGTGGCTCGCAGTTCTACCTGTCGCTGTACTGGGCCCAAGCCTTGGCTGCGCAGACCGAAGACGCAGCCCTGGCTGCCAAGTTCGCGCCGCTGGCCAAGACTTTGGCCGAGAACGAAGCCAAGATCGTGGCTGAATTGAACGGCGTGCAAGGCAAGGCGGCCGACATCGGCGGTTACTACCAGCCTGACCTGGCCAAGCTGGACGCTGTGATGCGCCCCAGCGCGACTTTCAACGCAGCGATTGCATCGTTGGTGTGAATGTGACCTAGCAGCCCGACTGCTCAAAAAAGCCCACAGCCTTTACAAGCTGTGGGCTTTTTTGTTGCAGCGCTGGCTGGCTGGCCGGTTCGCCCGTTCTGCGAAGTACGTCGAAACCTGTAGAAGCCTTTTGGAGGCAATCAGGTGTGCAGCAGCTTGTAATAAAAGGAGCTGTCAGCGCTTATGGTTACTTGGTTTTAGATGGGAATCTATCTGAAACCTAGGTAGATGTTGCGCAAGAAGCTCTCTTTTTTGCAGCGAAAGCCATGTGACTCAAGGGCGGTTTTGGAACGGCTTGCCCGTGAGCTTGGCGCCCGCCTGGATATTTTTGGACTGGAACCAGCCTTGGTTCATTTCCAGCACAAAGCGCACGGGCTTGGCAGAGCAGTGCGAACGCTCATCCAGCGGCTGCATATCTGCCAAATTCACAATCGTGCCGTCGTCAGCCACGAATGCGGCGGTCAGTGGAATCAGGGTGTTTTTCATCCAAAAGCACTGCACGCCCGGTTGCTCAAACACAAACAGCATGCCTTCATGCTGGGGCATGGCGCTGCGGTGCATCAGGCCGATCTGCCGCTCTGGAAAGCGCGCCGCGACCTGGGTGTCAATGCGGTACATGCCTGCGCGCAGCTCAATGCGCGGCAAATTCAGTTGGGGCTGGCCGGTTTCTTGGGCATGGGCTGCAAAGCCCGTGAAACCAGTGGACAGGGCCAAAGCGGCAGTAAATCGAAGGGGCAGCAAGTTCATGGCGCTATTGTGCAATGTCATGCAGGTGCCTGCATCTGTCCGGTAGGGGCTGTAAGCTCCCCTAGAATGGTTGTGAAACACCGCCGCCCAGCGGCTCGGCTTTGGAGTCAGGAGACCACGCACCCATGAGCAAGACCACCCACATTCAAATTCCCGTGCATGGCGAAAAGATCACCGTCAACGCAGACATGACCTTGAACGTGCCCAACAAGCCGATTATTCCCTTCATTGAGGGTGATGGCGTGGGCGTGGATGTCACCCCGGTGATGCGCAAAGTGGTGGACGCTGCAGTGGCCAAGGCCTATGGCGAGGCGCGCCAAATCCAGTGGATGGAGGTGTATGCGGGCCAAAAATCGACCCAAGTGTATGGCCCGGACGAGTGGTTGCCGCAAGAAACGCTGGATGCCGTGCGTGACTACGCCGTCTCCATCAAAGGCCCGCTGAACACGCCGGTGGGCGGTGGTATTCGCTCGCTCAACGTGGCGCTGCGCCAGGCGCTGGATTTGTATGTCTGCCTGCGCCCGGTGCGCTATTTTCAGGGTGTGCCTTCGCCGGTGCGCGAACCCGAGAAGACCGATATGGTGATCTTCCGCGAAAACTCGGAAGACATTTATGCGGGCATTGAGTTTGCCGCAGGCTCTGACAAAGCCCAGAAGCTGATCGCGTTTTTGCGCGACGAGTTGGGCATTGACAAGATTCGCTTCCCCGAAACATCGGGCTTGGGCATCAAGCCCGTGTCCAAAGAGGGGACGGAGCGTCTGGTGCGCCAGGCTATCCAGTACGCCATCGACCATGACAAGCCTTCGGTGACGCTGGTGCACAAGGGCAACATCATGAAATACACGGAAGGCAGCTTCCGTGACTGGGGCTACGACCTGGCGATTGCCGAATTTGGAGGCGAGTTGGTGGATGGCGGCCCCTGGGTGGAGTTGAAGAACCCCAAGACGGGCAAGCGCATCACCATCAAAGACAGCATTACCGATGCGTTCTTCCAGCAGGTGCTGCTGCGCCCGGCCGAATACAGCGTGATTGCCACCATGAACTTGAATGGTGACTACATCTCCGATGCCGTGGCGGCCCAGGTAGGGGGCATTGGCATTGCACCGGGCGCAAACATGTCCAATGCGGTGGCGGTGTTTGAGGCCACCCACGGCACTGCGCCCAAGTACGCGGGCAAGGATTATGTGAACCCCGGCTCCATGATTTTGTGCGGCGAGATGATGCTGCGCCACATGGGCTGGTCGGAAGCAGCAGACCTCATTATTGCGGCGATGGAAAAAGCCATTCAAAGCAAAAAAGTGACTTATGACTTTGCACGCTTGATGGAAGGCGCCACGCAGGTGTCGTGCTCCGGCTTTGGCCGCGTGGTCATCCAGAACCTGTAAGCGCTGCGGTGCCGCTTGCACGGCAGACGCGGCCACCACCCCGCAGTCAGGCGGGGTTTTTTGTGCCTTAATATGATGGAATAGGGCTTTGAGCTTATGTGGTAAGCGTTTGTAGCTATCAAAATTAGCTATCAAAGCTGTTGATTATGAGTGTTTCGGATATGCCTTTGCCGCCCCCCGCGCTGTCTGACGGCATGCAGGGGCGGGCACGCAAACTGGCCATGGCGGTCATTGTTTGCGGATTGATGATTTGCGTGCTGGACAGCACGATGCTGAATTTGGCCCTGCCACAAATGGCACGCCAGTTTCAAATTGACCCGGCCTACACCCTGTGGGTGGTGAACGCCAACCAAATCGCCTCGCTGGTGCTGCTGCTGCCGCTGGCAGCTTTGGGTGACCGCTTGGGCTACAAGCGCGTGTACCTGTGGGGCATGCTGGTTTTTGGTCTGGCCAGCGTCATGGCCGCGCTGGCCCCTTCGCTGCCGTGGCTGATTGCCGCGCGCGCTTTGCAGGGCATGGGCATGGCCGGGGTGCTGAGCGTCAACGGCGCACTGGTGCGCCAGATTTACCCGCGCAGCATGCTCGGCCAGGGTATGGCGCTGAACTCCATGGTGGTGGCACTGAGCACGGTGATGGGCCCCGTGCTGGCGGCGGCCGTGCTGTCGGTTGGGGAGTGGCGCTGGCTGTTTTGTCTGCACCTGCCGCTGGCACTGTGGGTGTGCAGGCTGGGCGTGAAAGCTTTGCCGCAACCGGCCGCCGGCACTGCGCAGGCGCATGGGCTTTCATGGTGGGATGTGTTGCTTAACGCCGTCATGTTTGGCGCTGTTTTCTTGGCGCTGGATCGCATCAGCCACTACCAGCCCGGTGAAGGGCTGTGGTGGGCGGGCGTGTGGCTGCTGCTGGGTGTGGCGGCAGGCTGGCTGTATGTGCAGCGCCAAAAGCCGCAGGCGCAGCCCATGCTGCCGCTGGATTTGCTGCGCATTCCCGTCTTTCGGCTGTCGATGGGGGCATCCATTTGCGCCTTCAGTGCGCAGACCATGGCATTTTTGGCCATGCCGTTTTTGCTGATTGAAAGCCATGGGGTGAGCACGGGCCAGGCGGGTTTGTTGATCAGCGCATGGCCGCTGGCCCTGGCCGTGGTGGCGCCCATGGTAGGGCGCAAGATTGGGCGCATTCCCGCAGGGCGGTTGGGGGCCATGGGCATGGCGTTGTTTGCTGCGGGGCTGTGGGCCTTGGCCTTATTGCCTGTGGGCGCTGCGGCTTGGGACATGGCGTGGCGCATGGCCTTGTGTGGTGCAGGTTTCGCCATGTTCCAGTCGCCCAATAACCACACGATTGTGACCTCGGCGCCCGTGCACCGCAGCGGCGCTGCCAGCGGCATGCTGGGCACTGCGCGCCACATTGGGCAGGGCTTGGGTGCCATCTGTTTGGCCGGGGCTTTTGTGCTGTGGCCAGGCACCGAGGGTGTGGCCGAGCAGCGCGCCCTGTGGCTGGCAGGGGGCTTTGCACTGCTGGCCGCTTGCTTTAGCGGGCTGCGCCACACACCGGTAGCGCGCTTGTACCCCTAGGGCAGGTAACACGGCGCACCGCTGATGCGTCGTAGTTTTTCGCCTTGCCATACACCCGTACGGCTTGTGGTTGAAAGCTTCACGCCTTGGTGCAGTCGCCCTGCGGGCAGCGGCGATTGGCTGGGGCGTATGCCAAGCGCTTGAGGCAGTAGCCTGGCCCTCAGCACCCCGCACGCAGCGGGCGGTGCGTCAGGTGGGCGTGGCCTGGGCGTCCTGCGGCTTGCGCTGTAGGGCATTGAGCAAGCCTTGCGGGCTGATGCATTGCACCAGCAAAGCACCTTGGTTGGCTTGGATCAATTCGTTCACCAGCAACTCCGTGCCCCCAGCCATTCTGGGCGCGGCAATGATGCTCTCTTGTGCAAAGTGGTGCACACCATGCAGCGCATCCACCAGCGCGCCGAGTTTGCGCTCACCATGCTCCAGCACCACCACCTGGCTTTGCGCCGTGATACGGCTGCGTTGCCCAGTCAGTAATTCGGCCAGATCAAACACCCAGACATAGCCAGTGACTTGGCCTTGGGTGTGGCGTGGCAGCGTGCCCACACAGAAAGGCAGGCGGCCTGCCGAGACCGTGCTGATGGCCGCTGCGGGCAGGGCCTCCAGCACAGACTCTGCATGCAGCGCAAACAGTTGCTGGCCCACATAAAACGTGGCCATTTCCATACCCTGCAGGCCGTTGCTGGTGGCATGAATTGCATGGCTGGCAGCGTCAGGCGTCTGGGCGTTGGTCTCCACCTGGCCAAAGGTTTCCACAGAGATGGCCAGCACATCGTCGTGATAACCATCGCTGGTTTTGAACTCACGGTAGCCCCGCGACACACTGGCACCCAAAATGCAGTATTGCTGCTGGTGTACGGCGATGGCGGCGTGGCTGGCGCCTGCTTGTACTTGCAGCAATGGCTGAATTTGGGCCGCGGGCAGGGCGATGGTGCTGCCACTGGGGGCAGCGGGGTCGGTGCTGGCCAGCACCAGCCCTTGCCGATTCACATACAGGGCCCGGGTTTTGGGTTTGCCCACCAGGGCACTGTTCAACATGGCCTGCAGCTCAGGGATGGCGTTGAAAACGATGGCAATACCGCCGACGGTGCTCGCAGTGTTATCCATTGCGCGGATGGGAGCGTGATACACATAGGTCGCCCCTTCGGCGCCGACATGCTGCGCGCTCCATGTGCTGACATGGTAGGACTGGCTGTCGCTGAGCTGCATGACTGCTTGCAAGGTAGCGCTGTCAATCTGTTGCTCCAGCACACTGCTGCCATCGGCCAGTTGCGGGTGGCTGGCGCACAGAATGCGGCCACTGCGGTCATACACCATCAAACGGGTATAGACGGTGTAGAGGCTGTTGATGTGCTCCAGCACGTGCGTGGCCTGGTCGCGCAGCGCTGTGTACGCGCTGCCTTGGACGTGGCTGGGCGTGAGCAGCTGGCGCAGCACGGGCGACAGCGCCCACCAGCGGCAGTCGTTGGCGCGCTCGTACAGGTTGCGATCCAGCATATCGACCAGCAATTGCGTGAGCGACTGGCTGTCGCGCAGCCCCGCGCTGAGCACGGTGTCGTACAGGTCGCGGATGGACTGGGTGAAGACGTGGTTGGTGCGCGCGCCGGTCTCGCCAATTTGCTCCAGCACTGCTTTCAACCGGCTGGAGCCACCGCGCTGGCCTGCCGTCATGACCTGACCGTTCCAGACCACTCTGCGTATAGCATCAGCAGCCTGGATGATGTCGTACAGCGGGGGGCAAAAGCTTTGTGCGTGGGCCAGCAGCCCTTGGGCAACCTCTGGGCTCAAGCTGTCGACACAACGCATTCTTTTGGTGCCAAATGCTTGCTCCACCGGAATCATGACCTGGCCTTTCCAGCCCGCAGGCCCCGGATAGCCTTGGTAGGCGCTGGCTTCCACGGTTTGCACCAAATATGTGCGCCCCGAGTGCGTGTACAGATGGGGTGCACCATTTTGGTTGGTGGGCACCGTGGTGCCCGGCGCAATCCAGTGGGCGTCACTGCTGGCCAGCACCTGGTTGTGGGCATTCAACAGCAGGGCCACGCAGCGGCCATCGGCTGCACTGCTGCCAGCAAAAATGCCGGCCATCTCTCCCAAAAAATCAAAGGACAGGCACAGCACACCGCAGGGCTGGCCGGTCTGCGGGTGCAGCATGCGCTGTGTGTAAAGCAGTGCCTGGGATTGGTGTGGCCGCAAGTTGCTGTAGCGAAAGGTTTCCACAAAGCTGTGGCTTGCCAAGGTTTGCGCCAGCAAGGGGTCGTGTGAGCCATCGACCGGCGAGGTCTCATCAATTTGCGCGATCACGGTACCTGCCAGATCCAGCAGCATGATCTCGTCGTAGACCGTGTATTTGCGCTGGTATTCGCGCAGCCGGTCAATGATGCCGGGCTGGTCGCTGATGCCCGCCACATAGTTGCACAGGGTCAAGTCTGTGGCTAAAAAACCGACGTCGGCGGTGCGTTCGTAGAGGTTGCGCACCACGATGTCGATGACATGGTGCGCGCAGGTGGCAATTTCTGACAGCACCTCGCTGACAGATTCGGACACCATTGAATGCACCAAGTCTTTTTCCAGCCGCTGAAAGCCTTCGCGGGTGGCGGCCATCATGGGCAGCATGCTGTGCGCCTCTTCGGCGCAGTGCATCTTGGCCGATGACTCAATCAAACGCCACATCAGATTGAGTTCGTGCAAGGAGCGCTCGCACCGGGCGACATCCCGCATATACGGGATGAAGGTGTCCATATGGATATCGTTCTCGCTAGCCATGTCTGTCTCCCTCGGACAGGACTGGTGGGTGATCAAAAAATGCCCAGCCTGTGTAACTGTCTGTTAGCAAGAGCCAGGCCAAAAATTGACGCGAGTTAAACCAAATCGATGTTATGGACTTGAACCGTGCCGCTGGCGCGATCCTCTAGATAGCGCTGCAAGGTAATACTGACGGTGCGAAAGGCCAGCTCGTCCCAGGGAATGTCTTTGGCCTCAAAGAAGCGCGCTTCAATCGTCTCGTGGCCGGGGTTGAGGGTTTCACTGCGCAGGCGTGCGCAATAAAACAGGTGTACCTGGCCGACACGGGGCACGCTGATGACAGAAAACAGGCGCCCCATCTCGATGTCGGCGCCGGCTTCTTCGTCGGTTTCGCGGGCCGAACCTTGGGAGGTGGTTTCGTCCAACTCCATAAAGCCAGCAGGCAAGGTCCACTTGCCCCAACGTGGCTCGATATTGCGTTTGCACAGCAAGATACGGCCATCGTCCAGCACGGGAATGCACCCCACGACGTTGAGCGGGTTTTGGTAGTGCACCACGCCGCACGCCGGGCAAATGGCGCGGATGCGGGTGTCACCGTCGTCGGGCACTGCGTGCTTGACCGCTGCGCCGCACTGGTTGCAGAACTTGATGGGGGGGCGAAAACTCATGCGTGCAACGTAACTTATGCGGTGATGTTGACGCGCAGCGTACCCAGGCCGCTGATACCGCCTTCCAGCACATCGCCGGTTTGCACTGCACCCACGCCCTCAGGCGTGCCTGTCATGATGAGGTCGCCTGGCTGCAACTCCCAGGCGTGTGAGAGGTGCTCAATGGTTTCGGCAATGTTCCAGATCAACTGGCTCACGTTGCTGCGTTGGCGGTCTTGGCCGTTGACTTGCAGCCAGATCTCGGCGTGCTGAACATCGCCTGCCTGAGCCGCAGGCGTGATGGCGCTGATGGGCGCGCTGGCTTCAAAGGCTTTGCCAATGCACCAGGGGCGGCCTTGCTTTTTCATGTCGTTTTGCAAGTCGCGGCGCGTCATGTCCAGGCCTACGGCATAGCCCCAGATGTGCTCCATGGCTTGTGCGGCGGGAATGTGCTTGCCACCTTTGCCAATCGCAACCACCAGCTCAATCTCATGGTGCAGATTGCTGGTCAGGCTGGGGTAGGGCATGGACAGCGCAGCACCTTCGTCGGCGCACAGCACGGCGTCAGCAGGCTTCATGAAGAAAAAAGGCGCTTCGCGGCCGGTAAACCCCATTTCCTTGGCGTGTTCGGCGTAGTTGCGTCCCACGCAGTAAATGCGGTGTACGGGAAAGCGTTCGGAGTGGCCGACCACGGGCACGCTGGCTTGGACAGGAGGGGGTAACACAAAGCGCATGGCAAATCAGGCAAAGCGATGGAAGACGCAAAGTGTGCCACGACTGGACGGCGCATTTCGCAGGTTATGCTGCGTGGGTGACTGATACCTCGCATCTTGCGCAGCGGTGGCTGCAACCTGACTGGCCGCGTATTCCCGGTGTATGCGCCTTGTTCACCACGCGTGAAGGGGGGTACAGCGCTGCGCCCTGGAATTCCATGAACTTGGGCGATCACGTACGCGATGACCCGGCACACGTTGCCGCCAACCGGCAAGTGCTGTCATCGGTCATTGCCAGCCTTTCCCGGCGCCCGGTGCACACGGTTTTTTTGCAACAAGTGCATGGCTGTGATGTGCAAAATTTAGAGCACTCGTCGCACGATGGACAAGCGTTTGATGCCTGTTTGACAGATAAATCCGGGGTGGCGTGCACCATTATGGTGGCCGATTGCCTGCCTGTGCTGATGGCCCACCGCAGCGGGTCTGTGGTGGCAGCGGCGCACGCAGGCTGGCGCGGGCTGGCAGGGAGGGGCGGCCAAGGGGTGCTGGAGGCTACGTGGCACGCTTATGCCGCCAAGCTGCAGCAGCCAGCAAGCGCTGCGTTGGCAGCCGACACCCAGGTGTGGCTGGGCCCTTGCATTGGCCCGCAGGCTTTTGAAGTGGGTGCAGAGGTGCGCTCTGCTTTCACGGCCAGCTCGCCGCAAGCTGCACAGTGTTTTGTGCCCGTGCCGGGTAGCGCTGGCAAGTGGCTGGCCAATTTGCCGCAGCTGGCCCGCCAGCGCTTGCAGGCGCTGGGCCTTCAGCATATTTACGGCAACGATGGGTCTGCGCAGTGGTGCACGGTCAGCAACGCTTCACAGTTTTTCTCGCACCGGCGCGATGCTGCTGTCCTCGGTAGCACCGGGCGTATGGCCGCTTGCATCTGGAAGGTGTGAAGGCGCCTTGCTGTGCAGTGCGGCCTGCGCCTCATCGTAGACGCGTTGCTCTGCTTCGCGGCGAGCCTTGAGTTTGCGCTTGCGCTCGGGCGTGCCCAAGATGTAGATCAGGATGGCCATGGGCAGCAATCCATACAAGGCAAAGGTAATGATGGCGCCCAAAATGCTGCCTTGCGGGCTGGCCGCTTCCGCGACCGCCATCATCACAGTGACGTAAAACCAAGCAATCACAATCAAATACATGGCTGAAATGTGCCCGAAATACGGGGGCGCTGGGCTTGAATTCCCTTGATTCGAGTCAATGGGCCTGGTTTTTGCATGAAACAGCACGTGCGTTCGATTGCCACAAGCCGGAGCCTACGCAACAATCAGCCATTACAAGGCCAAGCCGTATAGCGCTTGCCAGCCACAAGGAAGACAAGTATGAGTTCAGAGGCCTCTTGGAACCCCGGTGTCCCACAGTTCCAGCAATTTTTTACGGAGCAGTGGGCCAAGGCCTTGGCGGCTTTCCCCGCAGCCTCTCCCGATACTTGCCCCACCGCAGCGCTGAAGTTTGATGCCGCCAAGCTGCAAGAGCTGCAGCAAGCCTATGTCCAGGAAGCCAGCCAGCTGTGGAGCCAGGGGCTGGCGGCCACTGCGAACTTGCAGGACAAGCGTTTTGGGAGTGCGCCGTGGCTCAGCAATCCCGTGGCCGCGTTGACCGCATCCAGCTACCTGCTCAACGCCAAAGCGCTCACGGGCTTGGCCGATGCCGTACAGGCTGATGAGAAAACGCGTGCGCGGATTCGCTTTGCTGTAGAGCAGTGGGTGGCCGCCATGTCGCCCAGCAACTATTTGGCGCTGAACCCTGAAGCCCAGCAAAAAGCCATTGAAACCAAGGGTGAGAGTTTGGCCAAGGGCATTCAGAACCTGCTGCACGACATGGAGCAGGGCCATGTCTCCATGACCGATGAAAGCGTCTTTGAGGTGGGCAAAAACGTCGCCACCACCGAAGGGGCTGTGGTCTATGAAAACGAAATTTTCCAGCTCATCGAATACAAGCCTTTGACAGCCAAGGTGCATGAGCGGCCGTTTTTGCTGATTCCGCCGTGCATCAACAAGTACTACATCCTGGATTTGCAGCCCGAGAACTCGCTGGTGCGCTATGCCGCCAGCCAGGGGCACCGCACTTTTGTGGTGAGTTGGCGCAACCCGGGCGAGGAGCAAGGCCATCTGACCTGGGACGATTACATCGAGAACGCCGTCATCCGCGCCATCCAGGTGGTGCAGGAAATTGGCGGTGCCGATCAGATCAACGCGTTGGGCTTTTGCGTCGGCGGCACCATGCTGACCACGGCTTTGGCGGTGCTGGCGGCACGCGGCGAGTCGCCTGTGGCCAGCGCAACGCTGCTGACCACGCTGGTGGACTTTACCGATACCGGCATTCTGGATGTTTTTATCGACGAAACCTTTGTGCAAATGCGTGAACTGCAGATGGGGCAGGGCGGTTTGCTCAAAGGCCAGGAGCTGGCCTCCACGTTCAGCTTCTTGCGCCCGAATGATCTGGTGTGGAACTACGTGGTGGGCAATTACCTCAAGGGCGAAACCCCACCGCCGTTCGACTTGCTCTATTGGAACAGCGACGCCACCAATTTGCCCGGCCCCTGGTACAACTGGTATTTGCGCAATATGTACCTGGAAAACAATTTGGTGAAGCCCGGCAAATTGACGGTATGCGGGCAGTCCCTGGATTTGGGGGCCATCGATATTCCGGTCTACATCTACGGTTCGCGCGAAGACCACATCGTGCCTATCACGGGGTCGTATGCCACCACCCAGGTGCTGCCAGGCGCCAAGCGGTTTGTGATGGGGGCTTCGGGCCATATTGCCGGGGTCATCAATCCCCCCGCCAAGAAAAAACGCAGCCACTGGATTCGGCAGGACGGCGTATTGCCCGCCACACATGCGCAGTGGCTGGAACGCGCGCAGGAGCTGCCCGGAAGCTGGTGGACCGACTGGTCGCAGTGGTTGCAAAGTCACGCGGGTAAACCCGTTGCTGCCCCCAAGCGCTATGGCAGGGGCACTAAATACCAGGCACTGGAAGCCGCGCCTGGCAGTTACGTGCAGCAAAAGGCGTAGCTTGTCATATATATTTCATGCATGAAAACAGGCTGTAGCGCTTATAAATAGTGCGCTACGTGCTACGAAATCATCACAAGGGAGCATCCAATGGAAGACATCGTCATCGTTTCAGCTGTGCGTACAGCCGTGGGTAAATTTGGCGGCGGTTTGGCCAAAGTGCCCGCGGTGGACTTGGGCGCCACCGTGATCAAGGCAGCGCTGGAGCGTGCCAAAGTGCCTGCAGACCAAGTGGGTGAGGTCATCATGGGCCAGGTGCTGACCGCCGGTGTCGGGCAGAATCCCGCGCGCCAAGCCATGATGAAAGCGGGTGTGGCCCAGGAAACCCCTGCGCTGACCATTAATGCCGTGTGCGGTTCCGGGCTGAAGGCCGTCATGTTGGCCGCGCAAGCGGTAGCCACGGGTGACAGCGAAATCGTGGTGGCCGGTGGCCAGGAAAACATGAGCCTTTCGCCCCACGTGCTGCAAGGCTCACGTGAAGGCCAGCGCATGGGTGACTGGAAGATGCAGGACACCATGATCGTGGACGGCCTGTGGGATGTGTACAACCAGTACCACATGGGCATTACCGCAGAGAACGTGGCCAAAGCCAACGACATTGCACGTGCTGCGCAAGATGAACTGGCCATTGCCAGCCAATCCAAGGCGGCAGCGGCTCAGGATGCGGGCAAGTTCAAGGATGAAATCGTGCCCGTGGTGATTCCCCAGCGCAAGGGCGATCCCGTGGTGTTTGAGGCGGATGAATACATCAACCGCAAGACCAATTTGGAAGCGCTGTCTGCTTTGAAGCCAGCGTTTGACAAGGCTGGCACAGTGACTGCCGGCAATGCCTCGGGCATCAACGATGGCGCCGCCGCCGTGGTGGTAATGAGCGCCAGCAAAGCCAAAGCCTTGGGCTTGACGCCGCTGGCCACCATCAAGGCCTACGCTACCAGCGGCCTCGATCCCGCAACCATGGGCATGGGCCCAGTGTTTGCAGTGCGCAAGGCCTTGGGCCGTATTGGTTGGAAAGTGGGCGATGTGGACTTGTTTGAGTTGAATGAGGCGTTTGCCGCCCAAGCCTGCGCCGTGAACAAGGTGCTGGGGGTGGACGCCGCCAAGGTCAACGTCAACGGTGGCGCAATTGCGATTGGTCACCCGATTGGTGCGTCGGGCTGCCGCGTGCTGGTCACGCTGCTGCACGAGATGCAGCGCCGTGATGCCAAGAAGGGTGTTGCGGCCCTGTGCATTGGTGGTGGCATGGGCGTGGCGCTGGCGGTGGAGCGCTGAAAAATTGGCACAGCGCTGTAGCGTGTGGCGTTGATGCGCCTAGGGTTCCTCGCAACATGGTTTGCGCGGGCAACACGCTACAGTCTTTGCACGGATAGAGATTGGTCATGATTACATCAGGAGGCAATGAATGACTCAAAAAGTTGCATACGTCACGGGTGGTATGGGCGGCATTGGCACCGCGATTTGCCAGCGTTTGCATGACGATGGTTTCAAGGTGATTGCAGGCTGCGGCCCCACCCGAGACTTTCAAAAGTGGCTCGATGAGCAAAAAACGCTGGGTTACACCTTCTACGCCTCAGTGGGTAATGTGGGGGATTGGGATTCCACGGTGGAAGCCTTCAACCAGGCCAAGCAAGCGCACGGCACGATTGACGTGCTGGTGAACAACGCGGGCATCACGCGCGACCGCATGTTCTTGAAAATGACCCCTGATGACTGGCAGGCCGTGATTGAGACCAACCTGAACTCCATGTTCAACGTCACCAAACAGGTGGTGGGCGATATGGTGGAAAAAGGCTGGGGCCGCGTGATCAATATCAGTTCGGTCAATGGCGCCAAGGGGCAAGCGGGCCAAACCAACTATTCCGCTGCCAAGGCGGGCATGCACGGCTTTACCATGGCGCTGGCCCAAGAGCTGGCGGCCAAGGGCGTGACGGTCAATACCGTGAGTCCTGGCTACATTGGCACCGACATGGTCAAGGCCATTCGCCAAGATGTGCTGGACAAGATTGTGGGCACCATTCCCGTGAAGCGTTTGGGCGAACCCCGGGAAATTGCATCCATCGTGTCTTGGCTGGCTTCGCCAGACGGCAGCTATTCGACGGGTGCAGATTTTTCGGTCAACGGTGGTTTGCACATGCACTAAGCCCTGGCGACTTGGCACACCATTCAAAAAGCCCGCGAAAGCGGGCTTTTTTGTGGGTGAATCTGGAATCAAGCACTGACATGAGGCAGGTCTCGGCAAGGCAGTTGTGCTTACAGGCGCGAAGGCGCGCGTTTGCGATCGCGCTCATCTTCAGGCCAGACGGACAACATAGCTTGGTTTTGCATGGCTTTCACTCCTTTGCTTCTACAACGTGTGCTTGGCGTGCAGCGTTGACGTGCGAGGTGCAAACGTCTGCATGAACTGTGCAAAGGTGTAACAACGTGAGAAGGCTTCAAAACAAAGCCCGCTTTGAGAAAGCGGGCTGAGCGACTGGCAGCCACGGTGGCTGCTGCCAGCAAGAATGTATTTAGAAACGTGCGGGCGCGCGCTTGCGGTCACGTTCGTCTTCGGGCCAGATCGAGAAGATGGTATTCATCATGGTGTTGGATCCTTTTGCCTGTTCAACGCTGCGGGGGTAGGCTGCGTTGACAGCTGTTTGAAAATATTTCCGTAGTGACAACCAACGTGCTCAGCAACGCGCGGGGCTGCGCTTGCGATCGCGTTCGTCTTCGGGCCAAACAGTCAGGACAGAGGTTGCAGTCATGGGGGATGTACTCCTTATGTAGGAGAAACAACGTGGCTATTTGGGTGTGCGTTGACAGCTAAAAGTAAAAAAATGCAGGGTTTTTTGCGGTTTGTTTATCGGTTTACGGGCAGCAGTGGCACAAAGCAGGCCGCAGGCCCAGGCGCTGCCTCCTAGAATGGATCGTTTTGGGCCTTGGATGTGCCACAGCTGTTGTCATATGCGGCAGACGTGTGGCGGATTGGATTGTGATGTCTTGGAATATTTGGTTGTTGTATGTGTCTTTGGCGGGGGCGGTGATTTTGTCGCCCGGGCCTTCCGCCTTGCTCTGTGTGTCACATGCCATCAGCCATGGTGCACGCAAGACGGTGGCCACCATTTTGGGCGGTATCACGGCGTCAATGACGTTGATGCTCTTGTCTGCGCTGGGCTTGGGCGCAGTGATTGCGGCCTCTGACACTTTGTTTCATGCCATCAAATGGGCGGGCGCGGCGTATTTGATCTATCTGGGGATTTCCACCTGGCGCAGCAAACCTCAAGTGGCGGTGCCAAAGACGGTGGAGCAACTGGCCGCCGGTGCGGCAGCTGTGCCCGTGCCACAGGCATCGCAGCCCGGCGCCACGTGGGGGCAGCTTTATCGCAAAGGCCTGATGGTGGGCATTGGCAACCCCAAAGACTTGCTGTTTTTCAGCGCACTGTTCCCGCAGTTCCTGAACCCCGCTGAGCCGGTGGTGGGGCAACTGGCGATTTTGGCGGTGAGCTGGATGGTGCTGGACGGCACCATCATGTTTGCCTACGCCCTGTTTGGTTCGAGATTGCTGGCCCGCATGGGGCGTGGCGGTGTGGGCCGCTGGTTTAACCGCGTGACGGGCGGTGCGTTCATTGCGGCGGGTGGGGTGCTGGCCGCGTCCAGCCGTTAAGCCAGGTTGAAACAGCACCTTTCAAGTGGTTGACTCAAAAATAAGAGCTGCTTGCGCTTTGTTTGAGAGGGCTTCAAAGATAAAACGCTTGGAAATCCTTCAAATACATACGCTAGCAGCTCTTATTTTATTGCGGCGCGCGGCTGCAGCGGCTTAAGTCGGCAGGCCTGCCTCTTGGGTCAGTTGTTCGATGGCCTCGCTCAACTCCAGCCAGCGCTCTTCCAGCGTGTCCAGCTCGTCACCCACGGCTTTCAGTCGTTTGCCAGCTTCGGCAATCTCGGCGGGGGTGATGGGTGTGGCCAGCTTATCTTCCAGCGCCGCTTTCTCGGCCGACAAGGCCGCCATTTTTTTGTCGACCTGCTCCAGCTCTTTCTTCAGGGGCTTAGTTTTCTCACCCAACATCTGGCGGGCCGCCGCAGCCAGTTTGCGGGCTTCGCGCTGGTCGATGGGCGAGGCTGTGGCTTCGGTAGCAACTGCCGAAGCCGATGCATTCGCGGCGCTGGCTTGCTGCAGCTCGGCCTGCTTGGCTTCCTCGCGCAGGCGTTTGGACTCGTCCAGCAGGTAGCGCTGGTAGTCGTCCAGATCGCCGTCGAACGGCCCGACCACGCCGCGGCCTACCATCCAGAAGTCCTCGCACACGGCGCGCAGCAGGTGGCGGTCGTGCGAGACCAGCATGACGGTGCCATCGAAGTCGTTGATGGCCATGGCCAGCGCCTCGCGGGTGGCCAAGTCCAGGTGGTTGGTGGGTTCGTCCAGCAGCAGCAAGTTGGGGCGCTGCCAGACGATCATGGCCAGCACCAGGCGGGCTTTTTCGCCGCCGCTCATGCTGCCCACGGTCTGCTTGACCATGTCACCGCTGAAATTGAAGGTGCCTAGCCAGTTGCGCAAATCTTGCTCGCGGCTGGCTGCGGGGGCGTCGGCGCCCAGCTCCTTGGCCAGGCGCGTCATGTGCTCCAGCGGGTTCTCTTCGGGGCGCAGCACGTCCAGCTCCTGCTGGGCAAAGTAGCCGATATTCAGGCCCTTGCCCTCGGTGATCTTGCCGCCCAGGGCCTGCATGGTGCGGGCAATGGTCTTGACCAGTGTGGACTTGCCCTGGCCGTTGGCACCCAGAATGCCGATGCGCTGGCCCGCCAGCACCGAGCGGTTCACACCGCGCAGGATCACGGTTTCGTTGCCTGCCTCATCTGTGTAGCCAAAGCTGGCATCGGTGATGGCCAGCATGGGGTTGGGCAGGTTGGCGGGCTCCTTGAATTCAAAGGTGAATTCGGCATCGGCCAGCACGGGCGCGATTTTTTCCATGCGCTCGATCTGCTTCATGCGGCTTTGCGCCTGCTTGGCCTTGGTGGCCTTGGCCTTGAAGCGGTCGATGAATTTTTGCAGATGGGCGATCTTGTCCTGCTGCTTGTCAAACGCCGACTGCTGCAGCTCCAGCTGCTGGGCGCGCAGCTCTTCGTACTTGCTGTAGTTGCCGCCGTAGCGCGTGATTTTGCCGCTGGCCAGCTCCAGGGTGACGTTGGTCACCGCGTCCAGAAACTCCCGGTCGTGCGAGATGACGATCATGGTGCCGGGGTAGCGCTTGAGCCAGGCCTCCAGCCAGACCAGGGCATCCAGGTCCAAGTGGTTGGTAGGTTCGTCCAGCAGCAGCAGATCGGACGGGCACATCAGCGCACGCGCCAGCTGCAGGCGCATGCGCCAGCCGCCCGAGAAGCTGTTGACGGGGTGCTCCAGCTCGCTGGTCTTGAAACCCAGGCCCAGAATCAGCGCCTGGGCACGGGCGGTGGCATCGTGCGCGCCCGCGTCTTGCAAATCGGCGTGGGCCTGGGCAATGGCCATGCCGTCGCCCGAGGCTTCTGCCGCTTGCAGGCGCGCGTTGACCTCGCTCAGGCGGGTGTCGCCGTCCAAGACAAACTGGGTGGCGGACTCATCCGTTTCGGGCATGTGCTGGGCCACCTGGGCCATGCGCCATTGCGTGGGGATGAAGAAGTCACCGCCGTCTTCGTGCAGCGTGCCGTTGAGCAGGGCAAACAGCGAAGACTTGCCTGCGCCGTTGCGCCCGACCAAGCCCACGTGCTCTGCGGGATTGATGGTGGCGTTGACACTGTCGAGCACCACTTTGGTGCCTCGGCGCAGGGTGACGTTTTTCAGAGTAATCATCAGCAGGGAGAAAAAGTGCACCCGCAGACGTTGTACATCTTGCGGGTGTTTAAAAAATGGATAGCGCCTAGCGTAGTAGGTATAAGCGCTAGAGGCCAAAAAGGCCTGTAGTCACCAGCCGTGCTTCAGGCACAGTGGCGACGTGCTTATTGTGCCGTGCGTTGTTGCTGCGACAGCAACTCCTGCCGGGTGACCAGCAGCACGGCGTCTTCGCCCACGCTGGTGTCCAGCCAGTAGACCAGCAGCTCGGGGAAGGCAGCTTCAAAGAAGGGGCGTTCGTTGCCAATTTCCAGCACCAGCACGGCGTCTTCGGTCATGCATGCGGGTGCGTCGGCCAACAACTGGCGGATGAAGTCCATACCATCGGCGCCACCGGCCAGCGCCAATTCCGGCTCGGCCAGGTATTCGGCGGGCAACTTGGCCATGCTGTCGGCGTTGACGTAGGGCGGGTTGCACAGAATCAAGTCCCACGGGCCGAGCACTTTCGACAGGCCATCGGTTTCCACCAGTGTCACGCGCTCTTGCAGGCCGTGTTTGTCGACATTGATGCGGGCGACGGTCAGCGCGTCGGTGGACAGATCGGCGCCGGTGACTTGAACTTCCGGGTAGGCCATGGCGGCCAGGCATGCCAGCGAGCCGTTGCCGGTGCATAAGTCCAGCACGTGCTTGGTTTTGTCGCTCAGGAAGTGGTCGATGGAGCCATCGGCCAGCAACTCTGCAATAAAGCTGCGCGGCACGATGGAGCGCTCGTCCACATAAAAAGGCACGCCCATGAGCCATGCCTCGCGGGTCAAATACGCGGCAGGTTTGCGGGTGTCGATGCGTTCTTTAAAAAGCGTAGCTACCTGCGCTTGCTGCTCTGGCGTTACCGGCTGATTTTCTACAGAATCTTCATCATCGCCCAGGGGTGCGTCAATCGGCAGGCCTAGCTGCCACAGCACCAGCCAGATGGCTTCTTCTTCGGCGTTGGCCGTGCCGTGGCCAAAGCCAACGCCAGCCTGGGTCAGGCACTGTGCGCCGGTGGTGATGAGGACGCCTACGGTGGCGCCGTGGGGCAAGGTGTAAGCGTGGCTCATGCGGCGGCTCCTTCGGTGGCGGCTGCGGCTTGCAGCTTGGCGTGCAGGTGTTCCAGCATGCGGCGGTAAATGTTGGTCAGCGGCTCCACGTCGGCCAGCACAATGTGCTCATTGATTTTGTGGATGGTGGCGTTGGGCGGGCCCAGCTCAATAACTTGGGGGCAGACTTTGGCAATAAAACGGCCATCGCTGGTGCCGCCACTGGTCGACAGCTCGGTCTCCAGGCCGGTTTCGGCGCGGATGGCGACTTGTGCGGCTTCCACCAGATCACCGGGCGTGGTCAGGAAAGGCTCGCCCGAGAGGCTCCAGGTCAGGTCGTATTCGAGCGCGTGCCTGTCGAGTACGGACTTGACGCGCTGCTTGAGGGTCTCGGCCGTGTTCTCGGTGCTGTAGCGGAAGTTGAAGTCAATCACCACCTCGCCGGGAATCACATTCGAGGCGCCCGTGCCGCCGTGGATGTTGCTGATTTGCCAGCTGGTGGCAGGAAAAAAGGCATTGCCCTGATCCCACTCCATAGCCGCCAACTCAGTCAGCGCAGGCACCGCCTGGTGGATGGGGTTGCGCGCCAGCTGGGGGTAGGCAATGTGGCCTTGCACGCCTTCCACGGTCAGGCGGCCACTGAGCGAGCCACGGCGACCATTTTTGATCATGTCACCGGTCTGCTTGACGGCGGTGGGCTCGCCCACAATGCACCAGTCCAAGCGCTCGCCGCGCGCGCTGAGCGCTTGGCAGACGATTTTGGTGCCGTCATGGCCGGGGCCTTCTTCATCGCTGGTCAGCAAAAAGGCAATGTCCAGCTGGGTGCTGGCGTTGGCGGCCAAAAAGTCTTCCACCGCCACAATGAAAGCAGCGATGGAGGTTTTCATATCGCTGGCGCCGCGCCCAAACAGCTTGCCATCGTGGTAGGTGGGGGTGAATGGCGGGCTGCTCCACTGCTCCACAGGGCCGGTGGGCACCACATCGGTGTGGCCCGCAAAAACCAAAGTTTTGGCGTGGGGCAGGCCGGTGCGGCGCACGGCCCACAGGTTGTGCACGTGAAAGTGATCGGGGCCGCTGTCCATGCGTTCGCACTGAAAGCCTAAAGCGCTCAAACGCGTCGCCAGAAGCTCAAGGCAGCCAGCGTCGTCGGGGGTGATGGAGGGGCGGCTGATCAGTTGCTCAGCCAGTTGCAGGGTGCGAGACATGAGAGATATCCAATTGGGGCTACACCTTCTGTGTAGCCGTGCCCCAGGTCTGCACCTGGAGCTTTATGTTTTAAGGCCTGTGTTGAGCAGCAGGTCACCAAACTCAGGCAGGGCTGGCACTTCTGCGGCCAATACCGGAGCGGCCGCCTCTGCGCGGCTGGTGTGTGCGGTATTTTGGGGGGCATTTTGCAGGCGCCACATCAAATTGGTGGGCGAGTCTGCATTGGCCAAGCCTTCATTACGGTCAATTGTGCCACTGGTGATCAGGCGTGCCAGGTCTTCTTCAAAGGTTTGCGAGCCTTCGGCCATGGACTTTTCCATGTTGTCGCGCACGCCAGAAAAGTCGCCTTTCTCGATCAGCTCCGACACCAGCTTGGTGTTGAGCAGCACTTCCACCGCCGGGACGCGGCTGCCAGCAGGGGTGCGCAGCAGGCGCTGGGTGACCACGGCCTTGAGCGACGAGGACAGATCGCCCAGCATGGTGGCGCGCACTTCGACTGGGTAAAAGCTCAAAATGCGGTTGAGGGCGTGGTAGCTGTTGTTGCCGTGCAGCGTGGCCAGCACCAGGTGGCCCGATTGTGCATAGGCAATCGCGGCCGACATGGTTTCGCGGTCACGGATTTCACCAATCAAAATCACATCGGGCGCCTGGCGCAGCGCATTTTTCAAGGCAATTTGCAGTGACTGGGTGTCAGAACCGACTTCGCGCTGGTTGACGATGGAGCGCTTGTTGCGGAACTGAAATTCAATCGGGTCTTCGATGGTCAGGATGTGGCCGGTGCGCTGTTCATTGCGGCTGTCAATCATGGCCGCCAAGGTGGTGCTTTTGCCCGAGCCAGTAGCGCCCACCACCAAAATCAGCCCCCGTTTTTGGAGGATGAGTTCATCCAGAATCGGCGGCAGGCTCAAATCTTGGAGTTTGGGCACTTGCTGCGAAATAAAGCGCACAACCACGGCCACCGAGCCACGCTGGCGCATGGCGCTGATGCGAAAACGGCCCACGCCTTGCAAAGGGACGGCCATATTCAGCTCGCCGCTCTCTTGCAGCGTTTCCATGTCTTGGGGCTTGACCACCTCGGCCAGCAAAGCGCGCGGAGCATCGGGGGGTAACAACTGGCTGTTGATGGGCACGCATTCCCCATCAATTTTGATCAGCGCGGGGGAATTGGCGGACAGGTAAACGTCCGATGCCTTCTTCTCAGCCATCAGCCGCAAAATGCGCTCCATCATGCTCATGCAATCAGCCTTTGTTGTAGAAAAAAAGGAAGGGGTGGGTTTCGCTTGAGATGCAGAGTCTGCCGCAAAACGAGCGATTGCCATGCAAAAAAGCCGAACCCAGGGGCTCGGCTTTGGATGATACGTATCAAACCTGCATCAACAGGCCACTTGGCAGGGCGTTTTAGTCGCGCAGCAAGTCGTTCAAGCTGGTGGTGGAGCGGGTTTTGGCATCCACGGTCTTGACGATGATGGCGGCGTACATGGAGTAGTCCTTGCCATCCTTGGTCTTCTTGGGCAGGTTGCCCGAGACCACCACGGAGCCTGCAGGCACGCGGCCATAAGTGATTTCGCCGGTTTCGCGGTTGAAGATGGGGGTGGATTGGCCGATGTACACGCCCATGGAGATCACGGAGTTCTCTTCCACGATCACACCTTCCACCACTTCGGAGCGTGCGCCGATGAAGCAGTTGTCTTCAATGATGGTGGGGTTGGCTTGCAGGGGCTCGAGCACACCGCCCAGGCCCACGCCACCGGACAGGTGCACGTTCTTGCCTACTTGCGCGCAAGAGCCCACCGTGGCCCAGGTGTCCACCATGGTGCCTTCATCCACGTAAGCGCCGATGTTCACGTAGGAAGGCATCAGGATGGCGCCCTTGGCAATGAAGGAACCACGGCGCGCCACGGCAGGCGGCACCACGCGTACGCCGGTGGCGGCAATGTCGGCCTCGGACATGCCTTCGTACTTGGTGGGCACTTTGTCGAAGAAACTCAGATCACCGGCTTGCATGAGCTTGTTGTCGTTCAGGCGGAACGACAGCAGCACGGCCTTCTTGAGCCATTGGTGCACGGTCCACTGACCGACGCCTTCGCGCGAGGCAACGCGCAATGTACCGTTGTTCAAAGCATTCAGCGCGTATTCAACGGCTTCCACCACTTCCTGGGGGGCGGACTTGGCAGAGATCTGCGCACGGTTGTCCCAGGCTTGGTCGATGATTTGTTGCAGTTGTTGGGTCATAACAATGATTTACTTGACGTTCTTTTGAATGAAATCCGCGATGCGCTGAGCTGCCTCGACGCACTCTGCCGTCTCGGCCACCAGGGCCAAGCGTACACGTTGCGCACCGGGGTTGTAGCCATGCACATTTCGTGCCAAATAGCTGCCGGGCAACACAGTGACATGGGTTTGCGCAAACAGCTCACGGGCAAATTCGGTTTCACTCATGCCCAGGGCATCGGGTATGCGGGGCCACAGGTAAAAACCAGCATCGGGCAGGCGTACGTCCATGACCGGCTCCAAGATGGGCATCACAGCGGCAAACTTTTCCTTGTACAGCGCTCGGTTATGCACCACATGCGTTTCATCCGACCACGCGGCGATGGAGGCGTGCTGGATGGGCATGCCCATGGCGCCACCGTGGTAGGTGCGGTAGAGCAAAAAGGATTGCAGCAACCGGGCATCGCCCGCGACAAAGCCGCTGCGCAGGCCTGGCACATTGCTGCGCTTGGATAGGCTGGTGAACGCCACTAGGTTGCGAAAATCATGGCGACCCAGCTTCACAGCGGCTTCCAAACCACCCAGCGGCGCCTCATCGCGGAAGTAGATTTCGCTGTAACACTCGTCAGAGGCAATCACAAAACCATAGCGGTCTGACAGATCAAACAGCTTTTTCCACTCCTGCAGCGGCATCACCGCCCCTGTAGGGTTGCCGGGCGAGCACACATACATCAGCTGGGTCTTGGCCCAGACATCGGCAGGCACGCTGTCCCAGTCCACTGCAAAGTTGCGTGCGGGGTCGCTGGCCACAAAGTAAGGCGTAGCGCCTGCCAGCAGCGTCGCGCCTTCGTAGATTTGGTAGAAGGGGTTGGGGCACAGCACGGTGGCACCGGGCTGGCTGGGGTCGACGATGGTTTGCGCAAAGGAGAACAGCGCCTCGCGTGAGCCGTTGACAGGCAGCACCTGCGTGGCTGCATCGACCGTGATGCCATAGCGGCGCTGTAGCCAGTCGCTACAGGCTTGGCGCAAGCGTATATCGCCCGCGGTGGCAGGGTAATTGGCCAGACCGCTGAGGTTGTCAGTCAGGCTGGTTTGGATGAAAGCGGGCGTGGCATGGCGTGGCTCACCAATACCAAGGCTGATAGGGCGCAGCCGTGCGGCAGGTGTAACCCCCGCAAAGAGCTGACGCAGCCGCTCAAAAGGGTAGGGCTGAAGGTGTTGGAGCAGGGGATTCATGATCTAAATATTATGTGCTGAGTTGCGCAATCTCCCTGAGCTTTATGCGTGATATCAGCTTTACGAATGCAGAAATTGCATGGGTCGACGCTTAGCTTTCACGCGCATTACGTCCCTGCCTAGGACAACTCCTGAGGCACCATTCCTATAGCAACGGTACAAACCTTTGGACACATTGATACAAAGTAGGGCGGGGTAATGCAAAAACCAATGCTTGGGATACTCAGGCGCTGCAAACTGGGCTGGAAGCTGGCACTGGTGGCCTTCAGCGGGCTGCTGGTCATGGCGGTGCTGTGGGGCGGCGCCTACGCGGCTTTCGATACTCAGATGCAGCTGGGCATGGCGCTGGCCGGTGTGTTGTGGTTTTTGTATGTGGTGCACAGCGTCCACCGCAACATCTCCGCAGAAATGGCGCGGCTGCTGTCGGCAATGGAGCAGGCCGCACACGGCAATCTGACGCACCGCATCACTGCCAGCAGCAACGATGAACTGGGCGAGATGGCCAAGTTGCTGGACAGCATGGTGGTGGCGCTGTCGAGCATGGTGGCCGAAATTCGCAGCAATGCCGCCTTGGTGACGCAAGCGGGGCATACGCTGACGCAAGACAACCGCGCACTGGCAGAGCGCACGGAGTTGCAGGCCACCAACGTGGCGCAGACCGTGGTGAGTGTGGAGCAGGTGACGGCAGTGGTGCAAAACAATGCCCAAGCTGCCGCCGAAGCAGACCGCTACACCCACCAATTGCGCAAGGTGGTTGAGCAGGGCAGCGGCGTGATGGAGCAGGCCGTGCAGTCGGTGGAGGCGATTGAGCGCGGCGCGGGCCGTATGTCCGAGATCATTGCGGTGATTGATGGCATCGCATTCCAAACCAATATCTTGGCCTTGAACGCAGCGGTGGAAGCCGCACGGGCAGGCGAGCAAGGCCGGGGCTTTGCGGTAGTGGCCTCCGAGGTGCGCAGCTTGGCGCAGCGCTCAGCAGAAGCCTCCAAGGAAATCCGGGTGCTGATTGAAGCGTCGGTGCAGCAGGTGGCCAGCAGCACACGCCTGATTCGCCAGGCAGGCCAAGGCATGCAGCAAGTGGCGGAGGGGATTCGCAGCGTGGCGGGGCATGTGGAGGCCATCTCCGACTCGGGCAATGCCCAAGGCACGGGGCTGCAGCAAATCAACCAGGCAGTACACGGCATTGACCAAGTGACGCAAGAGAACGCACAGATGGTGCGCCACGTGGTGCAAGAGGCCCAGGCGCTGGAGCAGCGCGCGGCCACCTTGTCGGAAGCGGTGGAGCGCTTTCGGCTGCAGCAGGGCACGGCCGTGGAAGCGGTGGCGCTGGTAGAGCGCGCGGTGGCGCTGTGCCGCATGGGCATGCCGCTGGAGCAATACTGGCTGGCGCTGACCAACCCCCAGCAGCCTTTTCACGACCGCGATATGTATGTTTTTGTGCTGGATGCCTCAGGCCGCTATCTGGCGTTTGGTGGCAACCCCGCCAAGCGCGGCAGCCGTGTGCAGGATGTCAACGGCGTGGATGGCGATGCGCTGCTCAGCGCCATCATTGCGCAAGCCGAGGCTGGACCAGGCTGGGTGGAGTATGACTTTTCCAACCCCATCACCGGCCAGGTGCAGGCCAAGATGTCTTACGTCTGCAAGCAAGACGGCGTGTATCTGGGCTGCGGGGTGTACAAGCGTTTTGCAGGCTAGTTCACGCCGCCACGCTCCGTCTGGCTTGTGCACGGCACTGCGTGCCTGAAACGCGGCGGTTGTAGAGACAGTGGCGGTGGCAGCGACCCACTTGAATAAAGTATGAAAATAGCTTCTAGCGCTTATGGAATAAGCATCAGAAGCTATTTTTTTGATACCGCTATTTTTGCACGACGGCAGCCGCGCTCGCCTGCGTTCCCGCTCTGGCCGTCGTTAGTCTTTATGGCCGCGCAGGCCGCGTGCTTTGGCTAGGGCAGCGGCAATCGCCGCTTTTTTGTCGGGCACCACCTCGGGCACAGGGGCGGTAGCCTGTGCATTCGCGTTGATGCCGTCCTCAGCGATGCCCTGCGCTTGCAAGCGTTGCTGGCGGGCGTGATAGCGCTGTTTGGCGTGCGCGGCCTGTTTGGGCGACCAGGCCTCCCAGCCGGTGCGCTCCCCACTCACGACTTCCAGCTCAATACAGTCCACCGGGCATACGGGAATGCACAACTCGCAACCAGTACAGTGCTGCGGCATGACGGTGTGCATCAGCTTGTTGGCACCCAAAATGGCATCGGTAGGGCAAGCCTTGATGCACAGCGTGCAGCCGATGCACCAGTTCTCATCAATGCGCGCCAGCGTGAGCGGGCCTTCAATGCCAAATTTCGGGTTGAGTGCCGTGGCTGCTTGCCCGGTGATGGCTGCCAAGCGCGCAATGCCTTCAGCACCCCCCGGGGGACATTGGTTGATGGGCGCGCCTTCGTGTGCAATGGCTTGCGCGTAGCGGGCGCAGTCGGGATAGCCGCAGCGTGTGCACTGCGTTTGCGGCAGGGCGGCATCAATGGAAAAAGCCAGTCCGGTGAGGACTGGCTTAGAGGTGAACTCAGGCATTCGGTCTAGCGGCCGCCACGTCGGCGCTTGCTGGAGGTGGGCGCAGGCCTGGCGGTGTTGGGTGTATGAGGAGGAGAGTGTTGCGCAATTTGCGGCGCTGCGTCTTCTGCCAGCACCAATTCCCCATCGTTGACGGGCGCGCTATCGGCCTCGGGTGCGGGGTGGTGGGCGTAAATAAAGCCACGCACTTTGGGGTAGACCATGTCGCGCCAGCGGCGGCCGCTGAAAATACCGTAGTGGCCGGCGCCCATCACGTCGTATTGCAGGCGCAAATGGGCGGGAATGTTGGCACACAGATCTTGGGCCGCATGAGTTTGGCCCGATCCGGAGATGTCGTCCAGCTCGCCTTCAATGGTGAACAGTGCCGTCGTCGTGATGTCTTGAGGCCTGACGCGCTCCAGTGTGCCGTCCGGCGCACGCACATCCCAGGTGCCGTTGACCAAGCTGAAGTCTTGGAACACGGTCTGTATGGTCTCCAGGTAGTAATTGGCATCCATGTCCAGCACGGCGTTGTACTCATCGTAGAACTTGCGGTGCTGCTCTGCGCTGGCGTCGTCGCCCTTGACCAAATCCTTGAAATAGTCGTAGTGGCTGCTGGCGTGGCGGTCGGGGTTCATGGCCACAAAACCGGTGTATTGCAAAAAGCCGGGGTAGACGCGGCGGCCGGCGCCCGGGTAGTTGTTGGGCACGCGGTGGATGACGTTGTTCTCAAACCACTCAAAACTGCGCTGCGTGGCCAGGTTGTTGACCGAGGTGGGTGATCTGCGGGCATCAATCGGGCCGCCCATCATGGTCATGGACAGCGGCGTGGTTTCACCGCGACTGGCCATCAGCGAAATAGCGGCCAGCACCGGCACCGTGGGCTGGCACACGCTGATGACGTGGCAATTGCCGTATTGCTTTTGCAGGTAGCGGATGAAGTCTTGGACGTAGTTGATGTAGTCGTCCAGATGAAATTCACCCTCTTCCTGGGGCACCAGGCGGGCATTCTTCCAGTCGGTGATAAAGACTTTTTGGTCGCTGAGCAGACTTTTGACGGTATCACGCAGCAAGGTGGCGTAATGGCCCGACAGGGGGGCAACCACCAGCACGGGCGGCTGGGTGAGCAGCGTATCCAGCGTTTTGGGGTCATCCGAGAAGCGCTTGAAACGGCGCAGCTCGCAAAACGGCAAATCCATCTCCACGCGTTCCATGATGGTCACGTTCACGCCGTGGACGGGTACGGACGCAATCCCGAATGCTGGTTTTTCGTAGCCCTTGCCCAAGCGGTAAAACAGATCAAACCCTGCGGAGATGCGCTGTGAGAAGGGGCTTTGCGATAGCGGCAGCAAAGGGTTGGTGTAGAGCTTGGCTGTGGCTTGCGCGAAGTCCGCGAACGGTTCAAGCAAGGCACGTTGGGTTTCGTAAAGCTGGTAGAGCATGGCGGGCGATCTCGTTATGTTGCAGTGCAATATAGCAGCATGCGTCTACGAAAAGAAACAGCGTTTTTCTTGATGAGGAGTCGCCGTAGTGACAAAAACCTGTGCGCAGCAGCGCTGGCTTTTGTAGGAGAGAAGCGGGTGCAAGGCGCTTTCGCCGTCGCATGCCTGCTATCACTTGGTAGCCAATCGCCTAAAAAAATAGCTGCTTGCGCATGATTTGTAAGGTTTTCAAGTACATAAGTAGATGAAAGCCAATGAGATAAAGCGCTAGCAGCTATGGTTTTTGAATATTTGAAGAAGACTTTTTAATCTGCCGTCTATCCATCAGGCCGCGTATTGGCAATTTTTGACACTTCCCGCGCCGACAAATGCTTGAGCTTGTGGTCGCTCCACACTTGGCGCCAGCGGCGGGCGCCGGCCAAACCGTGGCGCAAGCCCAGCATGTGGCGGGCAATGCTGTACCAGTGCGTGTCGTGCTCGCGCGCTTCGCGCTCCATGTAGTCGACCATGGCCGCCTCAATGCTCTGGTGGGTGTGCTCGGAAGGGGCTGCGCCAAAATACAACTCGTCCCAGCGGCTCATCCACCAGGGGTTGTGGTAGGCCTCTCGGCCAATCATGACGCCGTCCACCCGTTGCAGTTGTTCCTGCACCACTTCATCGGTCTTGATGCCACCGTTGATGGCAATCGTCAGATGCGGGAATTCGCGCTTGAGCTGGGCCACGATCTCATAGCGCAGCGGCGGAATGTCACGGTTTTCCTTGGGCGACAGGCCCTGCAGCCAGGCATTGCGGGCGTGGACAATAAAGACTTCGCAGCCCGCTTCAGCCACGGTGCCGACAAAGTCGCGCACAAAGTCGTAGCTTTCGATCTTGTCGATGCCAATGCGGTGCTTGACGGTCACGGGAATGCTGACCGCGTCGCGCATGGCCTTGACGCCGTCGGCCACCAGGCTGGCTTCGTTCATCAAGCAGGCACCAAATGCGCCGCGTTGTACGCGCTCGCTGGGGCAGCCGCAGTTCAGGTTGATCTCGTCATAACCCCAGTCCTGGCCAATTTTGGCGGCTTTGGCCAAGTCGCCTGGCTCGCTGCCGCCCAACTGCAGGGCCACGGGGTGCTCTTCCAAGTTAAAGCGCAAATGGCGAGCCTGCTCGCCATGAATCAGGGCGCCGGTGGTGATCATCTCGGTATAGAGCAGGGTGTGCTTGGACAGCAGACGGTGCAAATAGCGGCAATGGCGGTCCGTCCAGTCGAGCATCGGCGCAACCGACATGCGCCAAGGCGATGTAAGGTCTTGTTTTGTTTGTGGTTGTTGTTGAGTCATTGGCATTTTTGGCTGTCTGTAGCACCCTGAAAAACGCCTGAAAAACCTGATTTTCCTTGGTCGGGGCTACAGTCAGTGCTACGAATGATGCTTGTAGCACTGCGCACCATGGGAACCATATCGGCAAGAAAGCGTGAGGATGGATCTACCGCGTACACGGCACAGATTCGCCTTAAAGAGCAAGGCGTTATTGTGCACACAGACGCACAGACCTTCACGAAGAAGGCTTTGGCATAGGCTTGAATGAAACGCCGTGAGGCGGTGCTCTGCGACCCCGCGATGGGCTGGCACCGGGTGGTCATCTGTGACCTTTCGCTCAAGCCATCCATCTTTAGTGAGACGCAGGCTGCCGATAGGCAGGTAGTTACGGCTTTCTTCAGGTGTGCGGCCCCTTCTGAACTGCGTGGACTGCATGCGATGGTCTTGCTTGCTCTTTTGCGCACGCCCTGATGCATCGCGTTGCCAGAAACCATCAGCCTTCTCAAGGCCAAGCGGCAACGCTTTGCGGATAAATGCTGCCGGCGTCTCGTCCAAGCACATTGGGCACAAAATTGGCGCTGTGGTCGGGGTACAGCTTGCGTAGCGCCTCGATCTCTGGGGGCAGCCACGGATGCCTCTTACTCATTCATGAAGTGCTCCAGAAAATAAAAAGCCCGCGCAGTGTGGGCTTGGGGTGTGGCAGCTTTTCTGCGTTTGAACCGGGTGCACGCAGGTGCTGCCGCGGCTTTGTTGCACTCGTGCTGTAGCTGCTCACAGTCTGTGTTCGGCTTGCAGTCCTGGTATAGACGGCTCTGCTGAAGCAAGGCTGCAGCGATTGCTCTACTTAATACTCCCGGTAACATGTTGGCTGCTGAACCGATCAACAAGGTGCCTTTATCGCGTTGTGGGGCTAGGAGTCTTTAAAGGTTAAGGCCCCTCATTCCAACTCTTGAAGGAATCACCATGAAATCGCATCTCCGAATTTTGGCTGTGACGGTGAGTTTGGTCTGTGCTGGTACGGGTTTCGCTCAAACGACTGGCGCGCCAGCGACAAAACCGAGCGCGACAATGAGTACTCCTGCCGCTCCTACGCCCCATGAAGGTGCTGCTGGGATGAAAACCCCAGAGGCCCCCCATGCCGCAACCCCAGCAACGGCTCCAGCAGCACCCATGGCAAAGGGTGAGGCTACGCATCCCGCCAAAACTGACACCCACAAGCCCCCCATGGCTGGTGGTGGGCACGGGAAGGTATGGGTCAACACAAAAACCAAGTCATATCACTGTGAAGGCACCAAGCACTATGGGAAAACCAAGGCTGGCCAGTACATGACAGAAGCGGACGCCAAGGCCAAGGGCTATCACGCTGACCACGGAAAGGCATGCGCTAT
>NZ_JARXOV010000024.1:0-59734 GCF_030162955.1 Comamonas jiangduensis
GCTCAACGCCATGTGGTTTGAGTTGATGGACGATGAAGCCACCCGCAAAAAAATGCTGGAAAAGCCTGCGGAATAAGCAGCTTTCCAGCATGACGGGCGCCAGTCGCTGAACTGCCGTGCCCCTAAGAAACCCGCAGCTGCATATGGCTGCGGGTTTTTTTGCGCGCACATGCACGTTAGGATGAACTTGCGCGCTGGGCAGCCAGCCCGGTGATTGCCGAGAAAGGAGAGCCATGACTGACCGTGATTTGCGCCCCCCACAGCAACGAGCCCGTGAGGACAAAGCGGGCAACATCGACACCACCAAGTGGTTGCTGATCGTTCTGGGAATTGCCGCTCTGGCGTATGGCGGCTGGTGGGCCAGAGAACACTGGGCGGCCCTAAACCGCTCGCAACCGTCGGCAGCGCCTACACCGCTGGCAACACCTGCCGCACCTGCTGCCTCCGTGGCGCCCCCAGCCCCCTCCCTTGCCACCGCAGAATCTGCACACATACCAGCCACGCCCGCCCAGCCTTTGCACCCCTTGGCGCCTGCTGCACAGGCGCTGACGGCAAATGATGCCCCATCGCTGGACCGCATGGCGCGGGAGTGGCTGGGAGCGCGTGCATTGCAATTTTTGGTGATGCCGGGCTTGGCACACCACGTGGTAGCGACCATCGATAACCTGCCACGGGGCCATGCCGCGCCGCGCTTGTGGCCGCTTTCGCCCGTGGGCGGCAAGCTGCAAACGCAGCCCAGCGCACAGGGCCTGCAGATTGCAGCAGCCAACAGCGCCCGCTATGACGCGGTAGTGGCATTTGTGACCAGCCTCGAGCCTGCCACCGTGGTGCAGTGGTACCGGCAGGCCTATCCGGTGTTGCAGCAGACCTATGAGGAGCTGGGCTACTCCGGCCAGTACTTCAATGACCGTCTGGTTGCGGTGATTGACCATTTGCTGCAAACACCCCAGCCGCAAGAGCCATTGGACATACGGCTGGTGCAGGTGCAAGGTCAGGTAGCGCCGCAGCAACCTTGGCTGCGCTACGAGTTTGCCGATCCAGATTGGCAAGCACGTTCTGCCGGACAAAAGATTTTGCTGCGCTTAGGTAGCGCACACCGCGCGGCGATGATGGCGTATTTGCAGGCGCTGCGTGCCCAGATCGCCCCATGAAAAAAGCCTGCGTGAACGCAGGCTTGGAGTGAGTGGGCAAAGATGGGCAGCGCGATTGACCATCAACCTTCGCTGCTGTCTTTGGCCGAGGGCTTGCTCTTGTCTTTGTCGCCGCCGCCCAGCAGGCGGTCTTTAAAGTCCAGCACCTTGGTCACTGCAGCGCCCATGCCCATGAGTTGCATGGCGGTCTCAGGCTTGAGGCGCTGCACGTCGTCAAACCATGTCATGAGCTTTTCAATCAGCTCGTACATATCCTGCATGCGCTGCTGGGCGTAACGCTCATCGTCCGAAGATGCATCTTCCAGCAATGCAGAGCGCAGCATGGACTGCGTAGGCTCGATCTCCCGGCGACGGCGCTCTTCTGCCAAGCGACGGAAGATTTCCCACACGTCTTGCGGGGCCTCAAAGTACTCACGCCGATCCCCCGCGTGGTGGCGCAAATTGACCAAGCGCCACGACTGCAATTCCTTCAAACCCATGCTGACGTTGGAGCGTGAGAACTCCAGCGTCTCCGCAATCTCTTCTGCATTGAGGCCGCGTGGCGACAAATACAGCAGTGCGTAGATTTGACCTACGGTGCGGTTGATGCCCCAACGGCTACCCATCTCGCCAAAGTGCGAGACAAATTGCCGATTCAGTGGAGGAAGTGGGGTGTTTTTTGTCATAGCCACATTGTGCCTAGGAATGCAGGTAATTCAGCAATTGCGGAATTTACCGATGCACACCGGCATGAGCGTTTTCGTGCCAGTGTGCATCTGCATCCGAATCTGCGGTTCGCGTTTAGCGGTGCAATTCGCCCGCGCTTTCAGGCTGGTAAGTGATGGCGTCCACTTTCACAGTGACAGCCTTGCCTGTAGGGCTGGGCAACTCAAAAACGTCGCCTACGCGCAGACCCAGCAATGCCGTGCCCACGGGCGCAAAAACGGAAACCTTGTCAGGGCTGCCATCAGCTTCTTTGGGGTAGACCAAAGTCAGCGTCTGATCCTTGCCGCTTTCCAGCAACGTAAAACGGACAGTGGAATTCATCGTGACCACATTGGCGGGCATCTCCTGGGGATCCAGCACATCGGCACGATCCAATTCCGCTTCCAGTGCTGCAAAGCCGGGGAAGTTGGCGGGGAGCTTTTCCATCAGGGCTTCAAGGCGGTCCATATCCAAAGAGGACAGGGTGATGGCAGGTTTTTTGTGTTCCATGTGGTGCTTCCTAGCGGATGTGGTGAACAAACCGTGTCTTAAAGCGCAGATGCCTACACGGAGAAAAGCCCGGGCAACGAGTGCTGTCCGGGCCTCAAAAGAACTGCACAACTTTGGTGCAAGCCCTATTGTGCTTGCTTGCCAGATAAAAGCAAGCATTCCGCACGCGATGGGTGCGGAACTTGCACGCTGTTACCCCGCTTTGACTGCATCTGCCAGTTCTTGGGCGTAGCGGCTGGCCAAGGCAGCATCCTGGGCTTCCACCATCACGCGCAGCAACGGCTCGGTGCCGCTGGCACGAATCAGCACGCGGCCTGTTTGCCCTAATGCTGCTTCGACTTTCGCCTGGGTTTGTGCCAGCAAGGTATTGCGCTTCCAATCCTGTCCGGGTACCAAACGCACATTGATGAGGGTCTGGGGGAAAAGGGTGAGCTTTGAGAGTTGCTGTGCCAAGGTGCACTGGCTGCGTACACAGCTTTGCAGCACTTGCAAGGCACTGACCAGGCCGTCGCCGGTGGAATGTTTGTCCAGCGCCAGCAAGTGGCCGGAGCCTTCTCCGCCAATTTGCCAGCCCTTTTCATGGAGCACTTCCAAAACATAGCGGTCACCCACCTTGGCGCGGATGAACTCCACGCCTTGCTGCTGCAGGGCAACTTCGACAGCCATATTGGTCATCAAGGTACCTACCGCTCCGGGTACGTTTTCGCCGCGTTGCAGGCGCTCTTTCACCATCAAGTACATCAGCTCATCACCGTTGTAAATGCGGCCTGCAGCGTCCACCATGAGCAAGCGGTCAGCATCACCATCTAAGGCAACACCGTAGTGTGCACGGTTGGCGCGCACGGCTAGCGCCAGGGCTTCAGGGTGGGTGGCACCAACGCCGTCATTGATGTTCAAGCCATCCGGCTCGCAGCCAATCGCAATGACTTCGGCCCCCAGTTCATGGAAGACTTTTGGGGCAATGTGGTAAGCCGCGCCATGTGCTGCATCGACCACAATGCGCAGGTCGTGCAAAGACAGATTGCTATCAAAAGTGCTTTTGCAAAACTCGATGTAGCGACCTGCTGCATCGTCTAAGCGGCGGGTTTTTCCCAGTGCTGCGGAATCAACCCACTGTGGGGCTTGTTCCAAAGCAGCTTCCACGGCTTCTTCCCACGCATCATCCAGCTTGGTGCCTTGGGCGCTGAAGAACTTGATGCCGTTGTCATAAAAGGGGTTGTGGCTGGCGCTGATCACCACGCCCAAGCTGGCGCGCTGGGTACGCGTCAGGTAGGCCACGCCGGGAGTTGGCAGAGGGCCTAGCAAAATGACGTCCACACCTGCAGCATTGAATCCTGCCTCCATGGCAGCTTCCAACATGTAACCAGAAATACGGGTGTCCTTGCCAATGACGACAGTTGGGCGTGCTTGATTTTTTTTGAGCACTCGGCCAACGGCGTGTGCCAAGCGCAGCGCAAAGTCAGGGTTGATGACCGATTGACCGACTCTGCCGCGAATGCCGTCTGTGCCGAAATAGGTGCGCGCCATGGTTAGTTCTCTTGGGGTGAATTGGTGGTTGTCTGCTCGTGCATGGCCTGCCAGATCGATAACGCTGCCTTGGTGTCTGCCACGTCGTGCACACGCACAACGCGTGCGCCTCGTTCCACCGCCAGCAGAGCGGCAGCCACACTGGGCACCATACGCTCGTTGACTGGCAGACCACTGGCTTGACCTAGCGATCCTTTGCGTGACCAGCCAGCCAGCAACGGAAAGTCTAGTTCCAGCAGCTCGGCTTGGCGTGCAAGTAACGCAAAATTTTGTGCCACGCTTTTGCCAAAGCCAATGCCGTAATCCCAAACAATGCGGTTTCGGGCAACCCCACGCTGCATCAGCGCTTGGCTTTCTTGCAATAGAAAGTCGCGCACTTGTGGAACGGCATCCCCATGCATATGGCTCAGGTGCATGTTTTGTGGGGTTTGGTGCATGTGCATGATGCATACACCGCAGCTGGGGTGTGCGGCGACAAGCTGCTGTACGCCGGGCTGGCGAAGCCCCCAGACATCATTGATGATGTCCGCGCCCAAGTCCAAGGCGGCTTGCATGACCTCGGGCTTGTAGGTGTCTACGGAAATGGCGACGCCGAATTTCACTGCTTCCTGCACTACGGGGAGGACGCGTTGCAGCTCTTCGTCCAGCGGTACTGCAGGGGAGCCGGGGCGCGTTGACTCGCCACCAATATCCAAAATATCAGCACCTTCTTTCACCAGTTTTTCTGCATGGTGCAGGGCCTGCAGTCCTTGGTGCTTGCCCCCGTCAGAAAAAGAGTCCGGTGTGTTGTTGACAATGCCCATGACCAAGGGGCGTTGGAGGTCTAAAAGAAATCGGGAGGTTTGCCAGTGCGACATAGGATGCTCCAAAAAGCGTGGCAGCCATGAAAAAACGGGGCGCTTGGCCCCGTTGTTTGAGTGTGTAAATTTTACGCAGCGGTGGGCGAAGGATCGGTATCCACTGCCGGGGTACCACCGCCGGAAGAATTGCCATCGTCGCTGGACTTGGTGGTACGCGGGACCCAATCCTTGGGTGGGCGAGGCTCTTTGCCTGCAAAGATGTCGTCCAGTTGTTCCATGTCGATGGTTTCCCACTCGAGCATGGCCTTGGCCATGGCGTGCATCTTGTCTTGGTTGTCTTCAATCAGCTTGCGTGCCAGTGCATATTGCTCGTCGATGATGCGACGTACTTCGGTATCCACTGCCTGCATCGTGGCTTCCGACAGATTGGCACCCTTGCTGAAAGTGCGGCCCAAGAACTGCTCACCATCTTGCTCGGAATACACCATGGTGCCCAGGGCGTCGCTCATGCCATACCGTGTGACCATGTCACGAGCGATTTGCGTTGCGCGCTCAAAGTCGTTCGAAGCACCGGTGGTCATCTGGTTCATGAACACTTCTTCAGCGATGCGACCACCAAACAGCATGGCGATTTGGTTGAGCATGTACTCCTTGTCGTAGGAGTAACGATCCTTCTCCGGCAAGCTCATGGTCACGCCCAGCGCACGGCCACGTGGGATGATGGTGACTTTGTGCACCGGATCGCACTTGGGCAGCAGGCGGCCAATCAGGGCGTGGCCGGCTTCGTGGTAGGCCGTATTACGGCGCTCTTCCTCGGGCATGACCATGGTCTTGCGCTCGGGGCCCATGATGATCTTGTCCTTGGCTTTTTCGAAGTCCTGCATCTCCACGGTGCGAGCGTTGCGGCGCGCAGCCATCAAAGCAGCTTCGTTGCACAGGTTGGCCAAATCCGCACCAGACATGCCTGGTGTGCCGCGGGCAATGATGGATGGGTTGACGTCTTGGCCCACGGGGATTTTGCGCATGTGCACATTCAGGATTTGCTCACGGCCACGGATATCGGGCAGCGTCACATACACCTGACGGTCAAAGCGGCCGGGGCGCAGCAGGGCTGCGTCCAGAATGTCGGGACGGTTGGTAGCAGCCACGACGATCACGCCGAGGTTGGTTTCAAAACCATCCATCTCAACCAGCATCTGGTTCAGCGTTTGCTCGCGCTCGTCATTGCCACCACCCATGCCGGCACCGCGCTGGCGGCCCACGGCATCGATTTCGTCGATGAAGATGATGCAGGGGGCATTCTTCTTGGCGTTTTCGAACATGTCACGCACGCGGGCTGCGCCTACGCCGACAAACATTTCTACGAAGTCGGAGCCAGAAATCGAGAAGAAAGGCACCTTGGCCTCGCCCGCGATGGACTTGGCGAGTAGAGTCTTGCCGGTGCCGGGGGGGCCTACCAGCAGCAGACCACGGGGAATGCGGCCACCCAGTTTTTGGAACTTGTTGGGGTCTTTCAGGAAGTCCACCACCTCTTTGACTTCTTCCTTGGCCTCGTCGCAACCAGCCACGTCCGCAAAAGTCACCGAGTTGTTGTTCTCGTCCAGCATGCGGGCCTTGCTTTTGCCAAAGCTGAAAGCGCCGCCCTTGCCGCCACCTTGCATTTGGCGCATGAAGTAGATCCACACACCAATCAGCAGCAGCATGGGGCCCCAGCTGACCAGCAGGCTCATGAGCAGCGAGCCTTCTTCGCGTGGTTTGACATCAAATTTGACGTCGTTAGCGATCAAGTCGCCAACCAAGCCACGGTCTAGGTAGGTGGCAGTGGTGCGTACGCGGCGATCATCGGTGGTGATCGCAACGATTTCGGTGCCGCCTTGGCCTTCCTGAATGGTTGCACTTTTGATGCGGTTGTTACGCACCTCGGTCAGGAATTCCGAATAGCCGATTTGGCCTGCACCAGAACTGCCACGGGTATCAAATTGCTTAAATACCGTAAACAGCACCATGGCAATGACCAGCCAGACGGCAATTTTTGAAAACCACTGATTGTTCAAGCGGGGCTCCAAAGGAAAAAAGGAGAAAACATGCGCATGGGAAAGCTGATTCCCATATGCGGCTCATTTTAGGTGTTTCAAGCGAGCGCGCTAAACCTTTATTCCTGTCAAGGCAATGGGGTTCAGGGGTTTTTGGCGTTTTCGCTCACGCAACCTGTGGGTGCCCCGTTTATTTCAGACCGATACCAATCAAAAAAGTCTCCGAAGATTTATCGCGTGATGACTTGGGTTTGAGGGGTTTCACCAGTTTGAAGTGGTTGCGAAACAGTTTGACCAAATCGTCATAGCCTGGGCCGTGAAAAACCTTGGCCACCAGTGCACCCTCAGGGCGCAAATGGTGGGTGGCGAAATCCACGGCCAGCTCAATCAAATGCTCTACACGCGCTCCATCGGTGGTGCTGTTTCCTGAGAGGTTGGGAGCCATGTCGGAGACCACTAGGTCTACAGGACGGCCTTGTACAAGCTCTTCCAGTTGTGCGAGTACTGACTCCTCGCGGAAGTCCCCTTGGATGTAATGCACGCCTTCAATGTGCTCCATGGGCAGCAAGTCGAGAGAGATGATGGTGCCGTTGATTTCTCCCACAGAATTTCCTGTGGGCGACAGGCGGCGGCGTAAGTACTGGCTCCACGCGCCGGGTGCACAGCCCAAGTCAACGACTACGTGGCCGGGTTTGATGAGCTTGAAGGTTTCATCAATTTCCTTGAGTTTGTAGGCGGCGCGCGCACGGTAACCGTCCTTTTGTGCGGCTTGCACATAAGGGTCGTTCAGGTGCGCATTGAGCCAATTCTTGTTGAGCTTCTTGCTTTTAGGTTTGGTATTCATCGCAAATTTCTTCCAGCCTCGATAATACGGGCATGCCCCAAATTGATTTAACTCCCGCAGAGCGCCGGGAACACCGCGCTGATGCCCACCATCTTGACCCTGTGGTCATGATTGGTGGTGACGGTTTGACACCCGCCGTTCAAAAGGAAATTGACGCTGCCTTGAATGCTCATGGCCTGATCAAGATCCGTGTGTTTGGCGACGACCGCGCCGCACGTGAGCAGATTTATCTGCAACTGTGTGACGAACTCAACGCTGCCCCTATCCAACACATCGGCAAGCTGCTGGTGCTGTGGCGCCCGATCCCTGAAAAGGAAAAGGCGTTTGACGAAGAGCGCAAAGCCGGCCCTCGCGATATCAAGCTGCTGAAGTTTGGCCGTGCCGGCAGCAAGCCTGAAGTCAAGCAAATCCGTGTGCTGGGCAATCAACGCCTGACCCAAGGTGGCTTGATCAAGCGCGCCAAGAAAACCGGCCCTAAGTCGATCAAAAAAGGCCACTAAGCCCTTGGCTTGCTTTGTCTGTCTTGCTGCATGACCACTACAACTTCCACGACGCCTGAACGCCACATCCTTTGCATGAAGTGGGGAACCAAGTACGGGCCAGAATATGTCAACCGCCTGTATGCCATGGTTCGACGCCATCTCAGCGGTGATTTTCGCTTTGTCTGCCTGACCGACAACGCTGAAGGGATACGTTCTGAGGTGCAGTGCTTGCCCATTCCCTCGTTGGACTTGCCCGCAGGCATTCCTGAGCGTGGGTGGACCAAGCTCACGACGTTTACCAAAGACCTGTACGGACTGAAGGGTACTGCCCTGTTTTTGGATGTGGATGTGGTCATCACGGGTTCGTTGGATGACTTTTTCACCTATCCCGGTGAGTTCCTCATCATTCACGACCACAAGCGCCCCTGGCGTATCACGGGTAACTCTTCCGCGTATCGCTTTGAGCTGGGTGCACATGCGGATGTGCTGGAGTACTTCCGTGGTCACTTTGAAGAAATCCGCAAGCAATTTCGCAATGAGCAGGCTTACCTGTCGGATGTGATTCACAAGCAAGGCAAGCTCAAATACTGGCCGGCTGAATGGTGCCCTAGCTTCAAGTACCACTGCATCCCGACATGGCCGACCAATTTCTGGAAGCCTACTTTCGTTCCCGATAACGCCCGCATTGTGATCTTCCACGGTGAATGCAATCCGCCGGATGCGTTGGCGGGGCGTCGCAATCGCCGTTTCCGCTATATCAAGCCTGCTACCTGGGTGGCGCAACACTGGCGCGAATAATTTTTTAATCGGTGGTGCAAGCCCCTCTTGGCCGTGGCCTGAGGGGCTTTTTTGTCCATTCACCTTCGTTTTGTTATGACATCTTCAGAACAGCCGCGTAACCCTTTGCACGGATTAACGCTTGAGCGCATGCTCACAGACTTGGTTGACTACTATGGCTGGGGGGAGTTGGGCGAGCGCATTCCGGTACGCTGCTTCAACCTTGATCCGAGCATGGCTTCCAGCTTGCGGTTTTTGCGCAAAACGCCTTGGGCGCGAGAGAAGGTGGAGCAGCTGTACCTCTACACCCTGCGTCAGCACCAGCGTGGGCAGCGCTAAGAAACGCTGACCGCGAGAACCCTGACACTGCTTCATGGCTGCGCTTGGCATTCCAGCCAGCAGCCCTGAAGCCTTGCAGCCAAGAGGCGTAGGGCGCTCTATACAGCCTAGGTAAATGGGTCCATCAAGAAGTGGTTGGATGAAGGCGGGCGCTTCTTCCTGCTGCCTCAATTGGTGTTTGTGAAACCCGGGTTTTTACTTGCTTTGTGGGCCCATGCACCGAAGAATTGCGCGCTTTCCCTATTTTTGTGTTTCATGCCTGATGCCAACTTATTCACAGCCAGCCAATACGCAGCGATCTGCGACAGCTTGCCCGATCCTGCTTTTATCCTGACGGAGTCTGGGCGTTACGCGGCTATTTTGGGTGGCAAGGACAAGCGCTACTACCACGACGGCAGCAGCCTGATTGGTCAGCGCATTGCGCAAGTGCTGGCGCCCGCAAAAGCGCAGTGGTTTTTACAGCAAATTCACGCGGCGCTCTCCAGCCAGCAAATGCTGGTGGTGGAGTACGAGTTGAGTGCCCGCGATGTCTTGGGGTTGCCCGATGAGGGGCCTGAGCATGCCATTTGGTTTGAAGGGCGCATCAGTGCGCTGGCGCATCTGTATGACGGTGAAAAAGCCGTGCTTTGGGTGGCCAGCAACATCACTGCCAGCAAACAGTTGCAGCAGTTGCTGCAGCGCCAGGCCATGGGCGATGAACTGACGGGCTTGCACAATCGCCGCAGTTTCATGCAGGCCATGTCACAGGCCTATGCCGCATTCCAGCGCGATGGCACATCGGCATGCTTGGTGAGTTTTGATGTGGATGGCTTCAAAGCCATCAACGATGGTTTGGGGCACCCCATGGGCGATCAGGCCTTGCGTGATTTGGCACATGCGGCGCAGCAGGTCGCGTGCGCACAAGATCTGGTGTGCCGCCTAGGAGGCGATGAATTTGTCATTCTGAGCTTGGGCCGGAGCATGGCCAACACCATGCTGTTTGCCCAGCAATTGCTGCACCGCGGCCGCCAAGCGCTGGCGCCGTATGCCACTGCCGGCTCGGTGCCAACGCTCAGTATCGGGATTGCCCACTTCAGCGAGCATGACACCAGCGTTGAAGACATCATGCGCCGGGTGGATCAAGCGATGTACATCTCCAAAACGCAAGGCGGGCACCAGGTGAGCACGGCCGAGCGCCGGGTCGCATAAAACAAATCGCGTGAGGCGCGGATTGCGATGTTGCGCATGCAGCGCCATGGGCGCTGCGCGGGTTGCGGCTTCGTTTATGCCGCCAGTTGCTGCGCATGGTGGCGCAGGTGGTCGTCGATAAAGCTCTGGATGAAGTAGTAGCCGTGGTCGTAGCCCGCTTGGCGGCGCAAGGTCAGTGGCTGGCCCACTTTTTCGCAGGCTGCTTCCAGCGCTTCGGGCAGTAATTGCTTTTCATGCAAAAACTTGTCGGCCAAGCCTTGGTCGATCAAGATGCCCGCGGGGTAAGGGGCTTTGCCCTGTTTTTCCATCAGCAAGGTTGCATCGTGCTGTGCCCAGACGGCACGGTTGTCGCCCAGATAGCCGGTGAAGGCTTTTTCGCCCCATGCGCAGTTGCTGGGGTTGGCGATGGGCGCAAAGGCCGAGACGCTTTTGAACTTGCCAGGGTGGCGCAGCGCCAGCGTGAGTGCGCCGTGGCCGCCCATGCTGTGGCCAAAGATACCCAGGCGCTGCATGTCCAGTGGCAGGTAGCGGCCCAGCATGGGCAGCAGCTCGTCGATGATGTAGCTTTCCATGCGCCAGTGGCGCTCCCAGGGCGATTGCTGGGCATTCAGGTAAAAGCCGGCGCCCACGCCAAAGTCCCAGCTGTCTGCTTCACCGGCCACTTTGGCGCCGCGTGGGCTGGTGTCGCAGGTGATGAGGGCCAGGCCCAGCTCGGCGGCCATGCGCTGGGCACCGGCCTTGACCATGAAGGTTTCTTCGGTGCAGGTCAGCCCTGCCAAGAACAGCAGGGCGGGCACCTTCTCGCCCATGATGGCCTGGGGCGGCAGGTAGACGGAGAACTTCATGGCCAGACCAATCTCGCGCGAGTCGTGCTGGTAGTAGCGCTGGGCACCACCAAAGCAGGCGTGGGCATTGACCAGTTCAAAAGGGGTAGACATGGAGGACTCCTAGAAAAATAGCTGCTAGCGCTTGATTTAGTTGATCTTCAAATGCTTTTGTCGATGAAGTTCAATAAATACGTGCGCTAGCTGCTCTTGTTTTTATGGGGTGGGCTGAATACCGTCAGTGTAGAGCGTACGGCGCAGATCAAAGGTTGTGGGTGTTTGGCTTGCTGCGCAGTCCTACCCGGGGTGGGCCGCATAGCCGGGAGGATGGACGCTTTGGGTTGCCGGAGTTTTGCGCATGAAAGTGGTTCACCAGTTGTTTGTCTGCCTGCACGCCGTGATGGCGCTGCTGTTTGCCCTGGTCTCTTTGGGTTTGCTGGGGGTGGCGGCCAGCAAAGGCTGGAGCTTGTGGGCACTTGGCTGGGGTGAAGACGCCACGCTGCATTGGGTGGAAGTGATGGGCGTGCTGGCTGCGGCAGTCGTGGCGCTGCAAATCAGCCAGACCGTGGTGGAAGAAGAGGTGGTGCGCGATGCCAGTATTGCCGGCCCTACGCGCGTGCGCCGGTTTTTGTCGCGCTTTTTGGTGGTTGTGGTGGTGGCGCTGGCGATTGAGGCGTTGATTGCCACCTTCAAAGGGCAGGAGACACCGCAGCACCTGCTGTATCCCGCTGCGCTGATGGCGGGTGTGGGCCTCATGCTGCTGGGCTGGGGCGTGTTTGTGCACCTGAACCGTTCTGCCGAAGAACTGGAGCCCGAGGCGATGGAGGCGGCCAAAAGCGAAGATGGCGAGGTCAGTCAAGACCGCTGAGGGCAAGCGTGTGGTCACGCCTTCAAAAAAGCCTCGCACAATCTGCGAGGCTTTTTGATGTGCGGGTGCTGGCTGCGTGGCGGTTGCCAAGCCTGTACCGCAGTTAGGGCTGCTTGCCGTTATTGGCCGCCGCAGCAGCGGCACGCAGCTTGTCTTTTTTGCTCATGCGCTTGCCCTTGATGCCGCCGTTGTTGCCGTCTTCGTGCGGTGCGCGCTCTGGGGCTTGCTCGGTCACGGAGTAGGCGGGCAGGGTTTCCAGCGGCAAGTCCAGGTGGTTGCGCTTGGCAATCAGCTGCCAGTGTGCCATGGCCTCTGGCGTGACAAAGCTGATGGCCGTGCCCGACAGGCCTGCGCGGCCCGTGCGGCCCACGCGGTGCGTGTAATCGTCGGGGGAGCGCGGCAGGTCGTAGTTGATGACCACGGGCAGCGCTTCAATGTGAATGCCGCGTGCGGCCAAATCGGTGGTCACCAGCACCTGCCAGCGGTTGGCTTTGAACTCGCGCAGCACGGTCTCGCGCGCGCCCTGGCTCAGCTCGCCATGAAAGGCCGTCGCGTAAATGCCTTTGGCGTACAGCTTGTTGGCAACGTGCTCGGCGCTGTAGCGGCTGGCCACAAACACCAGCACGCGCTGGCCGGGGTGTTGCTCCACCAGCTCACGCAGCAAGGCGCTGCGGCGTGCGGCATCCACATGAATGGCCCGCTGCGCAATCGTGGCGTCTTGCTGGTGCGTGTTCTCCACGCTAATGCTGTGGTGGTTGTCACGCAGCAGTTGGTTGACCAAACTTTCTACCGCAGGGCCGAAGGTGGCAGACAGCAGCAGCGTCTGGCGCTGGCCTTTGGCGGGCAGTAGGGCCAGCACTTGTTCCAGTTCTTCGGCAAAGCCCAAATCCAGCAAGCGGTCGGCTTCGTCCATCACCAAGGTTTGCAGGGTGTGGAACTTGAGCTGGCTGTGCGCCACCACGTCCAGCAAGCGGCCGGGGGTGGCAATCACCATGTCTACACCGCCGCGCAGGGCCATCAGCTGGGGGTTGATGGAGACACCGCCCGTCAGCACTGCCACCTTGGGGCGGTTGCCCAGTGCTTCGCCCAGGTGGTAGATCAGCTCGGCCACCTGCGCAGCCAGCTCGCGCGTGGGCACCAAGATCAGCGCTTGCGTGGCCCGAGGGCCTTGGCGTTGGGCTGCATCGCTCAGCATCCACGCTTGCAACAGCGGCAGCACATAAGCCGCTGTTTTGCCCGAGCCCGTGGGCGCACAGGCGCGCAAATCCTGGCCCTGCACAATCGCGGGAATGGCTTGGGACTGAACGGCTGTGGGCGCAATCAGGCCTTGGGAGGCAGCGGCGTGGGCCAGCGAAGGAGCAAGGCCAAGGGCGGTAAAGGGCATAGGCGAGCCAAATCAAACAAAGGCGCTGATTGTCGCGCCTTGCGCGCTGTTGTGTGCGCCAAGGACTTTGCTGCCGCTGCCGCTTTCGGCAATTTGGGCGGAACCTTTGGGGCGCAAGGCGTTCAGACCGCTGAGCGCGCAGCCTGCAATCTGGTCTCGGTTGCGCCTAACGATAGAGATGGAACCCCGTGGAATGAATGTTGTGGTGAAAACAATCGCAGTCCTTGGGCTGGCTTTTTCGGTCGCCCAGGCACAGGCAGAGTTCGTGAGTATTGCAGGCAACAAGGTGAATGTGCGACAGACGCCCTCGACCAAAGCGGAGCTGGCATGGGAGCTGACCAAAGGCTACCCGATGCAAGTCACGCAGAAAAAAGGCAATTGGCTCAAGGTGAAAGACTTTGAGGGAGAGCTGGGCTGGGTGTATCAGCCGCTGACCAGCAAGCGCGCGCACCACATCGTGAAGGCCAAAACAGCGAATGTGCGCTCAGGCCCCGGCACGCAGCACAAGAAAGTGGCCACGATTCACAAGTACGATTTGTTCCAAACCCTGGACAAGCAAAACGGCTGGGTCAAAGGCAAGACCAGCGAAGGTCAGGTGGGCTGGATTTCCAAAAAGCTGCTCTGGGGCTGGTAAAGCGCCTGGGCCACCAGCCATAAAAAAAGCGCTCCTTGAGAGCGCTTTTTGCTTGGGGCAAAGCGGCGGCTTCGTGCTTAGTACTTGACCACCGAGCGGATGGACTTGCCCTCGTGCATCAGGTCAAACGCTTCGTTGATCTGCTCCAGCGGCATGGTGTGGGTCACAAAGGGCTCGAGCTGGATCTTGCCGGCCATGGCGTCTTCCACCATGCCGGGCAGCTCGCTGCGGCCCTTGACGCCGCCAAACGCGGTGCCCATCCACTTGCGGCCGGTGACCAGTTGGAAGGGGCGGGTGGAGATCTCTTGGCCGGCGCCAGCGACGCCAATGATCACGCTCTGGCCCCAGCCACGGTGCGCGCATTCCAGCGCGGCACGCATGACCTGGGTGTTGCCGATGCACTCGAAGCTGTGGTCCACGCCCCAGCCGGTCATCTCTACGATGACTTGCTGGATGGGCTGGTCGAAGTCCTTGGGGTTGATGCAGTCGGTGGCGCCAAAGGTTTTGGCCAAGTCGAACTTGGCTGGATTGGTGTCAACGGCAATGATGCGGCCCGCCTTGGCTTGCTTGGCACCTTGAATCACGGCCAGGCCGATGCCGCCCAGGCCGAACACGGCCACGGTGTCGCCTTCCTGCACCTTGGCGGTGTTCTTCACGGCGCCCAGGCCGGTGGTCACGCCGCAGCCCAGCAGGCACACCTGCTCGGGGTTGGCATCGGGGTTGATTTTGGCCAGTGAGACCTCGGCCACCACGGTGTACTCGCTGAACGTGGAGCAGCCCATGTAGTGGTAGATGGGCTGGCCGTTGTAGCTAAAGCGTGTGGTGCCATCGGGCATCACGCCCTTGCCCTGGGTGGCGCGCACGGCGGTACACAGATTGGTCTTGCCGCTCTTGCAAAACAGGCATTCGCCGCATTCGGCGGTGTACAGCGGAATGACGTGGTCACCGGGCTTGACGCTGGTCACGCCTTCGCCCACTTCCACCACGATGCCTGCACCTTCGTGGCCCAGCACCACGGGGAACAGGCCTTCGGGGTCTTCACCGCTGAGCGTGAACGCATCGGTGTGGCACACGCCGGTGTCGGTGATCTTGATCAGTACTTCACCCTTCTTGGGAGGGGCGACATCGATTTCCACGATTTGCAGGGGTTCTCCGGCCTTAAAGGCCACGGCGGCGCGGGATTTCATGGTCAAGTCTTTCTTTGGAAGGGGACAACACATGGTGGCGCACTGTGCGGCCACCCTGGGCGAAAAGTATGAATGTAGGCGATCACGGCCAACCCTAAAGCCCTATGACCGCATGCGGCAGGGCTTTGGCCGAATATGAGGGGTGTTGGCATATTCGGTCATGCGCCGTATGCAAAGCTGGCGCGCCAGTCAACAAGTACCAAATTGGCCTTGCGCGCTTATTCTGTCTGCGCTAGCAGCTCTGTTTTTTGATAGTTATGGCCCACCACCACTCCGGCGCGCACCGCGTCGATATCGTCGTCTACCCCGGCTTCAAGGCGCTGGAGGCCATTGGCCCGATGTCGGTCTTTGAGTATGCGAATGTGCATCTGCGCCAAAAAGGGCTGCCCGATGGCTATGCCCTGCGCGTGGTGGCAGCCGCCCGGGGTGTGGTGCGCTCCGATACCTTGATGGCGCTGGAGGCCACGCACACCCTGGCCGATGTAGAGCAGGACACGGGCTGCACCGTGCTGCTGGTGGGCGCGCGCCACATTGCCACGGTGCTGCAGGCCAGCGCGCCGCTGGTGGACTGGGTGGGACGTGTGGCGCCCCAGGTGGCGCGCACGATTGCCTTGTGCAGCGGCAGCTTCTTCCTGGCCGAGGCCGGGTTGCTCAACGGCCGCCGCGCAGCCACGCACTGGAGCGTGGCGCAGGAGCTGCAGCGCCGCCACCCCGAGGTGCGGGTGGATGCCGATGCCATTTATGTGCGCGAAGGGCCGTACTGGACCTCCGCCGGGGTGACGGCGGGCATTGATTTGGCACTGGCCGTGGTGGAGCAGGATTTTGGCCACGCGCTGGCGCTGGAGGTGGCGCGCGATCTGGTCATGTACCTCAAGCGCCCGGGTGGGCAGTCGCAGTTCAGCGTGCAACTGGCCAGTCAGGCCGTGCAACACAGCGGCGTGCGGCTGGTGCAGCAATGGGTGCTGGCGCACCTGGATCAGCCCATGCCGCAGGCGCTGCTGGCCGAAAAAGCCGCCATGAGCGAGCGCCACTTTCGCCGTGTGTTCCAGCAAGAAGCGGGCTGCAGCCCGAGTGCATTTGTGGAAAGCGCCCGTCTGGAAGGCGCCAAACAGTTGCTGGAAACGCGCGGTGATCTGCCCTTGAAAACGGTGGCGGCCAAGGTGGGACTGGGGTCGGAGCAGGCGCTGCGCCACCTGTTTCAAAAGCGGCTGGGGATTACGCCTGTGGCCTACCGGGAGCGTTTTGGCGATTAAGCGCGGGCCGCGCCCCCCTTGATGCGTCGTTGTTTTGTTTGGTGGTGTGTCCGCACTGCTGCCAGCGGCTTCGCATGTGGTCTTCACTGCCCATCGAAAATTGGCTGGGCGTTGTGGCCGCTGCGTGTGACCGGCGCTCAGCGCAGCGTTCACTGAACGGCGTTGTTCCACTGCGCCAGCAGGCTGGCAAATTCATCGGCTGGTGAATGCGGCGGCTGCGCCATGGCCGCATTGTCGGGATTGGCGTCTGGAGCGCCGGGCAAGACGGTATGAGGCGGCGTGCTCAAGGCCGCTGCCGCAGCAGGTGGTGTGGGGCTGTCCAGCAACTGCAGCAGATTGAGCTGGGGATTGACCAGCCACAGGCACATCACATAAGTGGCGGTGGCAATGGCGGGGTCGCCCCGCTCCAGCCGCGCCATGGTGGGCTGGGAGATGCCCAGTTGCTGCGCCCATTGCGCCTGTGTTTCGCCACGGGCTTTACGCGCCGCCACGATGCGCTGGGCCATGTGTTCGATCTGCGAGAGGATGAAAGGCGGAAAGTCTGCGGGGCAGGTGTTCTGGCGGGGCATGGCACGGATGGTAGTGCCGTTCGTCGGTATCTTGTGGAAGTCTATGAATATTTTTGTAAGCCAACACGTCTGCCGCAGCGTACGGTGTGCGGCCAAAGCACACGGCAGTCGCTTTCAAAAAAGAAGCTGCTAGCGCTGGTATTGATTTGGTTTCGATGCGTTTTATGTGTGAAATCAAGGTGGCACATGCGCAAGCAGCTATTTTTTTTGTGAGAGTGATGGGCTACAGCAACCATTCCATAGGCAGCCAGCCCAATAAACGCAGCATCCAGCGCTGGTACCAACGGGTGTTGGGTTCGGTGTCGTAGACGGGCGGTGGGTTGCCCACGCCACTGTGCCAGCGCAAGCGCCCGTCTTCCCCCAGTGTGACTTGGTAAGCGCGCAGGGGCACGGTGTTGTCGAAGGTGCGGTGAATGCCTTGCGCCAGCGTGGGGCTGTCGATTAGCAGACCCATCTCGGTGTTCAGATGCATGGAGCGTGGGTCAAAGTTGAACGAACCCACAAAAGCGCGCTGCCCATCGACGGCAAAGGTTTTGGAGTGCAGGCTGCTGCCAGAGCTGCCCAGATTGGCGAGGTTGAGTTTCAGGCGCTCTTCCTCGCTGGAATATTGAGGCACTTGCCCCAGCATTTCATACAGTTCCACGCCCGCTTCCAGCAGCGGCTTGCGGTATTTGGCGTAGCCCGAATGCACGATGGTGACATCGGTGGCTTGTAGTGAATTGGTCAAAATGCGCACCTGCAGGCCTTGGGCCCGCAGCTGGGCAAAGGCTTCGACACCCTCTTGGGTTGGCACAAAGTAGGGCGAGACCAAATCCAGCCTTTGCTGGATGGGGCCGGTGGCGCGCAGCAACTGTTGCACGATCAAGGCTTGGGGCTGGGCCTGAGCCTGAATTTTTTCGGGCGGGTCGCTCACCAGCGTGGCCGTGGCCCACTCCATATTCAGCCGTGCGTCGACCAGATTTTGAACAAAGGGCGTGGCTTCCAACGCTTGCCGGTATTCCTGCGCAGCGGGCGATTGCGCCAGCGCGTTGCCCTGGGCGCGCAGTGCATCCACGGTGAGTGGGGTGGGCTGGGCAATTTGCTCGGCAGGGTAGGCGGCAACGTTGTTCCAGTAACGGTCAAACGCTTGCTCAATGTCTTGCACCACAGGGCCGATGACCAGTACATCCAAATCGGCAAACAGCACGCCGTCGGTGGCGCCAAAATATTCGTTGCCCACATTGCGCCCGCCCACAATGCTGGCCTGCCCGTCGGCCGAGAACGATTTGTTGTGCATGCGCCGGTTGTTGCGGCTGAACTCCGTCACGTAGCCTAGCTTTTTGAACAGGCCACGCAGTACAAAGGGGTTGAAGATGCGCACCTCCGCATTCGGGTGCTGGTGCAGTGCTAGCAGCGCATCGTCCAGCCCGGAGGTGCCGCCGTCGTCCAGCAGCAGGCGCACGCGCACCCCGCGGTCGGCGGCCATCAGCAACTCATGCAGCAGCAAGTTGCCCGTTTTGTCATTGCGCCAGATGTAGTACTGCACATCCAGCGTGCGCTCGGCCGCCCGCGCCAGCAAACCGCGTGCCGCAAAGGCTTCTCGCGGGTCTTCCAGCGCATAAAAACCGGAAGACGCAGGGTCAGCCTGCGCCTGCGCGCGCAATTGCTGGTGGGCCTGGCCCAAAGTGGTTTGCTCAGACACTTGCGGCGTGATGGCTTGCCGGTTGGCATCGGGGTGCGCAACCGGTGGGAGGCCGCATGCGCTCAGTAGCAAAGACATGGCAGCTCCCAGCAGGGCATGGCGGTAGCGTGGCAGGCACAACAATGGTTGCATGGCGTAGAGCTGGCGTTGTAAAGCGCGTTATCAAGATGGGCGGGATGGCTGCTTGCCTTGGCCGAGCTGGGCAGCGGCAGGCAGCGGTGGCCGCATCAGTCGCCCATCACCACGCCTTCACGGCGGGGGTCAGCGCCGCCAAACCAGAAGGTTTTGCCGTGGGCCGCGCCCCGGGTGATGGCTTGCAGGCCACTGGTCAGCTCTTGCTCTTTCACTTCGGCGCCGCGGGTTTTTAAGGCCTCTACGGTGGTGGCGGGAAAGCGCTGGGCTTCCAGCAGGCTGGGGCCATTCAAGCTGCTGAAATTGGGCAGATTGATGGCCTGCTGCGGCGTCAGCCCCCAGCCCAGCACGCCTTGCAGGGTTTTGGCGGTGTAGTGAATGATTTGTGCGCCGCCGGGGCTGCCAGCACTCATCACCAACTGGCCGGTGGCTTTGTCAAACACCAGCGTGGGGGCCATGGACGAGCGCGGGCGCTTGCCGGGTTGCACGCGGTTGGCAATTGGCTGGCCGTCTGCGGCCTTGGGGGCCATGCTGAAGTCGGTCAGCTCGTTATTGAGCAAAAAGCCTTTGACCATCTGGCGGCTGCCAAACTGGTCTTCGATGGTGGTGGTCATGGCCAGAGCGTTGCCGTGGGCATCAACGATGCTGATGTGGCTGGTGCCGTATTCGATCTGCTCTGGCATGGGCGCGTGGCTGACTTTGTAGGTCGCAGGGTTGCCTGCTTGTGCCACCTTCATGCTTTGCTGACCAATCAGCTGGGCGCGCGACTGCAGGTAGCGGTTGTCCAGCAGGTTCAGCCAGTTGCCGCCGGGCGCTTGCACAAAGTCGGGGTCTGCCACGTACAGCGCACGGTCGGCAAAGGCCAAACGCGAGGCTTCGGTGTAGAAATGCAGCCAGTCGGCGGTGGGCAGGCCATCGCTGCCCAGCGCCATGGTGGCTGCGGGGGTATGCCCCAAGATGCCCAGAATTTGTCCGATGGCAATCGCCCCGGAGCTGGGGGGCGGAAAGCCGCAAATTTGATAGCTGCGCACAGGCATGCCTTGGGCGTTGGCAGGTAAATTCCAGTCATGGCACAGCGCAGCACGCTTTTGGGGCTGGTAGCGCACCAAGTCTTGCGCAGACAGCACGCCCGGGTTGGTGGGGTGGCTGCGCACCTTGTCCACAATGGCCTGGGCCACGGGGCCTTCGTGCAGGGCTTTGCTGCCATCTTTGGCAATGGCACGCAGCACCTGGGCGTATTCGGGGTTCTTTAGCACGGTGCCCACGGGCAGCGGTTTGCCATCAGCACCGAAGAAATAGGCACGCGCCACCGGGTCTGCGGACAAGAACTTTTCATTGCTCAGCAAAGTGTGCAGGCGCGGGCTGACTTTGAAGCCTTTCTCGGCCAGCTGAATCGCTGGCTCCAGCAAGCTGGCCCAAGGCAGTTTGCCGTGCTCTTGGTGGGCCAGCTCCAGCATGCGCACCGCGCCGGGTGTGCCCACGGAGCGCCCGCCCACTACCGCCTCGTGGAAGGCCATGGGTTTGCCATCGGCTTTTAAAAACAGGTTCTCGGTGGCGGCAGCGGGGGCGGTTTCGCGCCCGTCATAGGCTTCAACCTTGCTACCGGCTGCGTGCAGCAAGAAGGCGCCACCGCCAATGCCGCTGGACTGCGGCTCAACCAGCCCCAGCACCATCTGCACGGCAATCGCGGCATCAATGGCAGTGCCACCGGCTTTGAGCACCTGGTAGCCCGCATCGGTGGCCAAGGGGTTGGCGGCGGCCACGGCAAACTTTTCGGTGGCCCAGCCCGGTTTTTTGGTGTAGCCAGAGCTGCCCTCTGGTTGTGCAGGGATTTGGTAGGCAAGCGTTGGTGCGCCGTCTTTACTGGGTGCAGTAGTGCACGCGGCCAGCAAGGCTGCAGATACGACAACGCCCAGCACAGAGGCTGGGCGCAGAGATGGGTGGGGGCGGGCGAACGCAGTGGGTTGCATGGGGCAGGCTCCTTGGGTCGTAATGCGCCCAAGTGTGCCCCAAAGCGCAGCCCGCCTGCGTAGGCAGTTTCAAGCAGTTCAGTGAATGAACTTGATGAAAGCCTGGATCAAGAAGGCGTTGACGATGTCAATAAAGAACGCGCCGACCAAGGGCACGATCAGGAATGCCTTGTGCGAAGGCCCGTACTGGTTGGTGATGGCTTGCATGTTGGCCACGGCCGTCGGGGTGGCACCCATGCCAAAGCCACAGTGGCCAGCAGCCAGCACGGCGGCGTCGTAGTTTTTGCCCATGATGCGGAAGGTCACAAACGTGGCGTACAGCGCCATGACCACGGTTTGCACGGCCAGAATCACCATCAGCGGGGCGGCCAGATCGGTCAGTTCCCACAGCTTCAGCGACAGCAGTGCAATTGCCAGGTAGATGGAAAGCGCTGCATTACCGAACACGTCGATGGCGCGGTCAAACACCTTGAAGCCAAAGATGTAATCCAGCACGTTGCGAATCACCACACCACCGCCCAGTGCCCAGACAAAGGTGGGCAGCTGGATCACGGTGTCTTTGGTGATGCCAGTCATGAACTCGGCAAACGCCAAGCAGCCCGCGAACAGTGCCAGCGTCTCAATGGCCGCATCAGCGGTAATCAGGCGCGGGGTTTTGTTGGGCGACTCGAAGTTGGCAACGTCGCTGTATTCAGAGACGGCGGGGCCGCCTTCAGTCAGTTGGTCGGCTTCGCTGCGTGCTTTGGCCAGCTTGTGCTTGGTGACCAGGCGTTTGGCCAAAGGGCCGCCCAAGATGCCGCCAATCACCAGCCCAAAGGTGGCGCAGGCCATACCCAGGGTGGTGGCGCCGGTCAGGCCGTACTGGTTTTCCATGACCGAACCCCAGGCACCTGCGGTGCCGTGGCCACCGATCAGGGTGATAGAGCCAGCGATCAGGCCAATCATAGGGTCCAGCCCCAGCAAAGTAGCCAGGCTGATGCCCACGGTGTTTTGCACCAAGATGAACACGGCAATCACCAGCAAGAACACGATCAAGCCGCTGCCGCCTTGGCGGAGCTTGGCGAAGTTGGCGCTCAAACCAATCGAGGAGAAAAACACCAGCATGAAGGCCGACTGCAAGCTGGACTCAAACTTGAACGACCAGCCCATGGTCAGGTGCAAGGCGTAGATCAGTGCGGCCACCACCAAGCCCCCGGCAACAGGCTCAGGAATGTTGTAGTTGCGCAGGAAGCGAATGCGGTTGACCAGGAGCTTGCCCAGCAGCAGTACCAAGACCGCCAAGATGAGCGTGTAGTACGCACTGAAAGTAACTTGCATGAAAGCTCTCTTTCATAAAAAGCAGCGAACCGACTATCGATGCACAGGCAGTTGCCGGTACATGGACAAGGGCGCTTACGGTTGAAGGTGAAAGACTGATCTGTTCAGATATGAGGAAAGTAAATCCTTGAAGCTATTGAATAAATAGCTTTTGGCGCATGTTGGATTAGCGCTATCTGACAGAAATCTTTTGTTTGGTGAAAAGTTGTCTTATGACTTTTCTTAATGTGACCAGACTATGCAAATTTGCATAGAGCCATGCGCGCGGACTATGCACCAATGTGGAAGTCGGCGTTGGCAGCCATCGCTTTATATGGGAAAAGTCTAGGTATTTGCCCGGGGTGTCTGTGCAAAATATGCTAGGAATTGGAGCTAAGTGGCAAAGACCTGCGCCGGGTGCGGGGCGCACTCACCTCAACTCAACTCACCGTCCGCCTGGAGCGTGATGGGCCGGGGTAGGTGCGCAGCGCTTAAATCAGGGCCACGCGGCCCAGGCCCATGCGCTGTGCTTGCTCGCATGCTTGCAATGCGCGCTGCACGGCTTGGGCTGGGGTGTCCAGGCCACTGAGGGCAATCACCCCTGCACTGAAGCTCAGGGGTACGGCGCGATCGTCCAGCAGCAGAGGACGCTGGCTGAGTTCTTGCTGCAGGCGGGCCAGTGCCTGGGCAGCCTGGGTGGCCGCTGTGGCAGGAAAGAGGATGACAAACTGCTGCTCGCGGATGCGCCCGATGGCATCTTGCGGGCGCAAGGTGGCGCGCACCAGTCGGGCCAGGTGTACCAGGGCCGCAGCCTTGGCCTGCGGGCCGTTTTCGGCTTCCAGCGCCGCCAGCTGGTCAATGTGCAGCGCGGCCAATGTGATGGGCTGGGCCTGGCGCTGGTTGCGGGAGGCTTCGGTGAGCAGGGCTTCTTGCAGGCCCTGGGCATTGAGCGCGCCGGTCTCCGGGTCGTTGCGGGTGCTGTCTTCCACGCCAAGCAGTGCATGCGAGAGCGCTTCGATTTGCGCTTCCTGGGCTTGCGTTTGCGCCCGCAAATCGGCCAGTTGGGCCTGCACGATGCGGTTTTCTGTGGCCAAAGCGCTGCCTGAGTGCACCACGGCCTGAAGCACGGGGGTTAAGTCCCCCAAATCCTGCGCTTGCTGGATTTGCTGGGCGCAGTTGGTCAGTGCCTGGGCGTGGCTCTCACTGAGCTTGCCCAGGCTGGCCATTTGTTTGGCGTGCTCGGCCAGTAGTGATTTGAGCTGCTCGTGGGCATCGGCGCGGCTGCCTTCAATTTCCAGATGGCGGAACAGCAGACTCTTGAGGTGGGTTTGTATGCGGTCCAGTTGTTGCAGCGTCCACGGCTGTTCCATGGCGGCGGCCAGTGCTTGTGCTTGTTGCTGCAGGGTGGGGTCGTGGGCCGCGAGGGAGGCAATGTGCTCGCCCACCATGCGCAACAGGGCGTGCATGCCCATGCGCCGCTGCGCCTGGTCTTGCGCGGTGAAGGACAGGCGGTAGCTGTAGTTGTGCAGCCTTTGCTCTAGCGTTGCCAAGGGGGGCGGTGCAGTGCGCAAAAAATGCACCAGCTGGTCGGATAGCTCTTGCATGCGCTGGTCTTCTTCACCCAGCGCGGTCACGGTGGTCTCTATCAAGCGTGCCAGTTGTTGTGCCAAGGCGTCCGGCAGCACGTTCACCGTGGTGATGGCGGTGGGCGTCTCTTGGAGCACGGGTGCTTTGGGGGCAATACCCAGATCCAGCTGTGCATAGTCGGCAATGACCGCCTGCAAAGCGGTCCAGTCCTGCGCCTCTACTGCGGTTGAAAAAGCGTGGGCTAAACGTTTTTGAACCGGGGTTTGGGTGGGCAGCACGGTGGCAATACGTCGCAGCGGCGCCAGCGGGAAGCTCACTTGCGGCAGCAAGCTAGCCACCTCTTCGTACACCGCCTGGTAGTTGGCCGGTGTAGGCGCTAAGCGGCGTGTGGCCAGCAGCTTGAGGGTGTCGCGAGCAATATCAGCAGGGGTGCGTGCAGCCACGGGGGAGCCTTACAGAGGGAGACAAAAGATGAAGTTTGGCAGAGTGCTGCACAGTTTGCATGGGGATGGGCGCTGCAATTCGTAGGAGCGCGGAGGTTTGCGCAGGCTGGTGTGGCACCTACAATCGGCGCAATCTGTTGAAAGCCCATGAAGATTCTTATTTCTAACGACGACGGGTATCAGGCACCCGGCATCATCGCGTTACATGATGCCTTGGCTTCCATTGACGGCGTTGCGGTCGAGGTGGTGGCGCCTGAGCACAATAACAGCGCCAAGTCCAATGCGCTGACTTTGCATTCGCCTCTGTATGTACACCGCGCAGCGAACGGTTTTCGCTACGTCAACGGCACGCCCGCAGACTGTGTGCACATTGCCATGACCGGTTTGCTGGGCTACAAGCCAGACTTGGTGGTATCCGGCATCAATAACGGCGCCAATATGGGCGATGACACCATTTACTCCGGTACGGTGGGTGCCGCCATGGAAGGGTTTTTGTTTGGTGTGCCTGCCATCGCTTTCTCGCAAGTGGAGCGCGATTGGGGGGAATTGGCGTCTGCGGCCCAAAAAGCCAAACAGATGGTGCAGCAGATGCGCCAGCAGCATCTGATTGGCAATGCGCCGTGGCTGCTGAATGTGAATATTCCCAATCTCCCTTTGGAGCAGTTGGGCGCGGTGAAGCTGTGCCGCTTGGGGCGCCGTCATTCGGCAGAACCGGTGATTACCCAGATCAGCCCACGCGGTGAAACCATGTACTGGATTGGCAGCGCGGGTGCGGCCAAGGACGAGTCAGAGGGCACCGACTTTTATGCGACCGTGCGCGGACATGTCGCCATGACGCCGTTGAAGGTGGATTTGACGGACCACGATCATTTGGTCTACTGGGCGCAGACCGCGTCCCGTCTGGATGTGGCGGGCCCCTCCAAGGAAGCCGTATGAATCAGCCCAAGCGCTCGGTACCCGGTTGGATTGCAGCCTCGGCAGCCCCCAAACATGTCAACGGACGTGTGGGAGGCGGCGTTGCACCAACGGTGCGCTCTACGCCTGCGCCCGTAGGCTTGGGGTTGGATTCTGTAGCCGTGCGCATGCGTATGGTGCAGCGACTGGCGGCCTCAGGCATTCAGTCGCCAAGCGTGCTGGGTGCGCTGGGGCGTGTAGAGCGTCATTTGTTTGTCGATAGTGCGTTGGTGAACCAAGCCTATGAAGACACCAGTTTGCCCATAGGCTTGCAGCAAACCATCTCTAAGCCCAGCGTGGTGGCCCGCATGATCGAGTTGCTCGAAGGCGCAGAGTGTGTGCGCGCCTCCGGTAAATTGGGGCGTGTGCTGGAGGTTGGTACGGGCTGTGGTTATCAGGCCGCCGTGCTGGCCTGTGTGGCGCAGCAGGTCTATTCCGTGGAGCGTTTGCGCGGCCTGCATGAAAAAGCGAGGAACAATTTGCGCCCTCTGCGACTCACCAATGTGCATCTTTTGTTTGGGGACGGGATGTTGGGCTACGCGCAAGGTGGTCCTTATGCGGGCATCATTTCGGCCGCGGGGGGAGAGTCAGTTCCTCGGGCTTGGTTAGATCAATTGGCAGTGGGAGGGCGCTTGGTGGCTCCCACTGTGAGAAGTACAGGGCAGCAAGCATTGCTGGTGGTTGACAAAACGCCGCATGGATTTACAGAGTCTGTGCTCGAAGCAGTGCACTTTGTCCCTCTAAAATCTGGGATTGCCTGAAAGGGAAATAAATATGTTGTTATCGCGAGGTCTTGGAGCTTTGAGTGCAGTGCTGGTCGCTGGCGGGTTGCTGGCCGGTTGTGCTCAGGTGAACAAGGCGCCCGTCGAAGACCGAGGTGGTTGGGGTTCAGCCTCCACAACTCGTGTAGACCCATCGACGCTGCCCGGCGCAGAAAATGCGGGTAAGCCTGGTTATTACACCGTTCAACCCGGTGACACCTTGATTCGGATTGGCTTGGAGCATGGCCAAAGCTGGAAGGATGTAGCGCGCTGGAGCAATTTGACCAACCCCGATTTGATCGAAGTGGGTCAGGTGGTGCGTGTGGTGCCGCCAGGCGCTGCGGTGGGTGTGCAATCCCAAGGAACACGTCCTGTGGCGTCGACAACGGTGCAGCCTGTGACACTGCCGCCTGCTGGCAGCGCCGCATCAACGCCAGCTACAGCGCCCGTTGCTACAGCACCAACGTCTGCAGAAAGCGCTGCTTCTAGCGCAGGTGGGGATGCCAGTGGCCTGGGTTTTATGTGGCCGGCCTCTGGCGCAGTGATTGCAGGCTTTAATGAGTCGACCAACAAGGGCGTGGACATTGCCGGCAAGGCCGGTGATCCGATTGTGGCTGCAGCAGATGGCCGGGTGGTGTATGCGGGCGCAGGTTTGCGCGGCTATGGCCATCTGGTGATTTTGAAGCACAACAACACCTATTTGACGGCCTATGCCCACAACCAGAAGTTGTTGGTCAAAGAAGACCAGAATGTGAAGAAGGGGCAAAAAATTGCAGAGATGGGCAACACCGATGCGGATCGCGTGAAGCTTCACTTTGAGGTGCGCCGCCAAGGTAAGCCTGTTGATCCTTCGCGCTATTTGCCAGCGCGTTAAGCTTCGCTAAGGTTAGGTCTTTGCGCAAAATGCCCGGTGCGATCCGCGTCGGGCATTTTCTTTTGTGTTTTTGGTGAGGAATGTGCGTGAGTTCAAACGCGTTACCTTTGGATCAGGATGTGCTGCTGGAGTCAGAGGATGCGGCAGAGGTGGAGGCGGGCGCTTTTGCAGTAGAGGTGCGTGAGCTCAAAGCAGGCATGGCGCAGCATGGCACGCGCCTAGATAAAACCCTGGTGGATCTGGTGCCAGAGTTTTCTCGCAGTTATTTGCAGCAACTGCTAGAGCAGGGGGCGGTTCAGCTCAATCACAAGACAGCCACCAAGGCATCTGCCAAGGTAAAGCTGGCAGATGTGATCACCATTGAGATGCGGCCCACCGCACAAAGCCAGTCTTTCAAGCCTGAAGTGATGGCGTTGGATGTGGTCTACGAAGATGCGTATTTGATGGTGGTGAACAAGCCAGCGGGTTTGGTGGTGCATCCAGCACCCGGGAACTGGCAGGGTACTTTGCTCAATGGTTTGCTGGCCCACCATGCTGGAGCAGCGATGGTGCCCAGGGCAGGGATTGTGCACCGCTTGGACAAGGACACCAGTGGTTTGATGGTGGTTGCCAAAGATCGTTCCACCATGGATGCGCTGGTAGCGCTGATTGCGCGACGTGACGTCAGTCGCCGTTATCTGGCATTGGCGCACAAGCCTTGGAAAGGCGCGGAGCTGCAAAAAGTGGATGCACCGATTGGACGGGATCCACGAAATCGTTTGCGCATGGCCGTAGTGGATTTGGCGCAGCATGCTGGTAAAGAGGCGCGTACAGACATTACGTGTTGGGACACCACCTCTGCGCATTGCTTGGTGCATTGCAAGCTGCATACAGGGCGGACACATCAGATCCGGGTGCATATGCTTTCTTTGGGGCATCCCTTGGTCGCAGATGCGTTGTACGGCGGTGCTCCTGCGGGTGATATGCAGCGACAGGCATTGCATGCATTTCGTCTGTCGTTTGTGCACCCCGTGACAGCTGAGGTGTTGGAGTTGGCTGCTGAGCCACCGGAAGATTTCCTGTGCGCCATCGAAAAATTGGGCCTGCGCTACAATCCGCATTAAATCAAGGCGCTTGAGTATTTGCGCCTTATCGTTGGTGTACTTGCCCGTGAGGGTCCGGTCCATCTGTCTTTACACCTCCCTTCCTTGAGCGAGGCTTGCGTCAAAACCATGAATTCGGTTGATGCCAAACGGGTCCTAGAAACTGCCTTAATTTGTGCGCAGCAGCCTTTGTCGCTGCGGGAATTGCGTGCGTTATTTGACGGTAATCTGGGGGCGGATACGCTGAAGGACTTGCTGCTGGCTTTGCAGCAAGACTGGATGGGGCGTGGCGTGGAACTGGTGCAAGTGGCGTCTGGATGGCGCTTCCAAAGCCGTCCCGAAATGCGTGCCTATCTTGACAAGTTGCATCCGGAAAAACCTCCGCGTTACAGCCGTGCGGTGCTCGAAACTTTGGCCATCATTGCTTATCGCCAACCAGTGACACGTGGTGATATCGAGGATATTCGAGGTGTGACGGTCAATAGTTTGATCATCAAACAACTGGAAGACCGCGGCTGGATTGAGGAAATTGGCCATCGTGAGACAGTAGGGCGTCCGGCCCTGCTTGCCACGACTCGCCAGTTCTTGGATGACTTGGGTTTGAAGTCGCTGGCAGAGCTGCCCATGCTGGACGAGCCGGAAGCGCAAGCCACGCTGTTTAGTGCGTTGGAAGATGATGCCGATGCCGACGGCGCAGCGGCTGCTGAAGATGATGCAAAAGTCGCAGATCAGTTGCCGGAACCGGTAGATGACTTGTTTGCGGAACCTGCGTTGCCCATGGATCAAGTCTTTGTGCCAGTGATTCATGTGACGCCAGACGCGGTGTCAACACCTGTTGAAGCGGTATCGCAGAAGCCGACCCCAGAAATACCCGAAGGCGATAGCACCAAAGCCTAAGCGCTTGGCGTACACCGCCAATGTGAATGAATAAATGAAAGCGTCTTGCCACTAGGAATGGGCGGGCGCGGAAACGGAAGAACCATGACCAAAGAAAACAAGCCTGTGCGCCGTGCGCCTGGTAGTGCTGCTCGCAAGCCTCAAGTCGCCCGCACTACAGCGTCCGCCTTGGCCCACGCAACAACGGTGCCTGCGCAAGACATGATGGAGCTACTGGGTGCTGATGAAGGCTACGACTTTGATGCTGTAATTTCTGGCGAGTTGGATGCCGCTGAAGAGCTGCCCGAAGCCGTCCCAGCCAAGCGTGTACTACAGCCCGAACTGGAGTCGCCCAAGTTGCATAAGGTACTGGCGCAAGCCGGTCTGGGCTCGCGTCTAGAGGTGGAGCGCTGGATTGGTGCAGGGCGCATCACTGTGAACAACGAGTTGGCGCATGTGGGTCAGCGCATTCAGTTGGGCGATAGCATCAAGGTGGATGGCAAACCGGTGAAGGTGCGTATTGATCCGCCTGCCGTGCGTGTTTTGGCCTACCACAAGCCATCAGGCGAAGTGGTGACGCTGGATGATCCGCAAAACCGACCCACGGTGTTTCGGCGCCTGCCCAAGCTGCACAACGGCAAGTGGCAGTCGGTTGGCCGTCTGGACTTGAATACCGAAGGTTTGCTGCTGTTCACGAGTTCCGGCACGTTGGCCAACAACCTGATGCACCCCCGCTTTGGCTTGGAGCGCGAGTACGCCGTGCGTGTATTGGGCGCTTTGACCAAGGAAGAAAAGCAGTTGCTGACCACAGGTGTGCAACTCGAAGACGGCGAAGCCGCTTTTGGTTCCATCGAGGACGGCGGAGGCGATGGTGCCAACGTGTGGTACCGCGTGACCATCTCTGAAGGGCGTAATCGCGAAGTGCGCCGCATGTTTGAGTCGGTGGGGCGTGCGGTCAGTCGCCTGATTCGTATCCGTTACGGTGCTATGCAACTGCCCCGTGGTTTGCGCCGTGGCGCGTGGATGGAGTTGGATGAGAAGGACGTGCAAGCCTTGATCCAAGCCTCTGGCGTGGCCATGCCCCAGTCCAAGCGTGCTGCGCCGACGCAAAACATGCGCCGTGAATCGGATCGTGCTGGTTCGCGCAACAAGGCACGTGTGAATGCGGCGGAGGAAGAGCGCTTCCTGCGCGCGCGTCGCAAGACCAAGGGTGGCCCCAAGCGCACCAGCAACAATGACTATCAACTGCCTAGCGCGCAGCCTGATCCCATGAAAACCTCGGTCGGCTATATCGGTAGTGACAGTTTGGCGCGAGTCCGCGCTGAGCAAAAACGCAAGCCAGCGGGGCGCCGCAGCGGGCGTTAAGCAGGCAAGGGCGCTTGGCAAGCAGTTTCAAGGGTTGTCAGCGCCCCGTTAGAATCAAGGGTTTTGCCGGTTTGGCAAAAAATTATTCCCTTTTGACTAGGAAAACCCAATGGCAATCGAACGCACACTCTCCATCATCAAGCCCGACGCAGTTGCAAAGAACGTGATCGGCCAAATCTACAGCCGTTTCGAAAACGCTGGCCTGAAGATCGCTGCTGCCAAGCTGGTGCACCTGTCGCAAGCTGAAGCTGAACAGTTCTACGCTGTGCACAAAGAGCGTCCTTTCTTCAAGGACCTGGTGAGCTTCATGGTTTCCGGCCCTGTGATGATTCAAGTGCTGGAAGGCGAAGGCGCCATCTTGAAGAATCGCGAGCTGATGGGCGCTACCGATCCTAAGAAGGCAGAAGCTGGCACCATCCGCGCTGACTTCGCTGACAGCATCGACGCCAACGCCGTGCACGGCTCCGACGCTGCTGAAACAGCGGCTGTGGAAATCGCTTTCTTCTTCCCTGGCATGAACGTTTACGCACGTTAATTCCATGAATCCCATGCTGGCCGTGCTTGCTGTAACGGCAGCACCCCCGCATGGGAGTGTTGCCCTGTAAGTGGTCTGGGGTAATACATATGACCACCACCAATCTTTTGAATTTTGACCTTCAGGGGCTGACTGCATATTGCGAGTCGCTGGGGGAAAAGCGTTTTCGCGCCACGCAGCTGTACCGCTGGATTCACCAGCGCGGAGCCAGTGATTTTGACCAGATGACCGATTTGGCCAAGTCCCTGCGCGAAAAACTCAAGGGCCAAGCCCAGATCGTGGGTTTGCCCGTGATCACCCAGCATATTTCTCAAGACGGCACGATCAAGTGGCTGTTTGATGTGGGTGATGGCAACGCCGTGGAATCGGTGTTCATCCCGGAAGACGATCGCGGCACTTTGTGTGTCTCTTCGCAAGCAGGTTGTGCCGTGGGATGCCGCTTTTGTTCCACAGGGCATCAAGGCTTTAGCCGCAACCTGACAACGGGCGAAATTTTGGCCCAGCTGTGGTTTGCGGAGCACTTCTTGCGCAAGCATCTCCATACCGAAGAGCGTGTCATCACTAACGTGGTGATGATGGGCATGGGCGAGCCCCTGCAGAACTACTCCGCACTGGTGCCCGCGCTGCGCACCATGCTGGATGACCATGCTTATGGGCTCTCGCGCCGTCGCGTGACCGTGTCGACCTCGGGTGTCGTGCCCATGATGGATCGTTTGTCACAAGACTGTGCTGTGGCGCTGGCTGTCTCGCTGCACGCCCCCAACGATCCCTTGCGCGAAAATTTGGTGCCACTGAATAAAAAATATCCGCTCGATGAACTGATGCAAGCTTGCATTCGTTATCTGGAGTTTGCACCGCGCGATTTCATTACCTTCGAGTACTGCATGCTCGATGGCGTTAATGACCAGCCTGAGCATGCGCAGCAGTTGATTGAGTTGATTCGCAAGCACGGCAAGGGCAAGCCTTGGTGCAAATTGAATTTGATCCCGTTCAATCCATTCCCTGCTTCGGGTTTGTTACGCTCATCGAATGCTGCAGTAGCAGCTTTTGCCAAGACGCTCAGCGACGCAGGCATTGTGACCACGGTGCGCAAAACCCGTGGAGATGATATTGATGCGGCATGTGGACAGCTGGCCGGTGACGTGAAAGACCGTACCCGTGCAGCAGAACGCATGGCAAAGCAACGTACCATACCGCTGACGCCTATCTCCTAACGGTTCTATCTATAGCAAGGATGTGCATGCCAACACCATTCGGTCCCATGAAGCAGTTATTGAGCAAAGCCCGTTGGGCTATGGGTGGGGTGGTAGCGGCATGCGTGCTGGCGGGTTGTGCAGCCACAGGAAGCACTGTGGCGCCAGAAGCGATTCCCGGATCGGCTGCCGAAGTGGAAGTGCATCGACTGGCCAAAACACGTTTGCAATTGGCAGCCTTGCACTTTGAAGAGGGGCGTGCGGAAGTGGCTTTGGGTGAGGTGGCACAGGCCTTGCAGGCATATCCCCGCTATGTGGATGCCTATAACCTCAAAGGCTGGATTCACATGAGCCTGCAAGACTACAAAGCTGCCAATGAAAGCTTTGTGCAAGCGCTGGCATTGCGTCCCGGAGACGCAGACACACTGTACAACCTGGGCTGGCTGCAGTGCCAACAAAAACAATTCACCTTGGCGGATCGCAATCTGGATGCTGCGCTGCAAGCGCCTCGCACCAGCGGGCAATCGGTCGCGCGGATTTGGCTGGCCAAAGGGGTGTGCTTGCAACAGGCGGGCAAGCCAGGGGATGCGCTGCATGCCTTGGAAAAGGCGCACGAAATAGAGCCGGGTAGCCCGGCAGTTGCCTACAATTTTGCCAATGCATTGCACGCCCGAGGAGATACCGAGCGTGCGCGTTTTTATGTGCGCCGTATCAATAACGGGCAGTGGGCTTCTGCGCCATCGCTTTGGTTGGGAATCAAGGTAGAGCGCAGCCTGGGTGACCGGGTTGCCATGCGGCAGTTGGCAGATCAATTACATAAGCGATTCCCTGATTCCAAGGAATGGCAACGGTTTGAGCAGGGAGCTTTTGATGACTGAGGTGGTAGTGGATAGCGCGGATCAACAAAGCAGTAACAACACAGCAACGCAGCCTGTCATCGGTGGGGCGGGGCGGCTGCTGCGGCAAGCGCGCGAGCAGCAGCAAATGTCGATGCAGGCGCTGGCATCAACGCTGAAAGTTCCTGTCTACAAGCTGCAGGCTTTGGAAGAAGACCGTTGGGATGTGCTGACGGACTCTGTGTTTACCCGCTCTTTGGCGTTGAGTGTGTGCCGTTTGCTGCACATTCCCGCGGAGCCTGTACTGGCTGGTTTGCCCAAGCACGAGGCAGCCAAGTTGGCATCCAATCCAGAAGGCATTAACGCGCCTTTTAAAGAAAAGACCTTGCGCTCTTTGATGTCGTCGTCACAAGACAGTGGCTCTAGCAATGCGGTCAAAGTGGTGGCCGCGCTGCTGATTGCCGTGGCTGGCGGGGCAGGTTTGTACTTTGTACCCCAATGGCAAGCGGCGGAAGAGGCGCAAGCTGCTGCCGCTCCCGGCGAAGCTGCAACGGACGAACCCCTTTTTATGCCTCAGTTGCAAACAGAGCCTGAGACACCTGTGGCGGAGCCCTCAGAGGCCAAGTCCGAGAGTGTGACTGCGGTAACTGCTGCTTCTGCAGCAGTGGATGCCACTGCGAACCCACCTGCAGCGGTGACAGCTGCGGCTGAAGCAGCCCAAGCGGTGGCTGCAGCGCCAGAGCCTGCGTCCAAACCCGCAGTGACGGTGAATGGCCGCGTGCTGCGCTTTGCCGCCACAGGCGAGTCCTGGGTGCAAGTGCGCGATGCCCAGCAGCAAGTGGTGATGGAAAAAATGTTGAAGGCCGGTGATGTCTACCAAGAGGCAGCTGCGGGTCGACCTCTTCAGATTGTGGTGGGCAATGCCAGTGCCACAACGCTGGAGATTGATGGTGTCGCAACGGATTTGACCGCTTCGGCCAAAAACAATGTGGCCCGATTTGAGGTGAAGTAACAAGTGTCTGACAACACATTCCAAGCGTCGCCCATCGCGATCGCTGCCCCGCTGCCTCGCCGCAGCCGCCAGGCCCGCGTGGTGTGGCGCAACAACGTGGTCACCGTGGGGGGCGATGCCCCTGTGCGCGTGCAGTCCATGACCAACACCGACACGGTGGATGCCATCGGCACAGCGATTCAGGTCAAAGAGCTGGCACAGGCTGGCTCGGAGATGGTGCGCATCACGGTGAACACGCCCGAGGCGGCCGCTGCCGTGCCCTACATCCGTGAGCAGCTGGACCGCATGGGTGAGTACGTGCCGCTGGTGGGCGACTTCCACTACAACGGCCACCGCCTGCTGACCGATTACCCCGCCTGTGCCGAAGCGCTGTCCAAGTACCGCATCAACCCCGGCAACGTGGGCAAGGGCGAGAAGAAGGACAAGCAGTTCGGCCAGATGATCGAGATCGCCGCCAAATACGACAAGGCGGTGCGCATCGGCGTGAACTGGGGCTCGCTGGACCAGGAAATCATGGCCGAGCTGATGGATGCCAACAGCCAGCGTGCCCAGCCTTGGGAAACGCGCCAGGTCATGTACGAGGCGCTGATCACCTCGGCCATCACCTCGGCCAAGCTGGCCCAGAACATCGGCCTGAACCCCGACAACATCATCCTGTCGTGCAAGGTCAGCGGGGTGCAGGATCTGATTGCCGTGTACCGCGAGCTGGCGCGCCGCTGCGACTACGCGCTGCACCTGGGCCTGACCGAAGCGGGCATGGGCACCAAGGGCACGGTGGCATCGACCGCTGCACTGGCCGTGCTGCTGCAAGAAGGCATCGGCGACACCATCCGCGTCTCGCTCACGCCCCAGCCGGGCGAAGCGCGCACGCAAGAGGTGGTGGTGGCCTCGGAGATTTTGCAGTCCTTGGGCCTGCGCGTGTTTGTGCCCAGCGTGACGGCCTGCCCCGGTTGCGGCCGCACCACCAGTACCACCTTCCAGGAGCTGGCCAAGCAGATCGACGGCTACCTGCGCGGCCAGATGCCTGTGTGGCGCATGAAGTACCCGGGCGTGGAAGCCATGAAGGTGGCCGTCATGGGCTGCATTGTTAACGGCCCGGGCGAGAGCAAGCATGCCGACATCGGCATCAGCCTGCCGGGCAACGGCGAGGCGCCCGCTGCGCCGGTGTTCATTGATGGCGAGAAGGCCATGACGCTGCGCGGCGAAGGCATTGCCACCGAGTTCCAAGAGATTGTGGAATCGTATGTGCAGCGCCGTTGGGGTGCGGGTGCTTGAATAAAACAATAGCTTTCAGCGTACGTGTTCAAATACTTTCCAGTATAAAAGTGTTTGAAAACCGCGCTGAACCAGCGCAAGCAGCTCTTCTTTTTGAATGGCTGCATTTTTGGTGAGATTTCTGAAGTGGCAAAGACCGACAAACTTTCCGCCGTCAAAGGCATGAACGACATCCTTCCCGGCGAGTCCGCCCGCTGGGAGTGGCTGGAAGCGCAAGTGCGCGATCTGATGGGGCGCTTTGCCTACCGCAACGTGCGCACACCCATCGTCGAACATACGCAGCTGTTTGTGCGCGGCATTGGCGAGGTGACGGACATTGTCGAGAAGGAGATGTACTCCTTCGAAGACAAGCTCAACGGCGAGCGCCTGACGCTGCGCCCCGAAGGCACGGCCAGTCTGGTGCGCGCCACCATCGAGAACAATCTGCTGTACGACGGCGGCAAGCGCATGTGGTACATCGGCCCCATGTTCCGCCACGAGCGTCCGCAGCGCGGCCGCTACCGCCAGTTCCACCAGATCGGTGCCGAGGCCCTGGGCTTTGCCGGCCCCGACGTAGACGCCGAGCTGATCCTGCTGGCCGTGGCCCTGTGGAAGCGCTTGGGCTTGACCCAGTGGCGCCTGGAAATCAACAGCCTGGGCCAGCCCGAGGAGCGCAAGGCCCACCGCGAGGCGCTGATTGCCTACCTGGAGCAGCACACCGACGTCATGGACGAAGAGGCCAAGCGCCGCATGTACAGCAACCCGCTGCGCGTGTTGGACACCAAGAACCCGGCCATGCAGGAGATGGTGAATGCCGCCCCCAAGCTGCTGGACTACCTGGGCGAGGCCTCGCTGGCGCACTTTGACGGCCTGAAGGCCATCCTGGACGCGAATGGCGTGCCCTGGACGGCCAACCCCCGTTTGGTGCGCGGCCTGGACTACTACAACCTCAGCGTGTTCGAGTTCGTGACCGACCTGCTGGGCTCGCAAGGCACCATCTGCGCCGGCGGTCGCTACGACTACCTGATCGAGCAGGTCGGCGGCAAGCCGGCCCCCGCCGTGGGTTGGGCCCTGGGCGTAGAGCGCGTGCTGGAGCTGGTGAAGGAGTTGGGAACTGACATTCCGCAGCCCGTGCTGGATGCTTACGCCATCGTGCCTGATGTGGCCGCCATGCCCGTGGTGCTGCGCACGCTGACCCAATTGCGTGAAGCAGGCGTGTGCGTCCAAATGCACACGGCGGGAGCGGAAGGCATGGGCTCCATGAAGTCGCAATTCAAGAAAGCGGACGCCTCGGGCGCGCACTTTGCGCTGATTTTTGGCGCCGATGAACTTGCTCAGGGCAAGGTGACGGTCAAGTCGCTGCGCGACGGGCAAGGTGGTGCACAAGTGCTGCAATCGCTGGATGCAGTGGCCATTTGGGCGCACACCCTACAATCGAACGCTTAATTTGTAACGACACCAGATATGGCAACGCATCTCGACCTCGAAGAACAAGAGCAACTTGATCAGATCAAGCACTTCTGGAACAAGTGGGGCACCCCCATCACCGGCGTTGCCGTGGTGGTGATGGCTGGCTTTGCCGGATGGAACGGCTGGCAGTTCTGGCAGCAGCGCCAGGCGCTGCAAGCATCGGCGCTGGCCGATGTGGTGGCCGTGGCTGTGGAAAGCGGCGATCAAGCCCGCGTAGCCCAGGCTTTTGATGCCGTGAAGGCTGATTACAAGGGCACATTGCAGGCGGGGCATGCCGCTTTGCTGGTGGCGCAATCTGCAGTGAATACCGGCAAGCTGGACGAGGCCAAGTCTGCTTTGCAGTGGGCGATAGACAACACCAAGGATGAGGGCTACCAGGCCACGGCCAAGCTGCGGCTTGCGGCGGTGCTGATGGAGGAAAAAGACCTGGATGCTGCGGCGGCATTGCTGCGCTCCAGCTTTCCTGTGGAATTCAAGGGCTTGGCAGCCGATCGGCTGGGCGATGTGCTGCAGTTGCAAGGTAAGAACAATGAAGCGGTCACTGCCTACCAAGAGGCATGGAAGCTGCTTGATCCCCAAGTGGATTACCGCGCGTTGGTGGGCTTTAAGCTCAACGCATTGGGTGTAGCAACTTCGGAAACTGGCTCGGCGAATTCGACGGAGACGACTAAGTGAATCACACCGCACAACAACATCAAGGTTCTCGTTTTTGGATTACTGCTCAACGTACCGTGCTGGCTGCAGCTTTGGCGACAGCTTTGGGCGGTTGTGCGTGGTTTGGCTCTAGCAAGGCGCCCAAGCCTGCAGATCTGGGCCCTAATGTGGTGAACTTGCCAGTGCGCCAAGCTTGGCAACTTAGCATTCCTGCGGTCAAAGACGCCAACATCCGCGCCCAAGTGCAGGGCGACAATGTGGTGGTGGCATCTGCAGATGGCACGGTAGTGAGTGTGAATGCTGCCAATGGTCGTGAAAACTGGCGCGCCCAAGCAGGCAAGGGGCTGCAAACCGGTGTAGGCGCAGATGGTCGTATGGCAGCGGTAGTGACAACGGGCAATGAGCTGGTCATGCTGGATGCTGGCAGCAAGTTGTGGAGCAAAACGCTGAGCGCTTCTGCGTTTACAGCGCCGTTGGTCGCGGGTGGACGTGTATTTGTGCTGACGGCAGACCGCGCTGTGTCTGCCTTTGATGCCCAAAATGGTGCGCATCTGTGGACGCAGCGCCGCGATGGCGAGCCCTTGGTATTGCGCCAGCAAGGGGTGCTGATGCCTTACGGCAATACGCTGCTGGCCGGCTTGTCGGGGCGTCTGGTGGCTTTTAACCCTGATAACGGCAATGTGCAGTGGGAAGCGCCTTTGGCATCGCCACGCGGCACCAATGATGTGGAGCGCTTGGTGGATTTGGTTGGCCCAGCCGCTCGCGTCGGTAATGTGATTTGTGCACGCGCTTTCCAATCTTCGGTGGGCTGTGTGGATGCGAATGCAGGGCGTACCGGTTGGGCGCAAACTGCCAAGGGAGCAGTGGGAATTGCTGCTGATGCAGAGTACGTGTTTGGAGCCGAAAGTAACGGCATCGTCCAAGCTTGGAATATGGCTGATGGTGAGAAGCGTTGGTCGGTAGATCGTTTCCAGCACCGCAAGTTGACCGCACCTTTGGTGCTGGGTCGCGCGGTGGTGACAGCCGACGAGTCGGGTTTGGTGCACCTGCTGTCCAAAAAGGACGGCTCGCACTTGAATCGACTCACAACAGATAGCACTGGTGTAGCTGTGGCACCAGTAGTGGCCGCCGATACCTTGGTGGTCGTGACACGGGGTGGTGGCATTTACGGCTTCCGCCCGGATTGACAAAAAATTTCGAATGAAGCCAGTTATTGCCCTTGTTGGGCGGCCCAATGTGGGCAAATCCACTTTGTTTAACCGACTGACAAAGTCGCGCGACGCTATCGTTGCCGACTTTGCAGGGTTGACGCGTGACCGTCACTATGGTCAAGGCAAGCAAGGTAAGCACGAATACATCGTGATCGACACCGGTGGCTTTGAGCCTGACGCATCCAAGGGCATCTTCAAGGAGATGGCCAAGCAAACGCGCCAAGCCGTCGCTGAAGCCGATGTAGTGTTGTTTGTGGTGGACGCGCGCGATGGCTTGTCGGCACAAGACCATGACATTGGCAACTACCTGCGTCGTTTGGGCAAGCCGTGCGTGCTGGTAGCTAACAAAGCCGAAGGCTTGAAGGCGGGCACGCAACTGGCGGAGTTCTACGAGCTGGGGCTCGGTGATGTTTACCCGGTTTCAGCCGCTCATGGTCAAGGCATACGTGGTCTGCTTGATTTAGCGCTGGAGCCATTGAATCTGGCCGATCCCGATGAAGCAAGCATTGAAGATGTAGAAGCTCGTCCTGTGCGCTTGGCAATGGCAGGGCGCCCTAACGCGGGTAAATCGACGTTGATCAATACGTGGCTGGGCGAAGAGCGTTTGGTGGCATTTGACATGCCCGGCACGACACGTGATGCAATCGCAGTGCCTTTTGAGCGCAATGGCCAAAAGTTTGAGCTGATTGACACAGCAGGTCTGCGTCGCAAAGGTCGGGTGTTTGAAGCGATCGAGAAATTCTCGGTGGTTAAAACCCTGCAAGCGATTGAAGACGCGAATGTGGTGCTGCTGCTGATAGATGCCACGGAAGGCGTGACGGACCAAGATGCGCACATCGCAGGCTATGTGCTGGAAAGCGGTCGTGCCGTGGTGGTTGCGGTCAATAAATGGGATGCGGTGGATGATTACCAACGCCAGATGGTGGAGCGAGCCATCGAAACCCGTTTGGGCTTCTTGAAGTTTGCTGCCCTGCACTTTATTTCTGCTACCAAGCGCCAAGGTTTGGGGCCGCTGTGGGCATCCATCGTGCAGGCGCACAAGGCGGCTACCTGCAAGATGCCGACACCGGTGCTCACACGCGTGCTGATGGAGGCCGTGCAGTATCAAACACCTAAGAAGGTGGGAGCCTACAGACCCAAGCCGCGTTATGCGCACCAAGGTGGTATGAATCCTCCAGTGATTGTGGTGCACGGCAACTCTGTGGAGCATATTACCGACGCCTACAAACGTTTCTTGGAAGGGCGTTTCCGCAAAGAGTTTGACTTGGTGGGAACACCGCTGCGGATCGAGTTCAAGACTTCCCACAACCCCTACACCGACTAAGGTGGGAAGCCATGATCACGGTGCTGGAGTGACCGAATCCCTGTCGGGGTAAGGGCACAAAAGGCACTGTGGTAAGGTGTCGGTTTACAACAACATTTCCGAACACGGAGAATATCGTGAGCAATAAAGGCCAACTCCTGCAAGATCCCTTTCTGAATGCACTGCGTCGCGAGCATGTGCCAGTTTCCATTTATTTGGTGAATGGCATCAAGCTGCAAGGTCAGATCGAGTCTTTTGACCAGTACGTGGTGCTGCTGCGCAATACAGTGACGCAAATGGTCTATAAGCATGCCATCTCGACCATCGTTCCCGGACGTGCGGTGAACTTTAATATGGCTGACAGCAACGAGAACGAGGCACCAGCCGCTTGAACTTGTTGACTTACCCATTCCCTGCGCAGCAGCGCAGGGCAGGGGAGGTGCTGGCATGAGCGCAAACGCTACATCTTCCCCTAACACCGCCACCCCTGTGGTTTTGGTTGGTGTTGACTTCGGACTTCCACATTTTGACAGCGAGCTTGAAGAATTAGGCTTGTTGGCACAAACCGCTGGTTTGAATCCCGTTGCGCGAATCACCTGCAAACGAAAAGCGCCCGACGCTGCTTTGTTTGTGGGCAGCGGCAAAGCAGACGAAATTCGCATGCTTGCGCAAATGCATGGCGCCCAAGAAGTTTTGTTTGACCAGGCTTTAAGTCCTGCGCAGCAACGCAACTTAGAGCGCCATATGGAGATGCCTGTCAACGATCGTACATTGTTGATTTTGGAGATCTTTGCACAGCGCGCGCGAAGCCATGAAGGCAAGTTACAGGTGGAGCTCGCAAGGCTGCAATACGTCAGTACGCGTCTGGTGCGGCGATGGACACACTTGGAACGCCAAATGGGTGGTATTGGCGGTCGTGGGGGCCCTGGTGAAAAGCAAATTGAGCTAGATCGCCGCATGATTGCGGATGCCATCAAGCGCACCAAAGACAAGCTGCAGAAGGTAAAGAAACAGCGCCAGACACAGCGTCGTCAGCGAGAACGCCGAGATGTTTTCAATATCTCTTTGGTGGGGTACACCAATGCAGGTAAGTCGACATTGTTCAATGCGCTGGTGAAGGCTAGAGCTTATGCTGCAGACCAGTTATTTGCGACTTTGGATACCACGACACGCCAGTTGTATTTGAGCGAGGCAGGGTTATCCGTCTCACTGTCAGATACGGTAGGGTTTATTCGTGATTTGCCACACGGGTTGGTAGAGGCGTTTCAAGCGACTTTGCAAGAAGCCGTTGATGCGGACTTGTTGCTGCATGTCGTGGATGCCTCGAATGAAACTTTCCCTGAGCAGATGGATCAAGTGCGCAAAGTGTTGGGGGAAATTGATGCCTTGGGTATTCCGCAGGTTTTGGTTTTCAACAAGCTTGATGCCTTGCCGCAAGGCCGCATGCCCGCTGATCTGCAAGATACTTACGAAGTCGATGGGGTAGAAGTGCCTCGTGTATTCGTGAGTGCGCGCAATGGAGAAGGATTGCCGCAGTTGCGCCAAATCTTGGCAGATGCAGCACTGGCTGCACGCAAGACGCCCGCCGAAGGGGGTATGCCAGGCGATGAGGATGGATTGCTGTCCGAGTCAATGCCCCCAGAAGACTACGACGATTGAGCAAAGTGTCTACCCTACATTTGGGCACAATGCCAAATGGTTCATAGCAATACCAATTGAGACTTTTCGCATGAATTTCCTGAATCGCGCCCCACGCTGGGCAGTGCTGCCAGAACGCTTGCGGGGAATGTTCAATCTGAATGATCCCCGCTGGGGCCGTGGAGAGGACAACAATGCAGGGGAGGGCGAGCAGCGCCCGGATTCTGATCGTCCAACGCCACCGCCTTCCTCCCCTCACCAGCCACCTCGTGGTCAAAACAACCAAGCAGGGCAGCCGCCAGATTTGGATGAGTTGTGGCGTGACCTCAATCGCAAGCTTTCGGGCTTGTTTGGGGGTAAACCGCCGCAAAGCCCTCGTGGTGGTAATGGTGCTCAACCTCCAGAAATGAAGGGCGCTGGCATTGGGGTGGGGGTCATCGCGGGTATCGCGGTGCTCATCTGGTTGGGCACAGGCTTTTTTATCGTACAAGAAGGCCAGCAAGCTGTAATTACGCAGTTTGGTAAGTACCACTCGACAGTGGGCGCGGGTTTTAATTGGCGCGTGCCTTATCCGATTCAAAATCATGAGTTGGTATACGTTTCGCAAATTCGCTCTGTAGATGTTGGTCGCGATACCATCATCAAAAGCACTGGTTTGCGAGAGTCGGCCATGCTGACCGAAGACGAGAACATCGTTGAGATCAAATTTGCTGTGCAATACCGCTTGAGCGACGCGCGGGCTTGGCTGTTTGAAAGCAAGAGCCCTGATGTCGCAGTGGTTCAAGCTGCCGAGACGGCTGTGCGTGAAGTCGTGGGCAAGATGAAGATGGATACTGCGCTGGCTGAGGAGCGTGACCAGATCGCTCCTCGTGTGCGGGATTTGATGCAGACCATCTTGGACCGCTACAAAGTAGGCGTGGAAGTGGTTGGCATCAATATGCAGCAAGGTGGTGTTCGTCCGCCAGAGCAGGTGCAGGCCGCATTTGACGATGTGTTGAAGGCAGGACAAGAGCGTGAGCGCGCCAAGAACGAGGCGCAAGCGTATGCCAATGATGTGATTCCTCGCGCCACTGGTACCGCATCGCGCCTGAAAGAAGAGGCAGAGGCCTACCGTGAACGGATTGCTGCACAAGCCCAGGGTGATGCACAGCGCTTTAGCTCTTTGTTGGCGGAATATAAGAAGGCGCCGCAAGTCACGCGTGATCGTCTGTATACCGAAACCATGCAAGAGGTTTACAGCAACGTGACCAAGGTACTGGTGGATTCGCGCCAAGGCTCGAATCTCCTGTATTTGCCGTTGGACAAAATTATGCAAAGCGCAGGTGCTGCCCCTCAGGCAGTGACCGATGCTGCTGCGCGTGCACAGTCGCAAAACGCAGTGACTGTGGTCCCTGCAACCCCCGCTGATTCGCGCGCACGTGATGCACGTTCGCGTGAACGTGAGTCCCGCTGAGGAGATCCGTTGTGAACAGAGTTGGATTTATTGCCTCTAGCTTGTTGGTAGTGTTGGCGCTGCTGAGCTCCATGCTTTTTGTGGTGGACCAGCGCCAATTTGGTGTGGTCTACGCTTTGGGGCAGATCAAGACCGTGATTACGGAGCCGGGTCTGAACTTCAAGTTGCCGCCTCCATTTCAAAACGTGCGCTATATCGATAAGCGCTTGTTGACGCTCGACAGCACGGATACGGAGCCGATGTTGACAGCTGAAAAACAGCGCGTAGTGATCGACTGGTATGTCCGCTGGCGCATCAGCGACCCATCGGAGTACATCCGTAATGTGGGTTTGGATGAAAGCGCTGGCGCTATGCAGCTCAACCGCGTGGTGCGCAACGCATTCCAAGAAGAAGTCAATAAGCGCACCGTACGTGAACTGCTCTCCAGCAAACGCGATACTCTCATGGCCGATGTGAAGGATGAAGTGCTGAAAGCCGTGACGGGTGGCTCTGGTGGCAAGCACTGGGGGATTGATGTGGTGGACGTGCGTATTACCCGTGTGGACTACGCAGAAACCATTACGGAGTCGGTATATCGCCGTATGGAAGCGGAGCGCAAGCGTGTAGCGAACGAGCTGCGTTCCACCGGTGCTGCAGAGGGTGAAAAGATCCGTGCAGAAGCCGACCGCCAGCGTGAGGTGACGGTGGCCAACGCCTACCGTGATGCACAGATCATCAAGGGTGAAGGCGATGCAACGGCTGCAAAAACCTATGCCGAAGCCTTTGGCCAAGATCCGCAGTTTGCGAAGTTTTATCGCAGCTTGGATGCATACAAAGCCAGCTTTGCCAACAAGAGCGACGTGATGCTGGTGGATCCCAGTAGCTCTGATTTCTTTAAGTCCTTCCGCAGTAGTGGATCAGGCAACTAAGTCGCTGTAGTCCTTTTGCAGCCATCGGGCCAAGGTAAGCTCACCGCCATGGAAACAGAAATTTCTTGGTGGGCTGCCTTGGCCTTAGTTTTGGTCCTTGAGGGCATCTTCCCCTTCATCTCTCCGAAAGGCTGGAGGCACATGTTTGCCCAGCTTCTGGCCCTGCGCGATGGTCAGATACGTTTTATGGGGCTGCTCTGTATCGCAGTCGGACTGGCTTTGCTGTGGGTGCTCGAATAACGTGCCTTATGTCTAGGCCATAAGCCTTTTGTAGGGCGTGGCTGCGATAGCCGATAGAATCACGTTTTTAACAGCCTCCCCCTTTTTCCATGTCCGCTTGGGTCCTGCCGGATCACATCGCCGATGTGCTGCCTTCTGAGGCACGCCACATCGAAGAGTTGCGTCGAGGTTTGCTCGATACGGCACGCAGCTATGGGTATGAGTTGGTCATGCCTCCGCTCTTGGAGTATCTGGAGTCTTTGCTCACCGGTACCGGTGAAGCACTGAACCTGCAAACTTTCAAGTTGGTTGACCAGATTTCTGGACGCTCTTTGGGACTGCGTGCGGACATGACGCAGCAAGTGGCGCGCATTGATGCGCACTTGCTCAATCGTGAGGGAGTCACGCGCCTGTGCTATTGCGGCCCTGTGTTGCATGCAGCGCCAGATCGTCCGCGGGCTACGCGAGAGCCTTTGCAGTTCGGTGCGGAAATCTATGGCCATGCTGGCCCCGAAGCAGATGTGGAAGCATTGAGCTTGGCGCTGGCTTGCGTGCAAGGCGCGGGTCTTGCGGGCTTTACTGTGGATTTGGGGGATGTGCGCATTGCACGCAGCTTGATGGCTGGAGTGATGCTGGATGCCAGCATTTTGCAAAAAGTGCATGCTGCACTGGCTGCGAAGGATGCGACCGAGCTGGCTGGATTGACCAAAAATTTCCCCCAAGCCTCCCGCGAAGGTCTGCTGGCGCTGCTGCAGCTTTACGGAGATGTCAGCGTGCTGGACGAGGCTGAAAAACTGTTGGCAGGCATTCCTGGTGCGCAGCACGTGCTGCAGCACTTGAAGTGGTTTGCCGCACAGTTTCCTCAAGCGAATGTGACATTCGATTTGGCGGATGTCCGTGGCTATTCTTACTACAGTGGCACCCGCTTTGCTGTGTACGTCCCCGGAGCCAGCGATGCGCTGGTGCGTGGTGGCCGTTATGACGAAGTGGGTGCTGTTTTTGGACGCAACCGCCCTGCGGCGGGCTTCTCACTGGACATCAAACAGCTGGTGTCGGTGGTGCCATCGCGTCCGCTGCGTGCGGCCATTCGCGCTCCTTGGGGCAGTGATACACAACTGAGTTCTGCCATTGCGCAATTGCGTGCGCAAGGCGAAACCGTGGTGTGTGTGCTTCCCGGGCATGAGAGTGAAGTGGACGAATTCGACTGCGACCGCGTTCTGGTGCATAGCGCCGGGCAATGGGTCGTGCAAGCCATTTAAGGCATTTTTCAATTCATCGGATTTGAGATTATGAAAGCAACCAAAGGTCGCAACGTGGTCGTCGTCGGTACCCAGTGGGGCGACGAAGGCAAGGGTAAATTGGTCGATTGGTTGACCGAAAGCGCCCAAGGCGTCGTGCGCTTCCAAGGCGGCCACAACGCGGGTCACACCCTGGTGATCAATGGGGTGAAGACTGCGCTGCACCTGATTCCCAGCGGCATCATGCGCCCCGGCGTGAAGTGCTACATCGGTAACGGTGTGGTGTTGTCGGTAGGCAAGCTGTTTGAAGAAATTGAAGGCCTGGAGAAGGCAGGCGTTGCTGTACGTAACCGCCTTCGCGTGTCCGAAGCTTGCCCTTTGATTTTGCCCTTCCACGTAGCGCTGGATGTGTGCCGTGAAGCTGCCCGCGAACAAGGCGGTGTGCAAAAGATTGGCACCACGGGCAAGGGCATTGGCCCTTCCTACGAAGACAAGATTGCGCGCCGTGCACTGCGCGTGCAAGACCTGAAGCACCCCGAGCGTTTTGCGACCAAGCTGCGCGAGCTGCTGAGCCTGCACAACCACATTCTGGTGAACGTGCTGGGTTCGCAAAAGTTTGAGTTTGGTGCCAATTTGGCGCCTTACATGAAGAACGGTGAAGTGCAGTTTGACGCGGTGTACGAAGAAGCCATGCGCCATGCAGAGCTGCTCAAGCCCATGATTGCTGACGTATCGCGCGAACTGAACGACGCCCATGCTGCGGGTGCCAACCTGCTGTTTGAAGGTGCGCAAGGCACGCTGCTGGACGTAGACCACGGCACTTACCCCTACGTCACCTCGTCCAACTGCGTGGCCGGCAATGCTGCGGCTGGCGCTGGCGTGGGTCCCGGTTTGCTGCACTACATCTTGGGCATTACCAAGGCGTATTGCACCCGCGTAGGCGGCGGCCCATTCCCTACTGAGCTGGAGTGGGAAAAGGAAGGCACACCGGGCTGGATCATGTCCACCGTGGGTGCTGAAAAGGGTGTAACTACCGGCCGTTCGCGCCGCTGTGGTTGGTTTGATGCCGCGCTGCTCAAGCGCTCGGCACAAATCAATGGCCTGACTGGCCTGTGCATCACCAAGCTGGACGTGCTGGACGGCATCGAAGAGCTGCAACTGTGTGTGGGTTACGAGCTGGACGGCGAGAAGATCGACATCCTGCCTTTAGGCGCCGACGACATTGAGCGCTGCAAGCCTATCTACGAATCCATTCCTGGCTGGACCGACTCCACCGTGGGTGTGACCGACTACGACAAGCTGCCCGTGAATGCACGTCGCTATCTGGATCGTATTGCGGAAGTGACGGGTGTGCCGATTGCGATGGTCTCCACCAGCCCTGACCGCGATCACACCATCCTGATGCAAAACCCCTACGCAGCTGCGTAAGCGCTTCTGCCTTTATAAACACGCTCCTTTGCGAAGCATTTAGACAGGAACCACACACATGTTGACAGAAGACGGTAAGCACCTGTACGTCAGCTACGACGAATACCACGGCTTGATCGAAAAGCTGGCGTTGAAGATTCACCAGTCGGGCTGGGAATTCGACACCATCTTGTGCCTGGCACGCGGTGGTCTGCGCCCCGGCGACATTCTGAGCCGTATTTTTGACAAGCCTTTGGCCATCATGTCGACCAGCTCTTACCGTGCTGAGGCGGGCAAGGTGCAGGGCCACTTGGACATTGGCCGCTTCATCGCGACTCCCAAGGGTGAGATTGCGGGCCGCGTGCTGCTGGTGGACGATCTGGCCGATACCGGTGTGACGCTGAACGCCGTGGTCAAGCGTCTGAAGGAAAACTATGCCCCTATTACAGAGCTGCGCACTGCCGTGATCTGGACCAAGGGTGTGTCGACTTTCCAGGCCGATTACTCGGTGGAAGACTTGCCCACGAATCCTTGGATTCACCAGCCTTTTGAAGGCTATGACAACCTGACTGCTGAAAAGCTGATGGAGAAGTGGAAGCTGTAATTGCAGCTTGCCTTCGCGAAAAAAGGAGCCCGAAGGCTCCTTTTTTTGTGTCCATGTGAGACATCAAGGTGCTTTGAATAAAAAAAATAAAGGAGCAGCTTGTGCTTTTCGAACAATGCTTTCACATGAAAAACTATCTGAAATTTATGAACAACAAGCGCTAGCAGCTATGGTTTTTGTGCAACCTGTTGGCTTGCATGTGCCATGCCTGCAGCTGCACGGGCACCTCGCTATGCTGTGCGCATGCAAATGATGTTGGATGCCCTGTGGCGTGCTTTGGCCGATTGCCTGCGGGTGCGGGTGATGGCGTGGTCTTTGTTCCCCTTGCTGCTGCTTGCTGTGATGGCAGCGCTGTTTGGGATGTTCTGGTGGGATGCATCGGTAGGCACGGTGCAATCCTGGCTGGAGCGCGCCAGCTGGCTGCAATCGCTGTGGAGCTGGATGGGGACAGCCACGGCGGCAGCCAGTGCGGTGGCTGCGGCTGTCACCGTGGTGCTGCTGGTGAGCCCCGTGATGATCATGATCGCCCTGGCTGTGGTGTCGGTGGTGATGACGCCTCAGATGGTTGAGCTGGTCGCCGCACGGCGGTTTGCGCACCTGCAGCGCAAACACGGAGCAGGCTGGGTGGGCAGCGCGTGGTGGGCACTGTGCGCAACTGCGCTGGCTTTGCTGGCCTTATTGCTGTCTCTGCCCCTATGGCTAGTGCCTCCCTTCGTGCTGGTGCTGCCGCCGCTGATTGGGGGCTGGCTGACTTACCGGCTCATGACCTTTGATGCCTTGGCCGAGCATGCCAGCAAGACAGAGCGCCAGGCCATTTTGCACACGCACCGCTATCGCTTGATGCTGATGGGCGTGGTTTGTGGCTACATCGGCGCTGCACCCAGTTTGGTGTGGGCTTCCGGGGTGGTGTTTGCCGCAGCCTTTTGGGTATTGATTCCGTTGGCGGTTTGGATGTATGCGCTGGTGCTGGCTTTTGCATCACTGTGGTTTGCGCATTACACGCTGGCAGCTTTGCACAGTCTACGTGCAGCGCAAGAGCGTGCCCCCGAATGAAACGCCTAGCACACGGAGGGCTTCAAACAGCTGCTGCGATAGATGCATGTCTTAATTGGTGCAATCCAACGGATGAAATGCTGAATGCATCAATATGGTGCGTGCTTACGAACTAAAATGGTGCCAAGAAGACGGGCTCGGAGGGGTTCGTTAGATTTGCACCAAAATGGTGAATTTGATAAGGCCGTGAAGACAAAGACTTCATGGCCTTATGCTTGTGAAAGTGTGTTGGCGCAGCTGGCACGGGTTGGCACGCAAACTGCTTTGCTAACTTTGTACTTTCTATGAAGCGCTTTTCCAGGAGAACCTGATGGCTAAGACCGTTGCAGATGTGATGAACCTAGTGAAGGAAAACGAGGTCAAGTTTATTGACCTGCGCTTCACTGATACCCGTGGCAAAGAGCAGCACGTGACTGTGCCGCTGTCGCACTTTGATGAAGACAAGTTCACGTCGGGCCACGCCTTCGACGGTTCATCGGTTGCAGGCTGGAAGGGTATTGAAGCATCGGACATGTTGTTGATGCCCGACCCGAACACCGCCAACATCGACCCCTTCTTTGAAGAAACCACGCTGATCTTGCAGTGTGACGTGATCGAGCCCGGTGACGGCAAGGCCTATGACCGCGATCCCCGCTCGGTGGCCAAGCGCGCTGAAGCCTACCTGAAGGCTTCCGGCTTGGGCGACACCGCGTACTTCGGTCCCGAACCCGAATTCTTTATTTTCGACGGCGTGCGCTGGGGTACAGAGCCTCACAACCCCTTCTTTGAAATCGAAGAGTACGAGGCACCGTGGAATACCGGCACCAAGTTTGAAGGTGGTAACCGTGGTCACCGTCCCCGTACCAAGGGCGGTTACTTCCCCGTGCCTCCAGTCGATAGCACCCAAGACATGCGCGCTGAAATGTCGCTGATCTTGGAATCGCTGGGCATCCCGGTCGAAGTGTTCCACCACGAAGTGGCTGGTGCTGGTCAAAACGAGTTGGGCACACGTTTTTCCACCTTGGTGGAGCGTGCTGACTGGACCCAGCTGCAAAAGTACGTGATCTGGAACGTTGCCAACACCTACGGCAAGACGGCCACCTTCATGCCCAAACCTTACTCTGGCGACAACGGCTCTGGCATGCACGTGCACCAGTCGGTGTGGAAGGACGGCAAGAACCTGTTTGCCGGTGACGGCTATGCCGGTCTGTCTGACTTTGCGCTGTACTACATCGGCGGCATCATCAAGCACGCCCGTGCCCTGAACGCCATCACCAACCCCGGTACCAACTCGTACAAGCGCTTGGTGCCCGGCTTTGAAGCGCCTGTGAAGCTGGCTTACTCGGCCAAGAACCGCTCGGCTTCGATCCGCATTCCTTATGTGAGCAACCCCAAGGGTCGCCGCGTGGAAGCCCGCTTCCCCGATCCACTGATGAACCCCTACTTGGGTTTTGCAGCGCTGCTGATGGCTGGTCTGGATGGTGTGGAAAACAAGATTCACCCCGGCGAAGCTGCGACCAAGGACTTGTACCACCTGCCTCCCGAAGAAGACAAGTTGGTGCCTACCGTGTGCCATAGCCTGGATCAAGCGCTGGAAGCGCTGGATGCAGATCGCGCCTTCCTGACCAAGGGTGGTGTGTTCAGCGATTCCATGATCGATGCTTACATTGAGTTGAAGATGGGTGAAGTCACGCGCTTCCGCCAAGCGGTGCACCCAGTTGAATACGATATGTACTACTCGCTGTAATTGGCTCAGACTGCGCCAATAAGCAACTCAAAAAGGCAGCTTTGTAGCTGCCTTTTTTTGTGGCAAACATGCAGATACTTATCTGGCAAATCAAGGACAAGTTGTGCCGTGCATAGCACAATGCAGCCATACCGTGAGTCTTGGAGTACACGCGGCTCACTCTTGAATGGAGGCATAACAATGAATCGATGGATGGTGGTGCTTGGCTGTTGCATTGCGGCAGGATCGGCACAAATCAATGCCATAGCGCAAGAGCGTATTTATCGCTGTGGGAACGAGTACACCAACAGCGCAGCAGTGGCCAAGCAGCGCAATTGCCAAGTGGTGGAGGGGGGCCATGTGACGGTGGTTCACACCGGTGGGGGCGGCAGTACAGCGAATAAACCCGCTGAGAGCAGCAAGCCTGCGCCTGCGGGCAACCGTGCTGCGGTGCAGGTAGATGCCAACCAGCAAAAAGCCCGTGACAACGATGCGCGCGCTATTTTGCAAGGTGAGCTCAAGAAGGCGCAGGAAAAGCTCAGCGCGCTGCAAGCCGAATACAACGGTGGCAATCCAACGAAAACTGCACTGGAGTTGCGTAACCCGCAGGTTTTTAACGAACGCTTAGAGGCACTGAAAGCCAACATTGCCAGACAAGAGGCTGATGTGGCAGGCATTCAGCGTGAGCTGGCGCGCCACAATGGTGGTTGATTTTTGGAAAGATAGATTGCATGCCGCTTGATGCTACTGCCGCTGCACAACGTTTTGCCGCCTTGGATTTACTCTCTACGCTGGCGGTGGTGGTAGATGCGCAAGGTTGCATCGTGTTTGCCAATGCGGCGCTTGAAGGCGCGGTGGGTCTGTCTCGGCGGATGCTGGAAGGGGCAGAGTTCGCCCCCTATTTGTCGGCGCCTTCTTTGCTGCGAGCGGGCCTGGATACTGCCGATGGGCAGCGCCCCAGCTATGCCGCCATGAGCTTTGATACGGGGCTACAACGCCCTGCGCAAGACCCCTTATTCGTCCACGTGACAGTGACAGCTGTTGAGCACACCGATTTGCGGTTGATTGAGCTTTGGGTGCTGGAGCAGCAGGCGCGCCAAGACCGAGAAGAGCGCTTGGTAGAGCAAGCGCAGGCCAACAAAGAGCTGGTACGCAACTTGGCCCATGAGATTAAAAATCCGCTGGGCGGTATCCGTGGTGCGGCGCAGTTGTTGGAGATGGATCTGGAGAGCAAAGAGCTCAAGGAATACACCCAAGTCATCATTCATGAAGCAGACCGGCTACAAAGCCTGGTGGATCGTCTCCTGGCCCCACACCGCCATCCCCACCAGCTGGTGGATTTGAATATTCACGAGGTGTGTGAGCGTGTACGTTCGCTGGTGCTGCTGGAATACCCGCAAGGGCTCAAAATTCGCCGTGATTACGATATCTCGATTCCTGAATTCAAAGGGGATCGAGCGCAGCTCATACAGGCCTTGCTCAACATTGTGCAAAACGCGGCCCAAGTGCTGTCGGAGAAGGTGTGCACAGGAGATGCGGAGATCACGCTGCGTACGCGCGTGGTGCGTCAAGTCACAATTGGTCGCCAGCGCCACAGACTGGCATTGGAATTGCATGTCATCGATAACGGCCCCGGCGTGCCAGATCACATCAAGGAACGGATTTTTTATCCGTTGGTGACTGGCAGGGATGGCGGCTCAGGCTTGGGATTGCCACTGGCGCAGACATTTATTCAGCGTCACCACGGACTCATTGAATGCGAGAGCATGCCTGGGCGTACGGATTTTCGTATCCTCATCCCGTTGCCTTAAGTCCGAAGTCTTTGAAGCACAAGCAACGGAAGGTAAATACAGCATATGAAGCCGATCTGGATAGTAGATGACGACCCCTCGATCCGCTTCGTCTTAGAAAAGGCGTTGGCTCGCGAAAATTTGGAAACCCGTAGCTTTAGCAATCCCCGTGAGGTGCTCGCTGCATTGGCTGATTTGCCCGATGGTGATCCTGCACAGCAAGGCCCCAGAGTGCTGGTGAGCGATATCCGTATGCCAGGTGGATCGGGGCTGCAACTGTTAGAAGAGGTTCATGCCCAGCAGCCGGATCTGCCTGTCATCATCATGACGGCCTATTCGGATCTGGACAGCGCGGTCTCTGCCTTTCAGCGTGGCGCGTTTGAGTATTTGCCCAAGCCGTTTGATCTGCCCAAGGCAATTGAGCTGATTCGCCGTGCAGTGGAAGAAAGTGAGCGCGAGCAAGTTGCGGAAGAGCGCCAAACGGTCATGCCAGAAATGCTGGGCCAAGCCCCGGCCATGCAGGATGTGTTTCGTGCGATTGGGCGGTTGAGCCAAAGTGCCGTGACGGTACTTATTACGGGCGAGTCTGGTTCGGGCAAAGAGCTGGTTGCCCGTGCTTTGCACAAGCACTCACCAGTATCTGGTGGACCATTTGTCGCCATCAATACAGCTGCTATTCCTAAAGATTTGCTGGAGTCCGAATTGTTCGGGCATGAGCGTGGCGCATTTACAGGGGCGCAAACCCAGCGGCGTGGCCGCTTCGAGCAAGCGGAGGGGGGCACCTTATTTCTTGATGAAATTGGCGACATGCCATTTGATTTGCAAACTCGCTTGCTGCGTGTTTTGTCCGATGGTCAGTTTTACCGCGTGGGTGGGCATACGGCGGTCAAAAGCAATGTGCGTGTGATTGCAGCGACGCACCAAAATTTGGAGCAGCGCGTCAAAGACGGAGTATTTCGCGAAGACCTGTTCCATCGTTTGAATGTGATCCGTTTGCGCCTTCCCTCTTTGCGCGAGCGTGCCGAAGATGTCCCCATGCTGGTCAAGCATTTTTTGCAGCGCAGTGCCAAGCAGCTTGGTGTGGAGCCCAAGCGCATTTCCGAAGCCGCATTGCAGCGCATGGCGCAGTTCAGCTTTCCCGGTAATGTGCGCCAGCTGGAGAATATTTGCCACTGGCTGACGGTGATGGCTCCTGCACAGCAAATTTCCTTGCAGGATTTGCCACCAGAGGTGCTGGCAGCTGCGCCGACTGAGATGCTGGCGCAGACAGCAGTGTCCAGTGTGACGCCAAGCCCTAGCGAGCCAGTGGCGGCACTGTCTTCGCAGCCAGAGCCTGCAGCGATTCAACAACTTGTGGCATCGCAAGGTTGGGAAGCATTGCTGGAAGTCGAAGCCAAAAAGCTTTTGCAAAGCGATTGCAAAGAGGTGTGGGACGTTTTGAGCCAGCGCTTCGAGTCGAGCTTGATCAATACGGCCTTGGGTCTGACCCATGGCAAGCGTATGGAAGCTGCGCTGCGTTTGGGGATTGGTCGCAACACCATTACCCGAAAAATTCAAGAGCTGGGGTTGGATGGTGCTGAGCGTGTAGCTTCAGAAAATTAATAGCTACCTTGCTACCAGCACAAAGGCATATGCACGCATATGCCTTTTTTTATGCGCGAGAAATTCAGAAGGTGGGGTCTATGTGGCCAGTCCTACATCCAGCGCTTGCCTATGCCGACCATCTGGGGGCTTGCCGTGTCCGACAATCCGATAAAGCTAGTACTCGCTTCAATTTTGCGAGCGCTTCACGATTGACCCGCATGCATCCATTCCCTTTTATTCACGCAAAGGTATGTTCAAGTACCCAGTTTGTTACAGACATGGTCTTCCGACGGCAGCGCCTGGCGTTCAGGTGTCAGCGATGACCACGGATCACCAAATGCTCATAGTCTCTGAACAAGAGAACGCGTATTGGCACATACAGTTTGCTCAAGAGCCTTATTACGTGGCTGGTAGAGGCTACGACCAATATAAGCCTGCGTATGAACTGGGCTGGATAGCTGCTTTGCAGCATCCGGATGCTGGCTTCGCAGAGTTGGTACAAGAGCTAGAGATGCAGTGGGGTGCCCAGACTACAACCAGTTTGCTGCCATGGCGAGAAGTGCGCCAAGCGGTGAAAGATGCCTGGATGCATGCCCGTGCACAAATTCACAATAGGCAAAGCATGTCCCTGAACGTGATGCCCGTGCGCGATCTGCCCACCGTACTCTACCCATTGCATAAAGGGTGCCAAACGCTGCTACGTGACCTTTGGAGTATGCGCTCTGTGCCTGTGAATGATTTTGCACAACAGGTTATTGAGCGGCATATCGATTTGTTGCAACGATTTATTCGGGTGCTGGGCTCCTTATGCCATAGCAATAAAGTTCCCTTAAGCTGGGTGAGTCATTGGCCGCAGCGGCTATATGTGGGATGGATGGCATTCAGATCTCGACTCTCGGAATGGACTCCCGCAGAGGCTTTTGAAGTATGCGAGCGGCGCGAGCGCAGCTTGCTTTTTGCGTACCATCGTGCGCTACGCAAAAACTTGCCAGTAGATGTGAAAATTTTGTTAACGCAACAGGCAAAAACGCTGCAGTTAAATTTGGAGAAACTGGTTTGGGTGCGACATAACTGGTCGCTGTAACGCTTGGCTAGCTAGTGCCTTGGTGCTATGGGTTTTATGCCTCACGCAAATTTTTCTCGGGTGATTGCTCGATCTCGGGTTGTATTCCCACAAGGGCTAATAGGGGATGCATTCAACAATCAATTGCGTGACCACTGATGCATGCAGTGGCACTGGAACGAAGGGGCACGCAATGACAATGCATTACACAGGCGCTTTGTTAGGACGAGAGGCGGTGATTCAATTTCCTGAAAGCACCGCGCAGGTAAGCTATTCCGTGCGTGGCGACCTGATTTGGCGTGTGACGGACAAGAATGGCAATGTGACGCAAGGCAACGAGCGTTTGAGTTACTTGCAGCTTTCCGAGACCTTGCATTTCTTGAACTGGATTGAAAAAACAGGCTTCACGGTAAGTCAAATCATTGATACCGAAAATGGCAAAGTCAAAGCTTTTTGGTCATATGCAGATGAGTTGACGGATCGAGGTCATCGCGCATCCATGTTTGTGGATGGGACGTTCCGGTTTGTCTAGAACCCATCTTTGGGGCCGCGACCTCATCGCTGCCTGAATTTTGAGCACACGCTGCAATCCTAAGCGGGGCGTAGATTGTGGCGATTTTTCATAGAGTTTTCCACAGCCAAACCCACAGAGATTGGGTACAAGTGCATTAGAAAAAAGCCCTCGCAGACTGTGCAAGGGCTTTTTTATGGCGTCTGAGCAGTGATAGCTCAGCGCACGATCTCGCTTTCAACGGTCATGTCCAAAACATCGATGTGTTTGGATGCATCTGCAGGAGCTTGGTCGCGTGTGAAACGCTTGATACGCAGCACATTACGTACCCCATCTTGATGGGTGTAGCCTTCAATCGAGCCGTAGTAGTTTTGCCATTCGCCCACGCTTTGTTTGATGCCTTGGCTGCTGTACTGAATCTCTCGCACGCGCAGACATTGCGCATTCGGCATCAGCGGATGGTTGCATGCAACTTTTTGCGGTGCGACTTCTAGAAAAATGCGTTGGCTGTTGCCATAGAGTGTTTCGTGCGTCGGCGTTCCCTTGAATTGCCAGGAAGCGCCGCCTTCGAATTTCAGCTCTAAGGTGGGGGCGGGGCCATCCATGACTTTCCAAGTCTGCGCCTTGGGTAATTGTTGTGCGACGTTTTGCTCCAATTCCATCAATGCGTTGTCATTGCAAGCCATCATGGTGGCCGCTAAACGGCTGATTTGGATGTGTTCGCCTTGGGTGCTGTAACTACCCATGAGTGTGTTGCACAGGCGATCGACGCTGATGCGCTGGTAGGCAGAAAAATTGATACCGATGGTACGTGCCGTCTTGCCGTTGGAGGCAGGAATTTGCCACTGCGGGTCTGGTGTGCTCTGGGAGGTCAGCGCTTGTTGCAATTCCCAGCGGTGGGATTGCAAAGTGATTGTGGCCTTGCCCGATTGCGCTGGTTTTTTAAGGTCTGCAGAGTGTGTGGTGCAGCCCACCAGCATGGTAGTTCCCAGTGCGCAAGCCAACCCCAGTGATTTCAAGGACAACATTCAGTAATAACTCCTGTGTGCCGTGCGTTGCGCACGTAGATGTACAAGCATGCATGAGAAATGCATGATTTGGTGCATGTATGTAGCGTTTTGTAGTGTAAGACTGTGCCTTGATGCCGAATGAGACAGTTTATGGTCCGAGCTTTAGGCATACGCAGTGTGCGAATTGCAAGTAGCTATAAAATCGTGAGCGATTTACCGGTGGGTCAAGCAGCAGTTGTGCACCAGACTCACAATCACAGGTTTCTTGGAAACAGTTATGTCCCATTTTTTCTCAGGCAACTCGGCGCGTCGAATCGTTGGTGCATTCTCAGTGCTTGGGATGGCGGCGCTGCTGACGGCTTGCAGCGGCTTGGGCGGGCGCTCTGCGACCGAGGCGATGCCCAAAGTGGAAGAGAAATTTGGTTCAGCGGCCACCTATTCACGCTTGTTTGATGCTACGCCTGCACAAACGTGTGAAGCTGCGCGCCGCGCCTTGTTGAGTCAGGGCTACATCGTCAACAAGGCGGATAAGGAGGTGGTGGAGGGCCAAAAAAGCTTTCAGCCCCAGCCGGACCGCCATGTGCAAATGAATATTCGAGTGACCTGCGTGCCAGAAAGCAGCGATGGCGGCTTGAGCATGGGCTTTGTCAGTGCCCTGCAAGACAGTTTTGCGTTGAAGATGGCCAGCAATTCCGCCAGTCTGGGCGTGAGCATGTTGGGCACTGTCTCAGTGCCCGTGGCAGCAGGTCATGACTCCATGATCAAAATTGGCAGTGAAACCGTGACCAGTGGCCAGTTTTATGACAGCTTTTTTGATCTGATGCGCCGCTACCTGCTGGTTGATGCACCGCAAGATTTGCCCGAGCTTAGCAAGCGCCCCTAGCCCAGTTTAATGCTATTGAAAAAAATAGCTTTTAGGGCTTTATTCATAAGTGTTGATGGCTGATTAGGCTAAAAATAGCGCAGGGTCAACCATGGTGCGGTTAAGCATGACCCCCCAGTGCAGGTGCGGCCCAGTGACACGGCCGCTGGCGCCAACTTGGCAAAAAGTTTGTCCCGGTTGCAGCGCATCGCCAAGGCTGCATTGCACACCGGACAGGTGGCAGTACATGGTCAGAAGGCCGCCGCCGTGGTTCAGCCACACCGTGGTGCCGTTGAAAAAGTAATCCCCAATATCGACGACCTTGCCGGGTAGCGGCGCTACAACGCTGGTGCCAGTGGGGGCTGCAATGTCCATTCCACTATGGGGATTGCGTGATTGCCCATTAAAAATGCGACGCAGCCCAAAACTGCTGGAGCGCCGGCCTGGGCAGGGCGGTTGCATGCGCATGGCCGTCAGCGTTGGTGCGGGTGCGCTAAAGAGTGCCATGATGGTTTGCTGGTGCGCCCGTTCGCGTTCATGCCGCGCCAAGTCTTGGGGCGCTAAATCTACCGTTTTAGGGGCAACTTTCAGGCGCTGCTCGGCATACTGCTTGTCGCTCACGCTGTAATCGAGCGATTGCGTGCCATCGTCGTTGCGCACCGTGACGGTGTGTACGCCGAGCTTGGCCGAGAGTGGAATGCCTACCAGCGCTGTCCATTCAATCATGTCCCCCACCACCAGCACGGGGGTGCCTTCGGCGGTCGTGACCTTGGGCTGTGCGGAAGAGGGGCCCAACGAAAGCCGAGCCACACCGCCGGGAACCCGGCTGTCCACCGGGAACAATCCGCTGTCTGATGCAGGCTTGGCCCAAGCCGGTAGCGCGGCGCAGGCGCTGAGATGGGCCAGGGCCAGGAGATATTGACGACGCTGCATGAAAAGTTCCGATCCGATTCGCATCTAGGGATTGTCGCGTGCTGCCGCTGCGTTTGTATGTCAGCAAGTGACAGGTGCTGCGGCTGGCGTGTTCTTGACGTGGCGCAGAGTGCGCCCCTGGGGCTGCGCTGACACTGTGAACTTGCCGCGCGCAGGTAGGTTGCGGCGGATTTATAGAAGGTATTTCTCAATGCAAACATTTCGCATCGTAGTCATTGGCGCTGGTGAAACAGGCACTCCTTTGCTTCAACAGCTGTTGAGTGCCCCGTTTGTCCAACTCATCGGTGTGGCGGATTTGAACTTGGAGCTGCCCGGCATTGCCTTGGCACGCCAGCACCAAATTCCTGTGACGGATAACTTTATGGACTTGGTCAGCCAAGGCACAGAGGTCGACATCATTATTGATGTGACGGGCGCAGCCAAGGTGCGTGAGCAGTTGCGTCAATACATGGTGGATTCGCACAATGCACACACCGTCATCATGCACGAGCGTATTGCGCTGCTGATGATGTCGCTGTCGGCCGGGCACCTGGTCGATGGCAAACACGGCGTGCAGCAGTACACCTAAAAGCATAGCTGCTGGCGCTTGTGTATAAAGCGCCAGCGCTGGTTTTTGCCAGATATCAAAAAAGGCTGCCCTGGGCAGCCTTTTTGTTTGCGTGTGCGTATTTGTATGTGCATGCAGCGAACCCTGTCTTGCTGTATCGGGTGCAGTGTCTTGCAGGTGCCAGCGAGTCTACAAGCCGCTGCCAATACTCAGCAATTGGGGCAAGGTTTGCGGGCGGTTGTTGAGCTTGAACTCACCGTGCGCAAATTCCAAGGCTGCCTCGACGGTATCGCCTTGCTGCAGCACCACCCCTTGGCTCAGCAGCGTCTTCAGACGTTTGTGCACACCATCTTCCACGGCGGCTTGCAACTCTTCAGCTTCCAGCGCATGGTTCATCTGCTCCAGCAGTGCAAGGTAATCGTTGCGCACTTTGGCTTCCAGCAGTTGTACCAAGGTCGGCAACGGCAAGGCGGTGCGCAATTGCCCTTCCAGATCGGTGCCCGGGTTAAATGCTCCAGGTTGTGTGCCGGTATACGCAAGACGTGCGGAGAAGGAGACGGGGCCATCAGCGCTTTGCATGCTCAGGCGGGAAATGGCCAGTTCGGGCTTGCCAGCCAGCAATGCGGGCAAGCTGCTCTGCCAGTCCAGCGCTTGGGCATCACTGCCGGCCTGTAGCCAAACAACGAGTTGGTTGAGCCAGTCTGCGTCCCAGTTTTTGAATTGCATGCTCAGCGCGAAGTCGTTGGCATGCAAGCTGGGCATCTCCAGTTGCTGCAACTGAACCTCCATGCCGGATTGCACCAGCTTGTCTTGCAGCACGTTGCTGGTGTTGAGCATCAGCCCCTGTAATTTCAATTGGGTATCGTCTTCGGTGTTCTGGGCCGCCAGCAGACCAATTTTCAGTGCAGTGGGCCCCAGCCAGAAGCTATAGCCAGCAGGCATGTGCGTATCGAACGTGATTTCAGTGTCTTCCACGTCCAGGCGGCTGCCATCTTCCACCTTGACGCGCAATACCGGCATGCGTACCCAGCCTTGCGTGTCGGTGCGCTCGGGCGAGAGTGTCCATTCGGCTTGCAGCCCTCCCCAGGTCAGCGAAGAGTCGTCTGCAAAGCTGGCCGTAAAGTTGGGAGAAAACAGGGTGTGTGCGGTACCGCCGGACCAATTGGCGGTGGTGACCCACTCAAGTGCTGCACGGTTGCGCAAAGCTTCAAGCAGCTGCGGGTCGCTGTCTTCGGGCAGCAAAAACTGCGACACCACTTTGGCAGCTTTGCCCATGGGCCAAGGGCCATGCAGAATGTCGTGGGTGACGGTGATGTCGTAGACATCCTCTTCGCTGGCAAACGACCACAGCGTTTGCGCGCGCGAACTCAGCAGGCCGCGGTCGTATTCCAGCACACGCACGGTAAAGCCATCTTCGGAGCTCCAGACATCGGCGGTTTGTTCCATTGCTTCTTGAATTTTTCCTCCGATGTAATAGCTGGTGGTCAGCCCGCCAGCAACAGCCAGTGCGCCTGCGCTGAGAACGCCGATGGCCAGTTTTTTCATGATTGCCCCTTGTTGATCGTGCGTGGGTGCAAAGCCAAGCTTTGCGCTGAAAGATTTTAGGGACGGCATTGGTGCTGCTGCCGGTGTGGGGGCGTTTGTTGTTTTTTATTCTCAAAATTGT